>JAUWZP010000028.1 GCA_030615265.1 Candidatus Bathyarchaeota archaeon
CACAGAAACTGAAGAGAGAGAAGACGAGTTTAAGGCTAAGTTCGAGGTGGAACACGGCGAAAACATGCGCAACGAGTTCAGCCGAGAAATGGGTAAAGAGATCTTCAAGGTAATTGAGAAAACTGTCGAGTTCAAAAGACCAGAAATTGTCGTTTTAGTTAAGCCCTTTTCGGGGCACATCCATCTGCAGGTTAACCCACTTTTCATTGCTGGAAGGTACCGAAAACTCGTCCGAGGCATACCTCAATCCAGATGGTTATGTGTGAAATGCAAAGGAAAAGGTTGCCAGCGATGCAACGGGACAGGCAAAATGTATCCAGAATCGGTTGAAGAGATCATTGGAGAGCCAACCTTGGAAGTCGCTGGGGGAGAAGCTATAGCCTTTCATGGAGCTGGAAGAGAAGACATTGACGCCAGGATGCTGGGGCGGGGTAGACCCTTCGTTATAGAGATCAAAAGGCCGAAGAAAAGATTTTTCGACCTCAAAAGCCTAGCCCATACAGTTAATGAAAGAGCCAAGGGTAAAGTTGAAGTTTCTAACCTCCGATTGGCCACAAAAGACACTGTGAGAAAACTGAAGAAACCCGAGGTTGCGCAAAAACTGTATAAAGTTACTGTCGAGTTTAACAAGAGGGTTTCCAACGAAAAGCTAGCTGAATTAGCTGAAACGCTTACAGGCATCGTTATTCGTCAGCAAACACCTACACGTGTGCTTCACAGAAGAGCTGACCTTGTTCGGGAAAAGCACATATATAAGGCGAAAGTAAAGAGGTTAAAGCCTAATAAAATAGAAATGCGAATCCAAAGTCAAGGAGGCCTCTATATAAAGGAATTAGTAACTGGAGACGAAGGGCGAACAAGCCCAAGCGTAGCGGAAATCCTAAATGTAGAAGCCAAACCCTTAGAATTAGACGTTCTAAATGTAATTATGAACAAGAAAGAGAGGGTCTAAATGAAGAAATCTAAGGGCTACCGCGCGAAAACTCGGTCGCTTCTGAGGAGAAAGCCTAGAGAAAAAGGAAAAACAGGGCTGAGCAAGGTTCTCTATGAGTATACTTCTGGCGAGAAAGTTGTTGTAAAGATTGACCCAAGTATCCACAAGGGCATGCCTCACCGCAGATATCATGGTCGGGTAGGTGTCATCTCCAAGAAAAGAGGTCGAGCCTACGTAGTGAATGTAACCCAAGGAGACGCAACGAAACAAATAATTGTGCGTCCAGAACATCTAAAACCGCACATTGGTGGATAAGAAAATGGCTTCAAAACCTTTGAAAGAGAAGATTCTGACAGTGGCTCAAGTCAAGAAAATGTTGGAGTCGCTCGGCGAAGAGAAGCTTGACCAGCTTCAAAGAAGATCGCTGGATTATGCCTCTAAGTTTTCTCGTATTGACACCGAAAAAGCTGACATACTTGTAAAGAATCTTATGAAAGAGTTTGAGTTAGAAAAGGAGGAAGCGGTTCAGTTGGTGAACTGTATGCCCGAAAGCATCGAAGAAGTTCGCGTTTTTTTAGCTGGCGGGCGCAAGATAGTGGAAACTTCTAAGTTGCAGAGGATACTAAACCTTTTAGACGAGTATAGGAAAAGAGAATAAAAGGCTCCTCTATAATAGAAGATAAATTGTTAGTCAACGTTAGTGTTAGGCGAGGAAAGAATGGAAAAAAGATACGAAGAATTCGCCTATGTGCTGGATTTCCTGTCACATGGTAGACCTGGCACTAGACCGGGCTATAGAGCAGGAGCCCTAGTTCAAGTGGTTGGAGCAAAATTTTTCACTCTTCTAGAGGCCGTTGTTAAAGAGGGCATCTTCATTAAGCCTTATGACCGCGTATACGTTGGAAAAGACCAAAGAGTCAAGATTACCTACATTCTTGGGCGAATAGGCTACGAAGAACTAACCTCCACAGCCAAAATGGAACTGCCGGGAATCCTCGAAAAAATCGTGCTTAACCGGGAAAGCTGGTTCGTCAACTTTTTCAATGTGGCTCAAGCAATAACTCCTAGAATGAACGCCTTAGAGTTGATCCCGGGCATAGGCAAGAAATACATGTGGCAAATAATCAACGAGAGAGAAAGGAATTCCTTCAAAAACTTCGATGATTTACAGCAAAGGGCAAACATCCCAAACCCAGCGAAACTCATTACGAAAAGAATTTTAGAGGAATTGGCAGGCGAAAGTAAATATCGACTATTCACTCGATCTCAATGAGAAGTTACTCTGCACTTTTTCTTTGGCGTTTTTCATTAAGAAGACATTTAAAAGCATCATTGCGTCCATGTAAATTCAGTTATTGATGGAATCTGAGTGATAATGAGCCTGCTTAAAAAGACAAGGCGTCTTCTGCATACTTACCAGACTTTTCCCAAGAAACGCTTAGGACAAAACTTCATGATAGACGAAGATTTATTGAGGCTTATGGTCTCCGGTGCATCTCTAGACAAGAATGACGTTGTCTTGGAAATAGGCGCTGGACTAGGCTTTCTAACAAGACTTCTGTCCCAAAAATGCAAGCAAGTTATCGCCGTTGAAGTTGACCCTCGATTGATGAGAATTCTGAGAACCGAACTCCAAGACTTGGAAAATGTAAAGTTAATTAGAGGAGATGTTCTCAAAGTGCCGATTCCGTCTTTCAATAAGGTCGTTTCTAACCCGCCCTTCTACATCTCGTCTCCCATTCTTTTCTGGCTTTTAGACAAAAAGTTTGAACGTGCCACTGTTACTTTTCAAAAAGAATTCGCAGAAAGACTTGTGGCACTTGCTGGAACCAGAGAATACGGGAGATTAACCGTAATGACTTATTATCGGGCAGATGTAGAGCTGCTAGAGTTTGTGTCTAAGGACATGTATTATCCGCAACCCGAAGTAGGCTCATACATAGTTGGGTTAAAGCCAAAGCCGCCACCCTTCATTCTCCAAGATAAACAAGCCTTTTTCGATCTAGTTCAGATACTGTTCACTCAACGAAACAAAAAGGTGCGCAATGCCATTACACCCTTTCTCGCAAGACTTGGAATCGCAAAAGAAAAAGTCTTAGCGGTAGCTGATTCTTTATCCTATCATGATAGGCGGGTGCGAGAGTTGGCACCTGAAGATTTCGGAGCCTTAGCCAATGAAATCGTCAAGAAAAAAGATATTCTTCAATGACCATGCCTTCTATGTCTCAAGGGATGTTTACGAACCAGCAGAAGACACTTTCCTTTTGGCAGAGAATCTTTCGATTGACGAAAACGATGTTGTCCTAGACTTAGGCACGGCCTGCGGCATATTGGAGATTCTTGCAGCGAAAAAGGCAAAAATGGTAGTGGCCACAGACTTGAATCCTCATGCAGTAAACTGTGCCAAAATTAACGCGAAACTTAGCAGAGTTGAAGACAAAATGGACATACGGCTAGGCGACCTTTTCCAACCAATAAAGCAAGATGAGCGTTTCAGCCTTATTCTGTTCAACGCTCCATACTTGCCATCTAGCCGAGACGAAGAGAAAACGTGGATAGAACGAGCTTGGGCTGGGGGACCTACAGGAAGACAACTCATAGATCGCTTTATCTCCGAAGCACCGCGATACCTAAGCGAAAATGGCAGAATTCTTTTGGTGCAATCTTCTCTGTCGAACATCAACGAGACACTGCAAAAGCTTACCGAATTAGGGCTGAAAGCTAGAATATTCGCTGAGAAAAAAGTCATGTTTGAAACAATAGCTCTAATTGAGGCTCGAAGATAAAAGCTAGAATGCCTTCCCTTCATCTAGGTTTACACTTTATCGCTCACTTTACCTGCTGTGGGTTGCTAAAGTCAGATGTCGCTGAAAAAGCTCGACTCTTGTGACGATATTTATCGGCGAGAAGAATAATGATGCCAATACCGATTCCCAAAATTATCACAAAGATTGATTGCGGGGTTATCGTTGCAATGCCTCCCCACAGATTAGGAATTTCTGTAGCCTCTACAATAACGCTGCCTTGGTCTTCCTCTCTAACAAAAGACTGCCCAGTCAAAGGATTTATCAAGTTCTCCACCGGAGCATAATCATCCGTTAAGATGCGAACCTCTGATGTTTCTATCTTTGTCTCCCAATAGTGTTCAATGTAGTCTGAGATTTGAGAAATCTTCAAGTAGCTGGCATTTCCAGCCGTATCCAACAAGTTTGCCTTAGAATAAAAGATGTCTGATTTGGTTGCAACGGTGATTATGTTCTGAACGAAACCCGAGCCAGCGTCTGAAACTGGGAAAACGTAGACTTTTGGAAAAACCCGAGAAAGCGTCTTGTACTCCGCTTTAAAGATATCCGCGTTTCTTCCGGTTAATGAAGAGATTATATTTGACACAACTACGCCGTTTGGAGTTAAATCCTTCTCAATCTCACCAAAGAACTCAAGAGTCAACAGGTGAAATGGAATGTGGGTTCTCGCATAGGCGTCTAGAACTATCAGATCATATTTTTTGTTCGAGTTAACTAGATATGTCCTCCCGTCTTCGCTGTAAATGTTAAGCCTCTCTTCGTCCTTAACACCGAAATATTCTTTCGCAACTTGTATGACATCGGGGTCAATTTCTACTACATCCACAGTAATCCAGTCATAGTCTCTAAGAAATCTTTTTGGTCCTGAAAAGCCTCCTCCGCCAATGAACAACACGTTCCTGATTTCTGAGCTAAAAAGGAATCCCAGATGGAAATAGCCCGTGTAAGTGTACACGATTCTGTCTGGGTTTCTCAAGTCCATGGCACTGTGAAAGTTGTTGTCGAGAACCAGCGTCCTTACACCGGTGAGGCTGTCATCTTTAACAATTAAGCGGTGATAAGGAGTGTCCTTTGCGTATATTACTCCTCCAGCTTGAACTGGCTCGCTGACTGCTAATGCTACGGCCAATGATATGACTACAATGACTACTGCCCTCATCCTGTTGGGTAATCTCAAAAGGGAGACACTCATTAAAACAATGCTCACGCCGAAAAGGATCTTCATGACTCCGAACTGAGGGATCAAGATAAACACTGTGACAAATGTTCCCATGATGCTTCCAGCGGTTGAGATGGAATAGAGATTTCCAGCTGCACGTCCTACCGTTCTGTAAGTTTCGGCTTCAAGCCTTATCGAATATGGCGAAACGATTCCCAACAGGAAACTTGGAATAGCCAGCAGCATGAGGGTGGCTATAAGTGGGCCATATCTTTCACCGAGGCGCAGGGCCAAGACAAAATCAAAGAGAGTTGCCGAGGTCAGCGCTATTAACAGAACATAGGCTCCAGCTGAGAAGATGAGCAAGGAAAAAGTGTGGAAATTCGGGTTTTTGTCCGCGACTTTTCCGCCGTAATAGTAGCCTAAGCTTAGTGCAGATAGAACAACGCCGATGAGGCTTCCCCAGACGAACAGGGTGCTTCCAAAATAAGGTGCTAAAAATCTGCTTCCCAGTATTTCTAGAGTCATCACTGCGGCTCCGCTGACAAAAACTTGAGTTCTTAATATCCACGTAACCTTCTTTTGGATGAATATGTGTGTCATGCCCCGATGGTCGTGTTGAACAATTTATTTTTACTAGGAATATTTGAAAGTGAACATTTATGCTTTAACTGACGCACGCCTGATCAGTGTTCAAAAAGCGACCAATATGTCTAAGAGAAGAGGGGAGCCACCGCAAGAAAACGCTGAGAATGCTTCTACTCTTTTTTTCTTCTCTCGAATTCGTCGGCATGGTGTTCACAGCAGAAGCAACGTTCTTCACCGTCGACAGTTCTCTTGTAAACTGCAAACGCACATTTCTCACCTGAAATCTCAAGGTTGCACAATTCGCATTTCATGAAGGTGTTCATTTTTCAGCCTCCTTCCGTTTAAGGTAGTCTTCTATGGCTGCGTGTAGACCGTCAGCAGCTAGGTTGGAACAGTGCATTTTTATCGGCGGCAATCCGCCAAGACTCTCGGCAACATTACCTCTCGTTATTTTCAATGCTTCTTCGAGAGTTTTGCCTTTTGCCAGCTCTGTAATCATGCTGCTTGTTGCTATGGCGGCTCCGCAACCAAACGTTTTGAATTTTATGTCAGCTATCTTGTTGTCTTCAACTTTGATGTAGATGTTCATTAAATCGCCGCAAACCGGGTTTCCCACTGTTCCGACGCCGTCTGCATCTGGCATTTCTCCCATGTTGCGCGGGTTTCTGAAATGTTCCATCACTCTCTCGGTATACACTTAGGTCACCAACTCCTTTGGGGTCAAGGGTGAGATGGCTCTCAGCCTTTTAACTATACTGGGCAATAAGCCCAACACGTATTTTATGTCTTCTTCCGTATTTTGCCTTCCCAAAGTGAAGAGCAATGAGCCGTGGGCATCTTCGTGGGCTAAGCCTATGGCTAACAGAACATGAGAAGGTTCCAGTGTTTTGGAAGTGCAAGCTGAGCCGGAGGAACATGCTACGCCTTCCATGTCTAAACTTAGAATCAGGGATTCTCCTTCAATATAGCTGAATCTAACATTAACATTGCTGGGCAACCGCTTAGTTGGATGTCCATTCAAATACGATTCAGGGATTTTATCTACAACACCTTTGATGAACTTGTCTCTTAATCTTGACAGCCTTTCGGCTTCGGCTGCCATGTTAGCCTTCGCGATTTCCGCTGCCTTTCCCATTCCAACTATTCCAGACAGGTTCTCTGTTCCAGAGCGTAAGCCTCGTTCTTGTCCGCCGCCATGTATAATGGGTAGGATGCGTGTTCCCGTCTTTTTGTACAGGGCGCCTATTCCTCTTGGACCGTACATGTCGTTTGAGGAGAGAGAAAGTAAGTCGATGTTTTCATCTTGAACATCTATTGGTACTTGTCCTGCAGCCGCTACGGCGTCTACATGTAAGAATGCTCCTTTGCTGTGGGCGATTTCCCCTATCTCTTTAATAGGTTCGATTGTGCCAATCTCGCCGTTTGCATACATTGTGGAAACGAGAATCGTCTTGTCGGTGATTTCCTTTTTCAAGGCTTCGATGTCGACGATTCCATATTTGTCAACTGGAAGAGATGTAATCTTGAACCCATGCTTGCCAAGATGCTTACATGTGTTAACTACCGACATGTGCTCGATTGAACTGGTGATGATGTGATTTCCCTTGTCCTTGTTTCTGTTAGCCACACCTTTAATGGCTAAGTTGTTGCTCTCTGTGCCGCCAGAAGTAAAGACAATCTCCTCTTTCTTCTCCGCTCCAATCAACTCTGCAACCTTGCTGCGTGCTTCGTCAATTGCCCTTCGCGCTTCGTTGCCAAAAAAATGGGCAGATGAGACATTTCCAATTTTTTGAGTAAAATATGGCATCATGGCTTCAAGGACACGTTCATCAACGGGCATTCCAGCCGTGTGGTCCATGTAGATTCTACGCATTCTAGGTCGCCTTTGCCCTGTTAGAAGCACAACACAGCGTCTGCATCTAAAACTCGGTCGTTAAGCGTGGCAGCACCTACTATTTTCGCGGCGTCTACGAATTCTCCTCTATCCAATCCGAGGAGCATGCAGCTTTGTTCACAGACTTCAAGCTTTACTCCAGCCTTCAACGCTTGGCTCATTACGTCTTTTAAGGAGGGAAATTCTCCCAGCTTGATCTTCTCTGCTTCTCCCTGCTTAACCACGGTGACTCCTTTTATTACAAAGTATATTGTGGCGTCTATTCCCATGGCTACAGCTGTGGTTGCTAGGATAAAAGGCGCATAAAGGCGTTCGGGGGTGTCTACGCCGCTTGTCTGCACGTATAGTATCTTCTTTGTTTCACTCAAGTTGTGTCACTTTTTCACTTGGTTTTTCTTATTAGGAATCGGAGGACATTGCCCTTTTTACTCAGTTCTAAGAGTTCATGTCCAGTTCTTTTAGCGAAGCTTTTTATGTCTTCTTCAGCCGCTGGGTCGTCGGCAATCATCTCTAGGACTTCGCCTACAGCCATTTTGTCAAGTTCTAAGCGGGTT
Source organism: Candidatus Bathyarchaeota archaeon (assembly GCA_030615265.1). GTDB lineage: Archaea > Thermoproteota > Bathyarchaeia > Bathyarchaeales > Bathyarchaeaceae. The sequence continues at coordinate 7,934 of JAUWZP010000028.1, forward strand.
TGGAAGATGGGTTCTGGACAGTACAACCCTACACAGTCGAGGGTCCTACTTGGCTTAACATCTGAGGGCAATCTATTCTCCTCTTCAGCTAATCTATTCTTCAACGATTATGGCCTGAGTGGGACACTGAACTTCACAAGCTCGGCACACGATACATGCATCGTTGTCAACTACAACAGATTTCTTTTCACTCGGGTACTCGGGGAGATCTTGTAGTTCAAAGCAGGCAACTGGGCAAACATCTACGCATATAGAGTCTCCATTACACTTTGAATGGTCAACCGTTACCTTAACCAAACTGTTTTTCCTCCTCATTTCCATGCTGAATCTTCACAATAATATTTTCTCTCTTATAAATCTACTATTAAACTTCCCCTCGGGTTTCGGCTCTAAGCGATTTGCAAAAGAAGTATATAGCACAAGTGTTTTCTATTGCTAAGGTCAGGTGGCAACCGCATGTGCATTCTTGGAAAAGACAAGCTGATTGAGTTGATTGAAAACTATAAGGCGATCTACCCTTACGACTATCACCTCCTTGACGGCGACGGATACGTTTTAACTGTAAAAGAGGAAATTACGCTGCAATATTTGGAGCATCAAAACATTAACTCGTATGAAATAGTCTTCACTCCACCAAACTATGTAGCGCATCTTACTGCCAAAAGCAAATACGGAAGAATGGGCCTCTCCTTTCTCAACGCAGCAAAAGTTCACAGCGGCTTCATTGGAAGACTCGCTCTAGAACTCGTTAACCTCAACAATGAACGAAGACCCATCACAATTAAACGAGGTGACCCCTTCATGCACATTGAGTTCATCACCAGAGTAGGCTCTACCTCACCTTATGTGGGTGAATATCAGTTTCAAGACATGACAATAGAAGAGAAGACAATGTACCTTCCAATCTTAAAGAAAGTTTTTCCAAATTTCGATGAATTAGCGAAGATATGGTTCAAGGAAGAACAGTTGAAGGAGCAACTTGCGCTTTAACCTCCGTCAGTATTTTAAATTCATAATTTTGATATATAAAGTGGTATCACAAAAGGCTTTAAATAGAGCGCTAATGATGCTGGTGAAGGGAAAACAGGTGAAAGCAAAGAACTATCGGGCTGTCAAAGGGATGCCTTACACTAGAAAGGAGTATATAGGAGGCTTTCCCCCATCAAAAATTGTAAAGTTCACCATGGGCGACACCAAAGCCAAATTCGAATTCCAAGCCATACTGATCTCTCAAAAGGAAGCCCAAGTCCGCCACTGCGCCCTTGAAGCAGCCAGAATAGCCGTGAACCGGCTTCTCCAATTAAAACTTGGAACCAGCTACGTTTTTCGAATTTTACCATACCCGCACGCTATTCTTCGGGAAAACAAAATGATTTTTGGCGCTCACGCAGACCGTTTACAAGATGGGATGAAGAAATCCTTTGGCAAGGCGATTGGAACAGCAGCTCGAATAAAGCATAACCAGTCAATCATGAAGGTTGGTATTAACAAGGACGGCATAGAGACGGCTAAGCAAGCGTTAAAAAGAGGAAAAGCTAAACTACCTTTCACCTGTAGAATCGTTATTGAAAAAACTCCAGATTGATTAAGATTAGTGGTAGAGGTGAAATAGTTTGTCGTCTTCTCGTAAAGAGAAGCGGATCCTGTGGTTTGACGAACTTGGCAAAGAAGACATTCCCTTAGTTGGCGGGAAAAACGCTAACCTAGGCGAAATGGTAGGCGCCGGGATACCTGTTCCCTCAGGATTCGCCATCACTGCAGAGGCGTATAGAGAGTTCATCGTCGAAACTGGCATTGCTGAAAAGATCTACAAGATAATCGAAGAGACGGTTACTGACACCGACGATCCTAAGCAATATGAAGCCGCTTCGAAGAAAGTTCGACAGCTAATTGAGGCAACTTCTGTACCCGGTGAAATCGAAAAAGCTATACGCAGTTCGTATAGCGAACTTAGCAAACGGACCGAGACTAGTGAGGTTTTCGTGGCTGTTCGTTCCAGCGCTACTGCTGAAGACCTTCCAGGCGCCTCATTTGCGGGACAGCAAGAAACTTATCTCAACGTGAAAGGCGCCGACGAACTTGTACAAAAAACTGTAAAGTGCTGGTCCAGTCTGTTCACGCCACGAGCCATGTTCTACCGAACCGAAAAGGGTTTCAAACACGAGGATGTTCTCATAAGCGTCGGCGTCCAGAAGATGGTTAACGCCAAAGTTGCAGGCGTAACGTTCACAATTAACCCGGTCACTGGAGAGCCCAATCAAATTGTAATTGAAGCCAACTGGGGACTAGGCGAATCTGTGGTTTCGGGTGCAGTTACTCCAGATGACTACGTTGTTGACAAGAACACACTTCAAATCATCGAAAGGAGAATTGCAAAGAAAACGGTTGAATACATTCAAGACCCAGAAACCGGCAAGACAATTCACGCTCAAGTCAACGCTGAAAGGCAAAATGTTCCCTGCTTGGCCGACGAAGAAGTTGTGAAACTGGCGGAGATTGCCAAACAAATCGAAGCGCATTATGGGACGCCGCAAGACATCGAGTGGGCAATTGACCGTGACTCATCTTCGCCTGAAAACATCTTCATTGTGCAGTCAAGACCAGAAACCGTTTGGAGCTCAAAGGAGAAACTTCCAGCAGAGGCATCGAAGCCCTCAGCTTTGGCAGGAACCCCAATAGAAATGAAAGTTGTCACAAAAGGAATAGCAGCTGGAAGACCAGGCATAGGCGCCGGAGTAGCCAAAGTTATCTTTACCCCGGAAGATGCTTCCAAGCTTATGGAGAAGGGCAACATACTTGTTACTACAATGACCAACCCGGATTACGTGCCCTACATGAAGATGGCTGGAGCCATAGTAACCGATAAAGGCGGTGTTACATGCCACGCGGCTATCGTTAGTCGAGAACTTGGTATTCCATGCGTTGTAGGTGCAGAAAACGCTACCGAAGTTATGAACACTGGAAAAGAATACACTGTAGACGCAAAAAGCGGAGTAGTTTACGAGGGAATCGTACCTTTGGCGGAAAAACCCGTTACTTCTATGGCAATGGCGTCTGGAGCAACCGTGCTCAGCTCTGCTCCTGTAACTGCCACAAAAATCTATCTTAACCTTGGGGTTCCAGAGAAAATCGAAGATTACAAACACTTGCCGTTTGATGGCATAGGCTTAATGCGCATGGAGTTCATACTCGCCAGCTACATCGGTGAGCATCCGCTTTACCTATTAGAGACGGGGCAAGGCGACACATTCGTGAATAAGCTAGCTGCAGGCATAGCCACTGTGGCTAGAGCTATACAGCCTAAACCCGTAGTTGTCAGGTTCAGCGACTTCAAAACCAACGAGTATAGGGACCTAAAAGGCGGAGAAAAATATGAAATTGTCGAGGCTAATCCGATGCTGGGTTGGCGAGGAGCAAGCCGCTACATAAGCAAATGGTACGAGAAAGCGTTTAGGCTAGAATGCAAAGCCATACGCAAGTGCCGAGAAGAGTGGGGTCTCAAAAACGTTTGGGTAATGCTCCCAGTTATTCGAACCATTTGGGAAGCCAAAAGATGCCTAGAAATCATGAAGAGCGAGAGCTTAGAAAAAACCCGAGACTTCCAAGTTTGGTTCATGGCAGAAACACCCGCAATTGCAATTCTAGCAGATGAATTCTCCAAACTCTGTGATGGCTTCTCCATAGGCTCAAACGACATGACCCAGGGCGTGCTTATGATAGACCGTGACTCAGAACGCTTGGGGCTCATGGGCTACTTTGACGAACGTGACCCAGCAGTTCAGCGCATCATTGCGCATCTTATCAAAGTGGCACACCAACAGAGTGTAACGGTTTCCATCTGTGGAGAAGGCCCATCTAACCTGCCAGACTTCACAGAATTCCTCGTTCGCTGCGGCATCGACAGCATATCAGTAAACGCAGACGCAGTTATTTCAACGCGGCAGCTTGTGGCAAGCCTTGAACAAAAGATTCTGCTGGAAAGACTGACAGAAATGCGAGAAAAAACCATCGAGCGCTCGGCTCAAAAGTCTAAGCGAGGCTCTGAATGGACATTTGAATAGAACTCTTGGTTCCTCAATGTTTTAGCGCTCATTTATAGTGCATAGCTGGAATCATAAATGAGGAAAAGAACATCTTTTTATCTTGAAGAGGAAATGCTGAAAAACGAGATAGACAAACGAGACGCCAAACGAGTCTTAATTCAACTTCCCGAAGGCTTGAAAGCTGAAGGACCCCGCTTAGCGACGATTGTTGAAAAGGCTGGAGCCTTACCCATAATTTCAGCTGACCCGTGCTATGGAGCCTGCGACCTAGCGACTCAAGAGGCGGAAACCCTGAGAGCTGACTTGCTCGTTCATTTTGGACATACCCAGGTAACAACACAGCCAAGAGTGCCAACAATTTACATAGAAGCCAAAGCAGTAGTTAACGTAAAAGAAGCGGTTAACAAGGCATTGCCTCATCTCAAAGACTGGAAAAGCCTTGGATTGGCAACTACTGTGCAGCATATTGACATGTTAAGCGAAGCTCGAGAGGGTCTAATAAAAGCTGGAAAAAGCGTGGCAATCGGAGACACTGGAAAACTAAACTACGCTGGTCAAGTGATAGGGTGCAACTTCAGCAACGCCAAGGCAGTCGCTAAAGATGTAGAAGCCTTCCTCTTCATTGGAGGCGGCAAATTCCACGCCATCGGCTTGGCATTAGCCACTTTGAAGCCTGTCATTGTGGCTGATCCGTATGAAAAAAGGGCTTACGCCATAGACGACGAGGTTCAAAAGATAATAAAACAGCGGTGGGCAACCATCTATGAGGCAAAAAACGCGGAAAAATTTGGCGTGCTCATTGGACTTAAAAGTGGGCAGGAAAGATTTGATGAAGCCCTCCAAATTAAGGAGAAACTGGAAAAGAAAAAAAAAGGGGCTACCTTGTTTGCTTTAAGAGAGATAACCCCAGAAGCATTAATGCAGTTTCCAACAGTAGACGCTTTTGTAAACACGGCGTGTCCACGTATATCCTTAGATGACGCATCTAAATTTCTTAAGCCGGTTCTAACATTAGAGGAGACATCAGTTATTCTTGGAGAGATGAGTTGGGAAAAACTGTGCAAAGAAGGCTGGTTCGGAAACGAAACTTAGAAATTACCCTGTCAAAAGTTGAGCCTCACCCCACGCCTAAAGCCTATCTGGAACAGTACACCATACCCGCAAACGTTGCAGCCGAAATTCTCTACATAGCAGCCTACGTAAATGACGACATTATCGGAAAAAACGTGGTAGATTTAGGATGCGGCACCGGAAGACTCGCTATTGGCGCAGCGCTTTTAGGAGCCAAGGAAACAGTTGGCATTGACATTGACAAGACTGCTGTGAAGCTTGCTTTTGAAAACGCAATTAGTTTAGGTGTGAAAGATAAGACTAGCTGGGTTGTAGCAGATATCGATGCCATCCATGGAGCCTTTGACACAGTTATTCAAAACCCACCCTTCGGTGTACAAAAAAGAAAGGCAGACAGAAGATTTCTTCAAAAATCCTTAGAAATAGCGTGTAGGATCTATTCGTTTCATAAAGGAGAAAGCAACAAAGAACTTCTTAAAAGGCTTAAAGGACATGAAACCAAAGTTGTACCCGTTCAACCTTCTGCTTTCCTCAAAAATTTCATCGAAAAGCGTGGCGGAAAAATACGTGCCGTTTATGCAATGGTTATGACTATTCGTTACATGTTCAAATTTCACAAAAAGCGAAAACACGAATTTTTAGTCAATCTATATGTGATAGAAAGAAAAGGCAAGTTATGACGGTGGCGATGGAGGCCATGTTTCATAGCTCTGATAAGTCCACGCTACAATGTTCCGGCGATGCAACATATGTTGGTTAGCTCCAACTTCTCCAAGAATCCACTTAAAACTCGTCGTTTCCCAGTACCACCAGAACCATGATTTCCCTTCGGTTACATTGTTTGCAACACCATCTATGGAATCAATAAATGCAGCTCCAAGCTCCGACCAGTAAGTGTATTGAGTGTCAGCAACAAGTCCAGTGGCATTTAGCAGAGTGGCACCTAACGGCACAATGGTGTTGTTATGCCAAACCCCGTTTGTTTCATTGCCATAGTGGATGTATATGTCTACTTTCATCGTTACTGCTTCATATTCGCGTGACAAATCAACGTATTCTTGAAAACGCAAGTAGTAGTAGCCAAGCACACTAGTTGCTAAAGCTGCCCAAACTAGTATAGCTAACGTTGCGAATGCAAGAGTTCTTTTTTTGACCATAATGCTTCACCTCCAGGTACTCTTTGCAGGGCTTTTATGAGCGGGATAAATCCTGACCCAAATAAGGCAATGTTAGAGATTATGTGAACTAATGAGAATGGTGCTCCCGTGGAAAAGGCCGCTATTAAAGCGATGTGCCATGGGACTCCACTTAGCGCAGGGGGTACAGCAACGCCGACGTTTGTGATTATGTCGTATAGAAGAGTGAGAAACGCGCCTAAAACTGCAACTTCGACACTGACCTGAGCAGAATGTACTCCAACTGTACATCTTTTGTAAAAACCTCCAGCAATTCCTATTATTGCCATTCCGACTATTTGGAAAGGCATCATGAACCCCCCAAAACCCCAAGGTGACAGAAATCCATTAACAAACATTACGAAGCCGCCGAAAAATCCGCCTATCAGGCTGCCGTATAGAATGCCGACAAGGAAAGTAAACAAAGACGTGAATTCAACATTAGGCGGGCGTGGGGTTAGCTGGATACCTAACGATACAGCGGTTAACACGCTGAGCAAGGCAAGTTTACGTACGCTGAGCAGAGGCATATCTTATTGGATGGATAATCCAACCATATAAGCCTTTCTAACATGAAAAACGAAAAGCCAAAATCAAAAGGTTTATTGCGGTGCATCTATGAAAAAGTAAGAGGTATACTGCCTTTAAGTCTGATGTTGAAGGAATGTAAATGTCTTCGTCAAAACAAAAAAGTGGGCAATTTGTAGTTCCCGGCGACCGATTAGGTGTGATTGAAGAGTTTGTGCCTGGGCCCGGAACATACGAGGAAAACGGCACAATCTACTCTTTCGCAACTGGACGCGCTCTGGTGGATATGCTCAGCAAGCAGGTTTCAGTTTTTCCCAAAACTCGCTTTTTGCCTGTTCCAAAAGTTGGAAGTATAGTCACAGGGCAGGTCAGAGAGGTGCAGAGCAAAACTGCGAATTTGCGTATATTCCAAGTGGACAAACATCCTATTTCCGGCTCTTTCACCGGCGTCTTACACGTTTCAGATGTGAGCTTCCACTATGTTGAAATCATGCATGACGCATGTAAACCTGGAGACATTGTTCGCGCAAAGGTTGTTAGCGACAAAAACAGAACTTTCCATCTATCTATAAAAGAGCCAGACTTGGGAGCCCTTCATGCTTTTTGCTCTCGCTGTGGAAATGTTTTAACCTCTAGAGGAGCGCAGATGCGCTGTTTAAAGTGTGGCAAAATTGAAAGGCGAAAGGTTGCTCAAGACTATGGGAAAGGTGGAATAGTTTGAACATAAAAGTCTTGAAGAAGACGCCCAATGAGCTTCGCATAGAGATTGAAGGCGAAGGACACACATTCTGTAACGTTCTTCAGAGAGCTCTATTGGAAGACAAAACAGTTGAGATGGCAGGCTACGACATACCCCATCCACTTGTTGCCAATCCAGTGGTTTACGTTCGCATGAAAGAAGGACGAAAACCCGAGAAAAAGCCCGAAACTGTGCTGCGAGAAGCAGCGACAAAAATAAAGAATCAAACCAAACAGTTTCGCACGAGCCTAAAGAAAGCATTAAAAGAATGGCAAAAAAGATGAGCAAGGGCTATGTTCTAAGGGAATACAGGAATCTTGAAGAAGTTTTGCTTGACAAGGACCTCGCTGGTCTAGGCGACGCTTATGTAAACTTTCTTTACTCTCTTGTAGTTTCGCAAAGATCTGGGCATCCAAAAAGTGCAAAGGTTAACAATAGAATTCTAGCTGAGGCCGTCAGAAAAGCAGGTTTAAGAAAACTGTTGCCTCGCAGAATTGACCGTCACGCTCTCGGAAACGCCGCTGAAGCCCTAATAGTGTTTGCATGGTTAGATGACACCGTTACTTTTGAAGATTCCTTGGGAATTTTGGGCGAAAAGGATAATGGTGTGGAGGCTTTTACTGCTTTACTGCGCGAAATTTTGGAGAGGCTCGACAAGCGCGATGAACAAGGATAAAATTGTCAAAATTCGTGCCGTGAAGCCTGAGATTCGAGTTCTAGGCATTGACGACGGAGTTTTCATTCCTCACACGAAGGGGGTTGTCGATGTTATAGGCATAGTTTTTCGAGGAGGATACTGGCTGGACGGCGTTATGCGAACTCAAGTTGAAATCGATGGCATGGATGCAACTGAGAAAATTGCGTCCATGATAGTTGAGTCGCCTCATTACGACCAGCTTCGAGTTATAATGCTCAACGGCGTGACAATGGCTGGCTTCAACGTAGTTGACATTGAAGGTCTCTACGAAAAACTCAAATTGCCAGTGATCGCTGTGACTAGAGACAAGCCCAACTTCAGCGACATAAAGAAGGCCTTGCAGAATCTGCCTCAAAGCGAAGAGCGATGGAAAGCCATAGAAAAGGCTGGAAAATTGATTAAAGTGTACACGAGAAGCGGTGAAGAACCCATCTATGCTCATGTTGTTGGTGTCTCTGAAGAGGATGCTGAACGCATTTTGAAGAACACTTCCACGCGTAGCAATATTCCAGAGGCTTTAAGAGTGGCGCATCTGGTGGCTTCAGGTCTTGGTCCGGTAAGGCGAAGCAAAGAGAATCAGTAGTTAGACATTACAGTCTGAATCTGAATTAAAATAAGAAAAAGTTTAAAAGACTCGGAGATGTGGAAAAGAGAACAGAAACATGTGAGGGCGTCAACTATGCAGTTTTGTCCCAAGTGTGGAACAAGGCTTGTGCCGAAGAAGCAAAGCAAGGGAAAAACCCGCTTGGTCTTGGCTTGTCAAAAATGCGGCTACAAAAGCAAGCAACTCGCGCAGAAGCTAGAACCTATACCGCAAGTCATTGAGCACAGTCCACAAGAAACCATCACGATTATTGGGAAGAAAGAACAGAAACTGCGAGTTTTGCCCACAATACGCATTGAATGTCCAAAATGTGGAAACAATCTGGCTTACGTTTGGCAGGTGCAGACAAGAGGAAGCGACGAGTCTTCTACGCAGTTTTTCAGATGTACAAAGTGCGAATACACATTCAGAGAATACAGCTAAACATTTAGATAAAAAAAATAAAACGTCCCTCGCTGATAAAGCGAGGAAAAACAGTTGGTTACATGAATCTTCGTCGAAGGTTCTGTGCGAATTCTTCTGCTTTTGCCTTGAGACGTTCAGCTTCTAACTGATAGACTCTATATTCCTTGGTCGGTACGTATGATGGAACACTTTCTATTTGTTCAGAGCCTACGATGAAAGCCTTAGTTGTCTGAAGGACGGCGTTGATCTTACTGAATATCACCTGAGCGCTAGCCATCTCCGTCAACTTCTCTCTAACTTTTAAAGCCTGCATCTTTTGGTTCACCTCCCTTTACGTTTCTGATTACCTCTTAGAGATGGGAAAAATAGCTAAGTATTTTTGCAAAATAAAGAGCGAAAAAATCGTCTGGAATTGTTGAAAGAACCGTGTCCCTGGGTTTAATGGGAAAAATCAGTTAAAAAAGAGCAGGAATATGGATAAACACAAGTTTTATCATCCTATTTGCTGCGGTGTGTTCAAAATAGCTTTCTTTATTTTTCCTTAATTTTCATAATATGTTGATCAATGTATCGTTTTATCGTTTCTTTCTCATAAAAGATACGTGTTTTAAGGATTCTTCCTCCACGTCCTCGTTCTCCTGGAAATATTCTCGTTTCGACTAGTCCACGTCTTTCCAATTCGGAGATCGCATATCCTCGTCGTTTAGCAGTACCGTATAAGCTTGATTTTGGAACTTTCGCTTTTTCTCTGATTTGAACGAAGGTTCTCCAGCCTGACTTTTCAAGTGTCAATCTTTTTTTCATGTAGTCGTTAATGAATGCTTTTATTAGAGATTCAAAGACTTTCTGGGCATTGTCTGTTTTGAACTGGAAACCAGTTGGGGGAAGTATTGTTATCGGAACTACTTCACATTTGAATCTCTTAAATTTTCCCATTTCATCGACGTAGAAGACTTCTGGACATAGTTGGAAATTTCCGGTTTGGGTTGCTTGTGCTGAGATTTTGATGGATTCAACCTTGTGAGGGGCAAGTTGCTTGCCTTTTGCGTTTAATGATTTTCCCTCTATAATGTACGGGGTGGGTGCTTTGGTTACCTTAAACGTTGCTGGAATCAGCTCATCAATTCGGACCAGCATTCCAGTTTCCTTAGCTATATTGGCGAGGTCGATGCGGAGTTCAAATTCTTCTCCAGCTGTCACTTCTTTAGGTGCAGATAAGTATGCTTGGATGTTAACATGTTCAAATCTTTCTAATCCGACCGCTTCTTCTTTGGTAGAAGTTGGGACTGAGAATACGGTGGTGCTTGATGTGAGGGTTGGGGGTTTTAAAGCTTTACTCAGTGAAAGGGCAAATTCGCGTTTCTCCCTAACTTTTGCCAAAACCTTGAACACTTCATCCTTTTTACCAGTGTATCCAGCTTTTTCGTAGAGTTTGGCTGAGCGTTCCAGATATTTTTCAGCCAACTGGTACTGTCGTATTTTTTCTTCATGAATAGTTGTAGTTTCCGCTTTGCTCATGTAAACGTAAGCGTCTAGAAGGGCTTGATTGGCGTTCACCCATGTTGAAGCCTTCTCGAATCCTGCTTTTAGGTAGTAGTTTGCAGCGCTTTCCATGTTTCGTTTGGCTGTTGAATAGAGCTTTAAGTCTCGTGTCGTCTCGAACCTAGTTCCAGCTTCTAAAGCCTTACATAAAGCACTGTTTCCCATCGCTAGTAGACTTGTTTTTTCTTTGGTGCTGTACTCTTTTGCTTTATTAAACAGCTTAGAAGATTCTATAAATAATGCAGGTGTCACACTCTGTTCAGCCAGTTTCATTTTCTCCCATGCTTGGCAGAAGTAAATTATTAGATACAGTTCTTTACGTTCCGACTCTTGTTCTAATGCTTCGGCCACTTTCTGGAAAACTTTTGTTGCAAGACTGTACTTCTTTGCGCTTAACAACGTGTTGCTTTCTCTGTCATGTATTCTGGCTTCCTCCAGAAGTATTCTTCCTTTGCAATATTCTCGTCTTGTTTCAGAGGCTTTACTTAGTGCAAGAGCTTTTTCCTTTTCATCATTGCTTTCAATTTTAAGAGTTGCCTCTTCAAGAGATCCTTCTGCTTCACTGAAAAGTTTGGCAGCTTGTTGAAAGGCTTGTATGGCTTCTTTGCTCTTTTCCTTTCTGCTTAAATCTTCGCCATGTTCCAAATGAGCCCAAGCCAAATAGTTTGGAGCAAGATAACCCCATAACTTCAGTGCTTTACAGATGTTAGCCGCCTTTTCATAATATACTTTGGATTGTGAATATTCTTCTGTGATGTGGTTATGCTTTGCTTTTTCTATTGCGCTCCATGCCTGCATGTAAGTAGCGTAGTCTGAATAGAAATCGTTGAGCCGTTGTATCTTCTCCGCAGATGCTTTGTATGCGTCAGCCGCAGAATCAAAATTTTCTGAGGCTTTCACATATTCACCGAGGCGATCATGAAGCTTTGCTATATTCCAGTGAGCTTCACCCAAGCGGCTCGGTAGTTCAGCTTTACTGTACGTGTCGACAGCCCTTCCATAAGCTTCGATGGCCTCTTTCAAGACCTTTTCATCTTCAGTTAGCCGGCACAGCTGATTCAGAATGCCACCAAACCAATCGTAGTACTTTCCAAGGTAAGCGAAAATTCTTGTCTGCGGGTATAATTTTGCCCATTTCTCGATTAATTTCAGGCAAGTGTCCATGTTTGAGGCGGCTTCTTCTAAAAGCCTCCTTTTTCCTTCCTTTTCTGGTTCTATCTTAGCCATCTCAGCTCTTATCAAAGCTTGATAGTTTTGACCTAAGCCGCGAACCCAGTAGTTAGATGGATACATCCTTTCTACAATGTCTATGTAGCCTTGTCTGTGCTTTGATGCTTCCTCAAGCAGTTTTTTTTTCTCGCTGATTTTCGTCTCCATGTTGGAAAGGAAATACAAGGCTTTGCTCAGTTCATGGAGGTTGAGTCCTATCGCATCTGGAGAACCTGATCGCTCAGCATGTACTAGGCTTTTCCGCCCAGCTTCAACGGCCCTCTTCAAGAGAATACGCTTTTCTTCTCGGTTGGTCTCAACTTCAGATGCCAGAAGGGAGTAGCTTTCAGCAAGAGGGGTTTCAGCAATAAAATAATCATTACCGATTATGCGAAGATGACGTATCGCGTCCTCCGCGTATCGAATGGCCTTACTATATCCTTCTCTTTTCTTGTCTGGGTCCTCTTCTACCCTCATCATCCAGATGGTGGTGAAAGCTAATTGATAGTATGCCACTCCTACCACGTAATTGTCTTGTATAGTCATGCCATGCTGCAACATTTTCTCAGCATATTCTAGTGAGGATGCCATGTTGCCAGAGAAATACAGGGCCCCAGTGGCTGCTGCCCAGTTCGACAAACCACCGAGGTAGCTGTCTCCAACTTTCTCGGAAAGCTCCAGAGCCTTCTCCGCGTAACTTAAGCATTTCTGACTGAACTCTTTCCTTTTCTCCCCCAGCTCACTAATGTTCGCGCCGTAGAAACAGTGGAGGCTTGTCATGGAATATGCTCTAGCAAGTTCTTGCTCGTCTCTGACTTCAGAGAAAGCTTCTATAGCGGTTTCGCCATAGCCCACCGCTTCCTCTACAATTTTGTTCAGCTGTTGTCTATCCCACTCAATCAAAGACCTATCATATAGGCAGTATAGGAGTTCGTTACATAGTTTTCCGTGTCCTAAGGAGTCTCCAGCCTCCTCGAAGGCCATTAAAGCGGCCTTCTCTAATATCCAACACTCATCCAGCAACGCTTTCCTTTCAGACGAACCCTCAACAAGCCGAGATTTGTTGTATGAGGCCCTTGCCATACAACATTGTATTCTAGCATTCTTCTTTGAATCTTCCGAGCTCTCAAATAGCATCGCCGCCTCTTTATAAGCCTCAACTGACAACTCCATGCGCCTCTTAAATTCTGGTTGAGTTTCGGCTTGAAACGCAGCTCGATAGAAGAAGTAGCCAATCTTCTCCTGAATCTCCCCCTTCCTCCAAAAATCCCTTTTCCCAACCGCGCGTAAAGCTTGCTCATAGAGAACTATAGCCTTTATCCAATCATACTTCTTCTCCAAAACCTGAGCTTTACCAAAAACCTCTTCTACCTTTTCTCTATGAGACATAACAACGAACCATTAAAACCTTAAACGTTGCG
>JAUWZP010000011.1 GCA_030615265.1 Candidatus Bathyarchaeota archaeon
GACTGATGTTTCCTTGACCTTTACTGTGGATGAATCAACCTCCTGGATGGGCTACAGTCTGGACGGATCAGCAAATGTGACCGTTACTGGAAACACAACTCTCACAAGTCTATCTGACGGAATGCATTATGTGGTTGTCTATGCTAACGATACCGTAGGCAACATGGGAGTATCTAGCAGGGTTTACTTCACCGTTGACACCACTTCTCCGACTGTTTCTGTTCTGTCTCCGGAGAACAAGACGTATGCTGCAAATATCCTTCCCTTAACCTTCACCGTAGACGAAACGACCACTTGGATTGGTTACAGCTTAGACAGACAAGCAAACGTAACCATCACAGGAAACACCTCTCTACCTGTTTTGTCTGATGGGTCGCATTACGTGATTGTATACGCTAACGACACTTTTGACAACATGGGATTGAGCACGGTTTACTTCACCGTTGACACCACTCCGCCCCCAATTTCCATCCTATCTCCAGAAAACAAGACGTATCCTACAGAAGATGTTCCCCTAAACTTCATCGTGAGTGAATCAACCTCATGGATAAAATACAGCTTAGATGGACAAGCGAACGCAACCATTACTGGAAACACAACTTTGACAGGACTATCTGAAGGAACACACAACCTAATGGTTTACGCAAGTGATATAGCTGGAAACATTGGTTCCTCTGACATGGCCTACTTTACCATGGATGCTACTCTCCCGAGCATTTCAATTCTGTCGCCAGAGAACAAAACCTATGACACAACTGACATCCCATTAACTTTCACGGTAGATGAATCAGTTTCATGGATGGCTTACAGCTTGGATGGACAAGCAAACGTAACCATTATTGAGGACATAACCCTAACTGGATTGTCTGACGGTTCGCATAGCCTAATAGTTTATGGTAGAGATACAGCTGGAAACACTGGTGTTTCTGGAACAATCCATTTCAGCATAACAACCAAAGAAGCAGAGCCTTTCCCAATATTGATTGCAGCTACAATAGTAACAATAGCCCTAGCTGCTGCAGGTCTTCTGGTATACTACAGAACGATCAAGAAAACAACTAAGAAAGTCAAAAAATAATACCAGAATCTCCCACATGCATCTATACTACTTTTACTCGTCGTGCTTACAGTTGCCATAGCCATCTTCAAACTTGACTTTTGAGTTGCCATAACATCTATAGCATGATGATATTAGAGAAAAACACCATGACTCCCTCACCTCAGGTGCGCGCAGTTCTCACATGGTGTTCACTACTAAGGGAGGGAATGTAAGGGTGCAGCGTCTCAAAGAAGCGGTTGAGGGGGCTAACTATGCAAGAAACAGAAGAGGGAGGAGGTAGAAGCTTTGGTCCTTGCGATAAAATATGCCGATAAAAAACTAGATGATTCGTGATTCGGCTACTATTTGTTTTGCTGTTTTTCTTTCAGCTCCTTTAAAGCTTTTTCATTATGTTGTTTGCAGCCTGTGAGAAGGCATGTGGCAAATTTATGAATATAGGGAATTCTGAGGAGAAATGACTCTGGAGCTTGTACAGAGAATTGAAAATTGACGGATAATGGGTCTACATTAATTTTGCATTCTTTGCTGGAAGATGACCCGCGAAGAGGATGGTCAGACATTGATGGGGCGGAGAGGGTTCCTGGTTAGAAAACGAAAACCAGCTTAGAGTAAGGTCTTGCGAGAACCATTGCGTGGCTTCGAAGAAAGAGGGCATAAGTTGGGTTAAAAGAGTATGAAAATTAGGTTTTGATTGTATCTTCATGGAGCTTGGAGGATGTTTTGTCCCCTTATCGTTATGTATGTCCTTTATCAGGGTTTGAATGATGACATGTGTTTTAAGCGGTCTCGCGCACGCGCCAAAAAGTATTCGAAAGTCATACCAAACGCCTTATTTTTCAGTTATCGGCGTGCAAAACGCCCCTTTGGACAAAATCTAGTAGGATATTCGAATACCGAGTGAAAACTCTTATATTTGCGGTTATCAAATTATTGCTAGAGGCTTCACGCGCAATCACCCGTGTGCAGGCTGAAGGAGAAAATTCGAACATGAAAAAATCCAAAAATCGCGCGTTACCGCCGCCGTTCCTAAACATCCGGGTACGCCTCCGTTCATCCGGCGGCACCCTCACGGTCAAGCTGCCTACGAGCTGGTGCGTAGACCACGGCTTAGAGGAATCGACAGAAGTTAAAATGTTTGTTTTCCAGGATATGGTGCTGCTTTTTCCAATGGACAATAACAAGCCCAGCATGTTCGCAAATCGATTCCTAGGCGCAACCGTGATGATGGAGTTGTGGGAAAGGTTGAAGGACGCAGAACAAACGACAAAAGGGCACAACCGACCACTCACCCGCGACAAGAGGAGGCGTTGATGGCAGCTGCCCGGCGTAAACGACGCCAGACTAAACGAAAAAAACTGGGAATAAATGAACTAACGAAAGGTCAAGTCAACAAGATACTCGACGTCATCTTTCATAGACATTTCCGCAGGAACCCGGATCTGATTCTTCTAGACGGGTTAGCCCACGCCATTGTCGAAAATGATCTGAAACAAAGCCTCCGAAAATTCGCCAAATATAGCGTGCCAGCGCTACTCAAAGAAACAGAACGGAAAAAAACAGGCAAACGTAAGCGAAGAGGAAAGGGATCTCGCTGAGCAAAACCGCCTCCCACATGATAGGTGGGAAAGATGGAAACGGAGCCACGGAGGAAAACCAACCAGAATCTTTTCATCGTTGACTATGACATTCCACGAAAACCCCAATCCAAAAGACGAGCATTCTACAGGCAATTATCGAAAATAAAGCATAAAATGGGTTCACTTGGAAAAATAAGCACGATGAGCGTCCTGATCACCCCGGACCGGGCGCTAGCCACGCAGATATACGACTTGGCGAAGAAGTATGGAAGAGCTAATCTGTACACGGGTTTCCGTAAGTGCGACGACGAATAGAATTACATGAAATGGTCTCACGTGAGACATCGAGAGCAAACATTTTGGTATCTGCGAAGGTCCCATCTAAATCCTTGTCACACGTGTGACTGATTTTTCTTCGTTTCTTTTCTGCAACAAGGCTGATCGCCATAAACTTCCTCCCTTAATCCATACCTAAATCAAACTTCCATTTAGGTTGGGATATAGGTTTTTATCAAGTTTAATCCCCTTACAATGCTAGTGGTTCTCTTGCATTGTATCTAGGTTATGGACATGGCTAACTTCTGAAGACTCCCGCATGCATGCATCTGCCCCCAACCAACCCTACCATATAAGTTTGGTCACATGGGTTGTATCCTCTCCCTCTGCATGCATGCATGCCTGAAAAAAAGAATCAACCGGAAAAGATGGATTTCTATTACATCCCAAAACCTGGGAAAGACCGGCATAAAACTAGAAATTTTGAAGTTATCAATCATGCTTGATTTGCCAGTAAATATTTTTCATTTAATAGTCACAAGCATTCTAAAGATTCGTTTATTTCTTTACCTGAAACGTGTAGTCCTTATAGAGGATTACATCTACGAGAGACTGGTTGATCTTCTTTATGCAAATCAAAATTATGGCGTGAATTTGAAAGTAGTGAAGACATCATCTAACCTTCTGCTTAGATTAAAACCCAATAATACAACTGAAGTTGTTCTCGT
Source organism: Candidatus Bathyarchaeota archaeon (assembly GCA_030615265.1). Taxonomy (GTDB): domain Archaea; phylum Thermoproteota; class Bathyarchaeia; order Bathyarchaeales; family Bathyarchaeaceae. The sequence goes on from JAUWZP010000011.1 coordinate 3,642, forward strand.
GGCAAATAATCTGAATCTGAAAAACAGATGGAATAAACGAAAATCAGATTTTGAACATCCCGAATATATAAAAATACAACACACAATGATAGAATACTGCAAACAAAACGCGAACAATTTAGTTTTTATAGAAACTGATGACAAGAGTATAATTGATGTCCAAGAAGAAATCCTCTCGAAATTGTATGCATAAATTTCTTATAAGCGCCCACTTGATCTTTACTTTTAATACTCTTCTTCTTCAGTGCGATAATATTAGTTTTTGAAATTAGGCTTATCTGTGTTTTTTTAATAGAAATTTTGGACTAGATGTTAGCGTTTTTTTACTGTAATACTTGTTTCTGGGTTGTTGGTTACAGCAATTACTCTTTTGGAGAATTTGCTTATCAAATCGTCCTAGTCTGTTCACTCCTCTTTTGAGCGTATTCAAACCAAGCATGGTAACCAAAGTGACAAAGTAGGGCCATGCATGCAATCCATAGTCTGATGCCATGCGGCCGCAGAAGTTAATAGAATCATGCCCTTCATCCAAAACATCATTAAAAGCTTTGTTACCCAGTGGATTCTTCGGGTTTTCATAGGGCATTGCAATCATATGATATATGATCGCGTGCGCTTTATCCCGAGCAATGACCACTGGTTTTCCAGAGAGGGAGATGCTTGTGCGGTTTAACGTGTACCTTTGGATGTGTGTAAAAGAGGTGGCTGTTATGGCCTTTCCAACCCTCGATACGCGCACTACATACAAACTCCCAAAAACTTAAACAATTATCAAGGTGCTTAAGAAGGCATGAAAGCCAAAAGAATAGAAAAAATACTCGTAACCGGCGGAGCGGGCTTCATAGGCTCTCACACAGTAGACCTCCTCACAAAACATGGATACCAAGCAATAATCCTGGACAACCTTGAACCACAAGTCCACGGAAAACAAAAAGCAAAACCTGACTACATACATAAAGACGCGACGTTCATTCAACATGACATTCAAGATCACAACTTCCTAACCAAAATCATCTCAGAAGTCGACGCCATAATCCATCTTGCCGCACTGGTAGGCGTAGGCCAATCAATGTACCAAATCGAACGCTACATCAACGCAAACACCCAAGCCACCGCCATCCTCCTTGATATCTTAGCAAAACAAGAACACAACATAAAAAAACTCATAGTAGCCTCCTCCATGAGCATCTACGGAGAAGGCAAATACCACTGCCAAAAATGCCAAACCGAAGCCTACCCAGACCTACGCAGCGAGGAACAACTCAAAAAAAGACAATGGAACCAAACATGCCCAAACTGCAAGTCAATCTTGGAACCTTTGCCAACTGACGAAGACAAGCCTTTGATGCCAACTTCTATTTACGCTCAATCCAAACGGCATCAAGAGGAAATGTGCCTTCTAACAGGAAAAACCTATGGCATACCCACAGTAGCCTTAAGATACTTCAACGTCTACGGATCCCGCCAGTCACTCTCCAACCCATACACAGGCGCCTGCGCCATCTTCACAAGCCGCATACTCAACAACAACCCCCCCTACATCTTCGAAGACGGAAACCAAACAAGAGACTTCATCCACGTAAAAGACATAGCCCAAGCCAACCTAAAAGCACTTGAACAAGACAACGCAGACTACAAAGCCATAAACATCGCAACAGGAAAACCCATAACAATACTCAAACTAGCAAAAACCCTAACAAAACTATACAACAAACCAAACCTCAAACCACACATATCCAACCAATACCGCAAAGGCGACATCCGCCACTGCTACGCAGACATAACAAAAGCACAAAAACTACTAAACTTCAAACCCGCAATCACCCTACAAAAAGGACTAACCGAACTAAGCCAATGGGCCAAAACCCACAACTGGGGAGCCACAGACCTCTTCGAAAAAGCACTAAAAGAACTAAAAGAAAAACACCTCGCAACCTAACGAAACACAACCTTAACCTCATCCATGAAAGTTGAAATTTAAGTCTGTCCCACCTCAAAACACAATAAAACATAAATCCCACTAAAACAAAAATATAAAGTAGGTGGGAAAGATGGCTATCCTTGAATTAGACAACAAAGGAAGACTGACGCTACCAAAAAAAATCCGGGAATCTCTCAACATCGGAAAAAAAATACTAATCATAAACGCTGGAGACCACCTCAAAATAATTCCCCTACCATCCAACCCACTCCAAATCCTCCATGGCACATTCAACATCAAAAAATCATTCAAAAAACTAAGAAAACAAGCAGAACTAACCGGTCAAAACGAAGCCAAAAAACAGAGGAGCTAACCCTCCAAATGCCCCTCTTAGAAAACGACCTCATTTTCGCATATTTAAACGAGTACGACTCCAACCATGCGATCGCTGAAAGAATCTTCCAAAAACTCCAAACCGGAAAGATCACCGTAGAAATCTCAAGCGTCAGCCTAATTGAAATGGAGCTAATTTACCGAAGCGAAAAAATGGAACACAAACTCCTCAAAGACCTAGCCGCCATAGCAGCACTACCCCATGTACAATACATTGCATTAACCCCAGATGTGGCAGTTGCAAGCGTATACCTGAGGCAAACTCTTAACCTAACATTTTTCGACTCTCACTACGCCGCCATCGCACTAAACCTAGACGGAAAAATTATCTCATTCGACCAGGCGTATGATAGGGTACCAGGCTTGACACGAATCAAACCTGACACCATTTAACTTCTCGCTCAACGCGTGCACCCTAGACAAACTCGAGTCAAGACAACTCGCAACCTAATAGAGGGGCTATAGGTTATTGTGCACGCACACAAAAGCGAACGCACCGCAACAACCAATCAACTTCTAACGCTGAAATACCCACATTACAAGGACAACTCAAAATGCGAATCACCAAAATCACCTTTCTAGCTACTCACAGCAAAACAGCTTTAACCATAAAGATCGCCGCCATCACACTTGCAACCCTCGCAATCTATAACCAAGACTTATTCGCAATAGCCAACGAAGGCACAACGAGCGAACTAATGAGCTACATAATCGCCATACCCTTCCTCTTCGGATACTTCATCTACCGCAAAAGGAAAATGCTCAAAGCAACCATAACATTCAAAGAATCTAAACCCTCCAGAAGCAATATCCACATTCACGAAATCGTCGGCGCACTATTCTGTCTACTAGCCCTCATAATCTACTGGCACGGATCCTACACATTTTATCCACTCGAATACCACATAGCTTCTCTTCCCCTCTTCCTAGCAGGAACCATCCTAATAGTATTCAACACGCAAACCCTAAGAACCCTAACCTTCCCCATAACCTTCCTACTATTCCTCATCCCCCCACCCATTCAAACCATCTACACACTAGGCACAACACTATCAACGTATAACTCTGAAACCGTATACACACTCCTCAAAACACTAGGCATGCCCGTCAGCCTAACAACCCAATACGGAGCACCAGTCATATTCCTCGAAAGCTCAGAAATACTGCCCTCAGCCTTCACAATTGACATAGCATGCGCAGGCATATACTCCCTAATAGGCTTCACCCTCTTCGCATCATTCTTCGCACACATTGCAAGAGGCGCAATGCCAAAAAAACTAGCAATATTCATCATAGGCCTTCCACTAATCTACGGGCTCAACATAATCCGAATCACAACCATCATACTAATCGGCGCCCAATATGGAATAGGAGCAGCCATAGGAGTATTCCATCTCTTCGGAGGTTGGGCCCTCATATTCCTAGGAACTCTAATCCTACTCCCCTTCTCAGAGAAGATACTAAAAATTCAGATCATAACCACAAAGTCCAAACCACAGCCCTGCTCACACTGTGACAAACGCCCAGTAGAAAAACAAAACTTCTGCCCAGCATGCGGAAGACTACAAACATACCCACGTATGAAAATCTCCAAACGAGACATGCTCAAAATAACTGCTCTCCTAATAAGCACAAGCCTAATCATGCTTTACGGAGTACCCACACTCGCATTAACACAAGGACCTGAAGGAGTCGTAATAACAAGCGGCGAACAAGTAAGCACACAAATACTCCCAGAAATCCCAAGCTACACACTTGTATTCGTCGAAAGAAACACCGAATTTGAACAAATCTCAGGACAAGACGCCTCATTGGAGTACCAATACGTCGCTTATGGAAGCCCCATCATCCGAGTGACCTTAGAAATAGGCGTCTCCCTATCGTCCGTCCATAGACCTGAGATAAGCTGGGTCACATGGCCACAAAGAACTGGACGCCAGCCCCAAGCCATACAACTAGACCTAAGAGATGTCCAGCTCCTCCAAAACCCACCCATAACCGCCAGGTTTTTCGCATTCGAGCATCCAGGATTTAATCAAACCCAAGTGATGTTATATTGGTATGAGCAAGCAATCTTCGAAACAGGTTCTGGCCTAGAACAGAAATACGTAAAAATAACCCTCATCGCCAACACTAACAACCCACAAAACTTCTCCAAAATCGAGGACATGCTTTTACCATTCGGCGAAGCCATCGCCAACTACTGGAAGCCGATTAAAACCTGGTCCAAAATCACCTTAACCATTGCCCAATACGGAACAACCTTGATTGCTGCGATAACCTCTTTGCTAGCAGTCATGCTAATTCTACATCGGATAAAGAGAATAAAACAATCAAAAGCCTCCCTTCAAACGTTTAACAAACTCGTTTTACCCGAAGAGAGAACCATCCTAAAAGCCGTCAATCAAGCAGGCCAGAAAGGAAGATCCACAGGTCAATCCGTAGCCTCATTCTATCAGAAACTCTCGCAAGCACCAATCAGATTTAAGACGCTTCTTCAGAAGCTTAGTCAAGCAGAAGAAGCAGGACTAATACACAGAGAAATAGCTAACCAAGAGGACAACCCAATACTTATATGGAAAATCAATGTAAATTTGCCGAGTTCCTAAAAAAAGATCCAAAACCAACTTAACGCGAGAGTTAAGGTCGCTTAGCACTATGCCAAACACACACAAAGTAAAAGAACACGAAACCAGGTTTGCTCCAAAAGTTCTAATCGAGACAATCCAGCAGCTCGAAGATGAGAAAGAAGCACTAAGGCGCGAACTATGGAAGTATAAACGAAAACCTGCCGGAAGAATCGGCTACCCACTTCTTTCTCTTGGCGCCATGGCGCTTATCTGGTCTGTGATATCCACATCTTATGTTCCCGCATTCATCGGCATAGCTCTAACGTTCTGGGGAGCCCTACTTCTATTCATAAGACCCATAAAATACGTGAAAGCCGACCTGCTAAACTCCACAGCCCTTCCAACATTCACAGCAATCAATAGAATAATCAAAAACCTGAATTACAAAGGCAAAGGCGTATATTTGCCTCCAAAACACTTCAAAGGATTCAAAAGCGGAAAACTATTCATCTCATCGGAAGAAAACATCGACATCATTGAATACCTACCACCGGCTGAAAAAATAACCCGAGAAGAAGTTTTCTTCAAAAACCCCCAAGGCATGTGCCTTACTCCCTCAGGAGTAGACCTTACAAACCTTTTCGAGGATGAACTAGGAATAGACTTCAACAAGGTCGACATGGAATACCTTCAAACCAACCTTCCAAAACTTTTCATCGAGGGGCTCGAAATAGCCAAAGATTTCGAGATGAACACGCGCGGCAAGATAATCAGGATCAAAATATGGAACTCCATCTACAAAGACTTTTGCAGTAGAGCCAGAAAGACTTCTAAGAACTCCTGCACCTCCTTTGCATGTCCTTTATGCAGCTCCATCGCATGTGCCCTAACCCGCGTTACAGGCAAACCCATCATCATCAAAAAGAGCAAGGTTTCCTCAAAAGGCGAAAAAATAGAGGTTCACTATCAGATCATAGAGGAATGATGTTTGCAATTCCCACTGTCTTTTGCAGACCTGACGCTTTGGCTAGCCATCACATCAATCATCCTGCTAGCAACGTCGGAACTGATATCACCATACTACGGAAGAACAAACCTACTGGTAGAAAAAAAGCGCCTACGGTCCACAGCCCTAACAGTTGGCATAATCTTTATTCTCTCCATTTTGGTGCAAATCTACCTGATGGCGCCATTCTAATAGGCTCAGGTCTACTTGTTTCGCATGCGGCGCTATCTAACCTTCTTATACTTCTAGAACAACTGAAGCCATTTTATAGCTGTTATGTCCACAAACACATATATATTTCTAAATCCAACAACTTAATGGGATAAATACATGTCAAAATCTAAGTCCTTACTAATATTCGCTCTATTGCTAGCTGTAGTATCAGTTCCACTTGCCAAAGCCGAAACAGGCACGATACGAATCGAACCAGCATTGCCCTTAATGATCGAAAGTCCCGCGAGCTTTGAGATATGGGTCCAAGGAGCTGGAGACCCTACTTTCGAGCCCCACCTATTATTGGTTATGACCGAGACATCCTTCGATGGATGGCTCGTCGGCGACCTGGAAGTCAGTTGGACAGGCGGGTCGACAAGTTTCTCAAAAGCAGACTTCACGTACGCCGATGAACTAAGCGCAAAGGTTCCCCCCTCAGGTACAACACCCGGCGCCAGATACAATGTAGCAACCCTGAAGACCAAACTGAACTACCCCGTTGAGGAACCAATTGAAGAGCCAATCTACTGGGCAATGAAACCGTTTCTAAGCGGACCCCTACACACATCGCCTAAACAAGAGTTCACTATAGAATTGCCATCCACAGATCCCCGAATGCTCATATACGCTCTAGGCAAGACGCAGCAGTCAAAGGTACCTGAACTCTTCAACAACAAGGTACCACCTACAATACCGGGATTCGTAGTACCTGAACTTGGCACAATACTCCTAGCCGCAGCACCGTTTGCCGCCCTAGCACTATACGCGATCAAACGAAAGAAATTGTGACACATCTACAACGCGACAACAATGCTACAGCGCGTAGAAGTGACAGGTTTCCACCTTTTTTACTTAATACCTTAAGTAGCGATAAGGATCCAACATTCTACTAAAGAAAAGCTGCCTCCACACATGCATTTTTGTGTAGATTTAAGAATCTTCTGTTGCCTTAGGCATCTTTAAGCCACAAAAACCCAGAAAATCTAAAAGCCTCGAACCCACAAACAACGATTACTTTAATCATAATGAAGGTGGAAGACGACTCGTGCCCGCAAAAAACAAACATAGATTGTCGAGTCTCGACAGGTCTATTATCAATATTCTTAGCAACGATCATCCCAAAACGGTTAAACAACTAATCAAGTTGGTGCAACTGAAGAACGATAGACCTGAACAGGAGATTGCTGAACGAGTCTTGCTTTTGCAGGATCAACGTAAGATAGTCCTTAAAGATCAACTTCCCCTTTCCTTCACCTTGAAAGACTACATGCTCTCATTTCACGCCTACTGGTACTTAGTAATCATCGTGCTTGCGGCAACCACGACAACTCTCATTTTAGCGAATCTAGAGCGCGCACCCATCATTGGAGGTATTCTTCTATACGTAAGATACCTTTTCGGGTCAATATTCGTTCTCTTCCTTCCAGGATACAGCTTCATAAAAGCCCTATTTCCGGTAAAAGAAATTGACAACGTGGAACGCGCCGCCTTAAGCATCGGAATGAGCCTAGCCATCGTCGCTATCAACGCGCTAATCCTGAACTATACGCCATGGGGAATATCAACTAACCCCATAACACTCAGTCTGCTTGGCCTAACCTTAACTTTATCAACTGTAGCCGTTGTGCGAGAACATCAAACTCTTTCCAAGAAATAACAAAAACTACATCCAATCTCTATTTCTCCAGCACAAATAAACCTTCGAGGTGTCATGTCTATTGGAAGCTAATAATGTAGCCAAAGGAACTTTCCAAATAACATCTATGAACGCCATCCAATACATAGTTATGGCACTCTTCTACGTTGTTGTGGCGAAGACCAATGCCCTAACTCCAGCGGATCTAGGTCTCCTCTCCGTTCTATCCTTCATCGCCTCTACCCTTGTCTTATCAACACTGGCTTTACCCACAGCGTTAACCAAATTTGCATCGGAATATATGGGAAAAAACCAATCCCAAAAAGCTGCCTCTGTGCAACGAACCTTGACAAGAACCGTTGTAATGCTATCTCTAGCAGGTCTAATGGTAGCTACCATTCTCTCAGCACCGCTCTCACAATACTTTTGGGGAGCCACTGAGAACGTCCCGCTGATAATCCTGATTTCCATATCAGCGTTCCTTATGAACCTGATAACCTTATACCGTTCTGGACTACGGGCTCTTCAGCTCTTCGGGAAAATGGCACAAGTAACCCTCATATACATCCTTATTAGTCGAATCATCGCTGCTATCCTAGCTTTACTCGGCTTTGGAGTTTCAGGCGTAATAATCGGCTACATTATAGGATCAATTGCAGGACTAACAGCAGCCATCACATTCGTCCGCGGCAAATTCGCCAAACCCAACAACCGGACACCCATAAAGCCTCTGCTCAAATTCAGCTTCCCCCTTTTCCTAAGTTCCCTGGCACTACTAATCTTAAGCCAAGCTGACATCATAATCCTAGCTTCTGCCACTTCTAACTATGCCCTCGTAGGAATCTATTCTGTAGCAGTCCGAAGCCTGCTTGCCCTTTCCGTGATCTGGCAACCAATCATGATCACAATATTCCCAATAATCTCATCTCGATTCGGCCTTCAAAATCCTAAAGGTGTAAGCAACGCCCTAAAGATAGCAAGCCGATATTTATCTTACACGATCATTCCCAGCTGTGTTTTGCTGGCCACCGTAGCACCAACCGCACTAAACGTTTTTTATGGACCAAACTACGTTTCAGGCGCTACGGCCCTAGCTATACTAGCCATATCCATAATACTCGCTGCCCTCCTCACGCTTTTGACCACAACCTTGACAGCTATCGGAGAAACAAAACAGGTGTTGAAAATTAATCTGATTTCAGCGCTCGTGGCTGTCACGTTACTTATGAGCCTTGTGTCTATGTTTGATGTGGTCGGAGCAGCTGTCACACGATTGGCGGTGCGTGCCTTAAGCCTGACATTGGCAGTGCATATGCTTCGCAAACATGTAAGTGTTCAGTTAGACAGAGAAGCGTTGTGGAAGTCAGTCATAGCCTCGATAATGTCCGTACCATTCCTGTTTGTGCTGGAATCTGTGATGACTGAAAGATTTCCCGCTTTTCAGGTTTTAGCTGCAGAAATCCTAGTGGCTGGAGTAGTCTACCTCGCATCCCTATATGCCCTTAAGGCTTTGAATGGCCAAGACTTCGAGCTGCTGAGGCAGTACTTTCCAAAGCCTTTCTCAAAACTAATTGATGGGCTTCAGAAAATCATGACTAGAAAATGACAGCGTTGTGAAGTTCTAACCATGCGGCTGTACGAATCCCAATTTTGTCTACACAATCTCTACTCAGGTAAGCAGATCCCCAGCATTTGAGTATCACCGGTTATTCTGCCGTATCAAAAAGAATCACGGTGACCGGCGATACCCTATTTGGAATACTGTAAAAGACACTAATCACTAGCTCACATGTGACAACAAAATTGCCAAAAAAGCCTCGTTGGCTCCATTGCAGTGGGAACACGTACATGGTGGAAGTAGAAGAACAAAGTTGTAAATGAAAGACTTCTGTCCGCTTAGGTTCTATTCCGTCCACTCACTTGCCAATCTCCATATGAAAAATCCAGTCATGCTGATGAGAAAGGAAAAGATTGTGAAAGTGTCCTGCCTTAACCAAGGCGTGAGATGTGACAGCGGAGCAGACAACCATGAAGGATGTACAAACGCAATTATCACTCCATAGATCCAACCTAATAAACCGTAGACAAAGAGGAGTTCTCCAACAACTTTGGCAAGGGCCACTAATTTCATATAAGGGTCTCCTCGTTTTCCTATAGTCAACAATTGTATTCTAATATCGGAATCATAAAAAGGTTCGCAAGATGGAGAAAGACCCTTTTCGCAGATTAGGGAAGACGTCCTCCGCAAATCCCTCTTTTCTGAGTGTTTTACTCTCAATTCTTATATACTTTAGTCCATACCCTCTTTCTGGGGGGAATGTCTAAATTGCACCTGGCGAATAAAAGAAGAATTGCTCTGATAATTGCTTCTCTAGTGGGGTTAAACGGTGTTGGAAACATAGCTCTCGGAGTATGGTCATTTCTTGAAATTGACTCTTTGAACATAACCAACCGAGTTACAGCTTTAAATTCCATGATTGACTCACTTGACCCAAGTCTTGTGGCAGCGCCTGCGCTAAGAGATCAATTACTAACTCTAAAAACAGCAGTGGTTGAAGAGCTGAATGTCTTTCTTGCCCACAACCAAAACTTCAATGTCATACCAGCATTCCTAATTTTTCAAGGAATAATCTTTGTAGCCATATCTTTAGCCATTTACTTGATAATTCCAAAGAAAGAAAGCGCGCACACATGAAATAATACCACGTCAAAAGCACCAAAAACACAAGAGCTTGAAAGCTGGCAAATTTGGATTTGAATAGACAACTGGTAAGCATGGCAACGGCGGAAGATTTTTTGGAAAACAGAAGGAAATGGGTAATGTAGAAAATGCTAACCACATGTTAAGAAAGAACTATTCTTTGATCGCACTAAAAGCAAGATAAAACCCTGCAAATGAAGTAAGAATCAACAAAATGCCTCCTATCATCAGCATCACAAGACTGGCGCTCCAGAAAGTGATCGTGCTAAACACCAAGCCTGGCGAATTGTGAATAGGTCCAACCCACGGAGCCTTCCATAAGAGGTTAAGAAAACTAAGCGAAAGAACCAGAGGACCAATGACCAAACCGAAACCATAAGCCAACGTGGCTATCGGATAAAAAAGATATTTCACAGGGCTCTCTCCATTTTCCTCTAACATAAAATGAAAGAATACTGCCAAAGAACCGAAAGCCAGAGCAGGGCCTTCAACAACAGCCAATGACATAAATGGACCTGGAACCGAAACATCCCACTCTGTGAAAACCAATTTGAAGATCTGAACCCTAAAAGCTGGAGAAACCGCAAAAGCGAAAATGATTCCACCTAGCAATCCAAGAAGTGAACCAACGAGTCTGGAACGGTATGTACCCAACACATGACAAGCAATAGCGGTCATAAAAAACATTGGACTAATAGATAAAAGAACGGCACCCAAATCAGTCCCTGAAGTCAACAAAACACTACCCATACCGAGACACAACAAATAAAGTGATCCCAAAAAAACACCTAAGACCACGATTCCTCTTGAAAAATCCCCAAGATAATACTTAATCGCTCCTACAACCACAAGGACACCTAAGGCAATGAAGATCACAGATGCAAAAACAATCAAAAGAATACCAGTCATATCAAGTACGTTCTGCAAAGAAGAAATAGAAAGCTGCGAAAGACGGTATTGAAACATAAGAATCATTGGAACACTGTTCAAAGCATAACCCGCACCTAAAACGAACAATGCACTTAAGAGAAGCTTACGAAGAAAAGATTGCAAACCTTCTGTTTCCCGCCTTCCCAAATGGATCCCTGAATGTAATTTGACAACAAATGTCTGGGCTTCTGCTTTTAAAGGTTTTTCTGAGTTTGGCACAACCCGTCGCAAGACAACCCTTTATGCGCATACTCGGGTACATTTCAAATTCATGGTAATTATGGCCCTGATTAATGCCTTTGCCGTTACATGTCTAATTCTTTTGCGATAACAACGTGTGAAAGTATTGGCAACGCCAGCCAAGTCTCGCTCGCTTCAGACAAGACAATTTTAGAATGACAAGTCGACAAAAGTAGGCAGGCGTTCTACTTGGTTCTTGCTAAGTTGTCGCGAGTATAGTGATGTCAAAGCTGAATGTAGTTATCCCCTGAATGGCTGCAGAAACCGACAACGTGAAAGTCGCTTGGACAACTTCTCCCACTGCGACTTGATATCCTTCACGATCCCAGCTGAGAACCACATAATCTGTGGCATTTGGAGGATTCCAGTTTGAAGTAAACATAGTTAGGTTGGCTGGGGAACTGCCTTCGTTACGGATATAGACTGCAACCGTTTTGTTTGAACCAGGTTCTAATGTACCCCAATCAATCCCAGAAACATCCATTGAACCTTCTTGATCCCAATAAATTCCCACGCCAATGGCCGTTATTGATCCACTATTTGAGATTGTTCTGTTTGACAGGATGGGCGACATAACTGGATTTGTTACGCTGATGGCTAAGGCAAAAATCACAAGTAAGAGTGTTGCTACAAGGATTTTGGTCTTATTTCTGCTTATTGCTCGCATGGGTACACCATGAATTTATAGTATGTATTAAGACTTAATAAACATTATCGTTTCTCTGTTCAACATGTATACAAATCTACGGATATTCTCCAAGTATGGAAAACATCTTCTTTGCTAGAGCTTAGATATATCTGAGCAAAGATCGTCAAGCAATTGAAGGCTAGACACGCACGCCTTTAGAGCTAATCAAGAAAAGCAACATTGATTGAAGAGAGCTACATCCTAATTGCGCCCGTGCAAAGCCCATCAAAACTATGGTGGCAAAGTAGAAATGATCCATTGGGAATAAACCACTATGAAAGCCACTGTCATAAGGATGACGACTAACATGGGCCAGTATTCCTTGAGCCATTTACTCATCTTAACCATTTTATTTACTCGGTAACGCTCTTCTTCCACTAAAGGATTGCAATATTTTTTTCAGTTGTGCCTTTTCCTTTAGAAGTTCTTCAATCTCTGTTGTTAAGCTCATGCTGTTTCCACGGAATTTCTTCTGTTTCATCAGAATGCGCACGCGCATTGCCATGCAAAAAATGTCAACAAATGACATGTGGAGCTTGTCTCTTCTTGGTCTACGGTGAGTGGGCGTTTTGAAGGGTTTAGCCTATACGAAAAGCCTTGAATATTACTGTTTATTCTTCTTGAGCGCACTCTTGAAAATAAGGAATGGGGAGTGCCCGGTTGGAGTGTACTCCTTCTCTAGAAAGTTTTTCTGTTTGAAACTGTTTCTAGTTCTAGAACTTTTTTCTGAAACGTTTCCTCAGAAATCATTTATTCCATTAGGGGGTATTGTCTCTTTATTAAGAGGCTTTAAGAGTTGGAGATGATTGACTTTATTTTCAATGTGCTTGAGGATGGTAAGTGGCATAGCTTAACTGAAGTCGCAGACAAGTCTGGCTTGCACGGGTCTAAGCTTGAAATAGCCACGGATTTTCTTGCTGAATACGCTCTTATCGAGCTGGATAAGGCAGAGCGAAAGGTGAAGCTTGTTGCGTCCGTTTTTGATTTTTTGAATAAAATTAGGCATATAGAAGAGGATGAAAGGTGAACAAGGTTAAGTTGCGAGGAGGGCCTTGATGCTTTTGTAGGCTTGGAGAAATGCTTTTCCTTTAGATGTTGTTTCGTAGAGTTCTTGGCGGCTGCTTTCTTTTCGCTGGATTTTTCTTAAGAGTTTTCTGTCAACAAGTAGGTTAAGGTAAGCGTGGAGTTGCCTGAAGCTTAGGTTGCATCTATACATTATGTGGGTTTTCTTTGTGCCCCCACCGGATACGCCTAAGATGTTTGCAATTATGTCTATTCTACTGCGATTAAGTAGACTTAGTTTTTCGCCAACTTGAACCAAAGGAAGCACCTTCAGGCACGTTTACCTTCGAATCTTATTTGTTAAAGCTATATGTGCATATTTAAGACTTTGCGACAAGCTTGAGATAATAAAGCCCAGCTGATTAGACATTTCTTTATGATGAGCGTGAAACAGTTTCTATAATGTTTTTCTAGAAATCTTGCTCATTTGCTGGAAAAATGGATTATTGAAGGTTAAGATTTCATACTAGGCAATTTTCAAATGCATTTTGGCAGAATAACCTAGAATCGAGGAACTATGACTCTATTTGAAATTCTTTTAGGCTGGTTGTTTTTCACATTTTATCGGTTATGGTATCCTATTATTATGGCAAATGGTTTTAGCAGTCCAGTCACTTTAGGTTTAATCGGCTTCCACAACGCGTTCTCAGTGAGTTACCTTCTGCTTTTAACGGCCTTGGGCTGTCTGGCTTGGAATAAGAAGGGCTGGTTTCTTTCTTTTGGTGTAGCCCTAGCGTGGACTCTTTTCGGGCTTCTAGTTATGGGAACATTTGCACAATTTTATGGTCTAATAACTTCATTTGCGGCTTTATTCACGCATGGATGGCTTGAACTGATAGCAATCTTCTATTGGGTGTATAATCTACGAAAAGCATGTCTTAGCCTTAACCCTGTTCACGATCATAAATGGGCATCATGGAAGGATCTGCTAGCTTCTTTGCAATCGCCAGAAAGACTGTTTCGCATGATCAGTGAGGATACTAAGAAAGCTTGGAGTTTAACAAACAGAACCATCATTGGGTTATGGAAGCAAAACCTGAAAAGGAAATTGATACTTGTCTTTTTCCTAATTTTTGTTGCAGCACTAATAGAGACTTATATAACGCCGAGTCTTGTGTCAGCATTAAAGGCTTGATCTTGAGAGGCAAGACCAAGGAAAACTGTCGTTTCAAGCCGCTGTCTTCATTTTTTCATACATTTTTTCTAATGTCCATTTGATGGTGGACTTCAATTCTCTGGAGCGGTCAGGTTGAATGTTTCGAATTGTGATTTCCCGGATTATGTCTCCTTCCCTATCGATGCTGTAAGAAAGAATCTTGTCTGGTGGAATAGCTCCTTCGCTTACGGCTTCCCTGTCTTTTTCCTGCATTTTCACCAGCACTCTTTCAAGTAGAAAAGTTCTGAAAGGTGGAGTGTTGATGTCAAACTGTTTGTCTTCAGCGAGAACAACACGCATAGAATCCTCGTTGGCATAGAGGCTGGCAAGTAGATCGCCAGTTACAGTCTTCAGAGGAATTGCTTTCTCATTCTCTAAGGCAGGCGGTTGAACCGTTGGCACCTCAGGTGGAGCAACTTCTTCTGATGGCGGCGGCACGAATGGTGTTTGTGCAGTTTTCACAATTTCTGCTTTTTTGAAGCCCTCTTTTAACAACGCAGCATTGACAAAGTCTAAGAGTGCCCGCCATTGTTCCAGTTCTTTCTCCATTTTGCTTACACGCTCTTCCAGAAGGGTTCTAAGTTCAGCAATTTTCTTTACTTTCCCGTCATCAACCTCTTCTGTCAAGCCTTTTTCCCCTGTTCTATTCCAGTTACACGAAACAGACTTATCTTTTCTCTGGTTAAAAAGGAAATAGGTTCACAAATCAGCTTTAATGAAGCCAAGCTTAACCCAGTTATTTGCCTCATCCCTAAACGAAGCGCGCGCAGAACGACGAATTGAGATTTGGTCTTAGATTTCTTTTGTGAGCAAGCTGAAAGCTGGCTTATACTCTACTCCCCATTTTTTCCCCAAGAATTTTTCAAACTCTTGAAAGACTTTGCTGTTGGTTTCGTTCAGCTTAAAACATACAGGTCCACCAGCGTAAACGTTACTGAGGTCGTATATGGCAATTCTTTTTGCCAATTTTGGGTCTCTCGCCACAGAGTGAACCAGCGTGTCGGGAGGAGCCTCTGGAAACAGCCAGGCGGTGTAAGCGACGTTTACTACTTGATATGAACTGCCTTGTTTTATAGCACATCTACATGCAGTTGCTATCTTCTTGAAGGTGGAAGGATGAATGTCTCGAGCCCACAGGAAATTGTGAAATTCATTGTTGACTTTTATCCAGTCTTCGTTTTGAGAGGTTTTCCAGCCTCGAGACTGGCATTCGTCCTTGAAGTTGCCGATAAGTTCCCAAACTCGAGGAAAGGTCATCATCCCGTATCCCTTAGTAGAAGAATCTTATAGAAGATAGTCTACGTTCGTAAATTTAAAGCTATTTGACAAGATTCTCGCAAATTTGTCGCTGAAGTGACTTTGTATTGAAAAAACGAGTAAAAGCGAAAGATTTTTCGACAATTTTCCGATACATTTCCAAGCACGATCTTCCGAAATTTTATGAAAAAGACGAGAAATATCCAAAATTTCGACATTTTTCCGACAACAACACATAAATCAGCTAAAAAGAGTGTATATGCGCTAAGGATTCGAGAAAATGAAAATCAAAGGGCGTTCAGCTGCTTTAGACGACTTAGACTGGCGGATTCTAGAGCTTCTTCAAGAAAATGCCAAGCAGACGTATACTAAAATCGGGCATCTCTTGGGCGTCGCACATTCAACGGTCTACGATAGAATAAAAAGGATGGAAGAGTACGGTATCATAAAGAAGTATGGAGCCGTCATTGACTTAGAGAAGGTGGGAATAAAATCTATCACCGCTTTTGTAACTGTATATACTGACCCGAAGGAAAGTGGGAACATAGCTGAGAAACTGGCAGAGTTCAACGAGGTTCTCGAAGCTTTCACCTCATTCTCAGAAGAACTCGTCATCATCGCTAAAGTGGTTGCTGGAGACCAAGGTCAACTTCACTCGTTTATTGCTCAGTCCATTGCGCCCCTTCCGGGAGTGCTCAGGATTCGCACCTCAATTGTCACGAGGAAATACAAGGAAGAACCATTTCGGACCGGTTTGAATTATAACTCTCCGAGGAAACGTGGACGAAGAGTTTAGCCTTCAAAATCTGATGGAAAACTTATAAGGTTAACCAATCCCTATAAACATAAATTGTGGAAAAGGAGAGTTAGACTTGTCTGTTTCACCCTCACCTTCAAGAATTCTCAGAAACCTGTTGAGAAATGAAGCATTCTATTTCTTCACTTCAATAGGCAACTACACTGGACAACATGCGGATTCACTTCGAGAATTCATGCAGAAAATTGGAGAAATCGACGTTAAATCTTTAGAATTTCATCTTTATCGCGAAGATTTCGAAAAATGGATAGCCCAAACTCTTGGAGACGCTAGGTTTGCGGCTGAAATCAGGAATTTGCGGTCAAGAAAGGTTGCGGGGAATCTTCTGCGAGAACAGCTTTATAATGTTGTTTCGAGACGTTACCGAGAGTTAAGAGGAAAGATGTCCTTCAAAGTAATAACCTAGCCTTACTGCTCAATCACTTTCTTTAGTTGACCTTTGTACATTCTGGCAATTTCTTTTGTGTTCGTGGCGTCTTCTGCTGCCTTGTCTAATCTAAAGTTTCCTGTAAACCGTGGAAACCGTATGGCGAGGCCGCTTCCTTTTCTTATGGCGTCCATGGCGCATGTGTGAATGGGGCTAAGCGTGATTTCAGCGCCGATTACTTCGATGACAACTTTAGGCTCGAACCACACGTCAGCTTCTAACGTGGAGTTGACACGGGAACTCTTATGCAGTGTCTCATGTTTTTTCATCATTTTTGGAAGTTTCGCCAGGTCTTTGTCTGTGAAGCCCGTGCCGCACTTGGTGACCGTTTCAAAGGTATCTTCTTCCGGGTTATAAGCTGCGAGAAGCAAGGCGCCGTAAGTTCCGCCTCTTTTTCCTCTTCCGTGAAACGCCCCAACGACGACGAGGTCAATCGTGTCGGTCATTTCGCTTTTGTAGTCACGTTTGTATTTTATCCAGAGCCATCCTCTTGCACCGGCTTGGTAGACGGAGTCTGGGTTTATGGATTTGCATATTAGTCCTTCGCAGCCGTTTTCAACAGCTTTTTCAAAGAACCTTTCCAGCTCTTCTAGATTTTTGACAATTAGGTTTTCTGCAACTCTTACATGTTCGCTTGGCTGAATGATTCGCTCAAGAGCTTTATGTCTAATCGGATATGGCTTCAGGGTTAGGTCTTTTTCATCTGCATACAACGCGTCAAATATGAAAAGTGAGACTGGATAGTCTTCTATGGCTTTTTGAATGCCGTACTTTCGTCTTCGATGCATTAGCTCTTGGAACGGTTTCATCTCGCCGGTGTCTGAGTTGATGGCTACAACTTCAGCTTCGATGATGGCATCCTTTGCCTTAGTATACTTTCGGAATAGTTCAGCAGCATCGGGATACTGCTCTGTGATGTTTTCAAGTCGGCGAGAGAACAGGATGACTTTGTTTCCCTTTTTGTGAGCTTGGATTCTTTCTCCGTCGTACTTGAACTCGGCTACGCATTTTCCTCCAAGCTTTTCCAGAATCTCTTCGGGTGAACCTAATCGTTCGGCTAACATTGGTCTTACGGGTTCGCCTATGGACACTTGAAATTTCTTGACGCTTTCTAACCCCTTTTCTACAACGGTCTTGGCTACTCTGCCTAGGTCGGAAGAGATGTTGTACGCGCGTTCTAAGGGTTCTCGAGCTTCTTTTCCACCTCCGTACGCGATTGCTAAGGCGTCGAGAACGGTCATGTCAGCGATTCCAAGTCTTAAGGCACCTGTAACTGTTCGAACGATGTATTTTGCTTCTTTTGGAGAGGCGTTTGCCAGAAGCCCGGCTAAATAGCTGATTTTTTGCTCCATAGACCCTGCGCCAGTAGACTTCGCCATCTTGTCCAGCGTGTCGAAAACCATTTCAACGGTTAACAGTTCATGAGACAGTTGCACCTGAAGCTTGCTCTTCAAGAACTTTTGGGTGGTGCCGCCTAGGTCGCCTGTTTTTCCAAGTTCTTCATGTATTGCTTTCTCGCTTCTTCCAGTTGCTTTTGCCACTGCGCGCATGGCCAGCTTTTCTGCTACGCCGATTTCTATTCCAGTGAAGTCGGGGTACAGTTTTCCTTGGGTTAGGTAGACGACTTTGTCGATGATTTCGGGCGGCGTTTTCTTGAGCAAGTCAACTAGGTGGTCGGTCATTTCGAGCCGTTTGGTTGTAGCTTCAATTTTTTGGTAGGCGTCTGCGAGAAGCGAGTATCTCATGGATCTGGGCTCTCCCTAGTAAAACAGAATGTGCAGGTTTATTTAAGTTAAGGCTCGTCGCGGGGATATCTCTATATGGCTAATTGAAGCTTTATCCACCACGGAAAGGTTGTTGAGCACCTTAAGAAAAAGAGGCAGACAGGGATGATTCAGAAGCAGGTCGTGGAAGCTTTGATGAAGCCTGAAGCCTATGATGAAGAGCCAGGTCGAATTGAACTGGTTCAGACTCACATATCCTTCGTTTTTCTAACTAGAAACTTTGTTTACAAGGTGAAGAAAGCTGTAGACCTCGGATTCTTGGACTTCACAACTCTTGAGAAGAGGCGTTTCTTCTGCGAAAAAGAGTTAAAGCTGAACAGGCGGCTGTGCGGAGACATGTATCTCGAGGTTGTTCCTATCAACAGATCCGATGTTATCAAGATAAAAGGCGAGGGAGAAACCGTTGAATATGCCGTGAAGATGAAGAGAATGCCTCAAGAAAAGATGATGAGCAAGCTTCTCGAACAGAACAAGGTGGATAGCAAACTCGTTGACAAAATAGCAAAGATCATGGCAGATTTCCATTCAAACGCAGAAACGAATAGAAGGATAAGCGAGTTCGGCTCCTTGGCGATAATTGAAACCAATTGGAAGGAGAATTTCAAACAGACTTGGGAGTTTGTCGGCAAAACGATATCCATGAAGAATTTCAAACAGATCCGTGAAAGAATCGGCGATTTCATGAAGAGAAACATGTCCCTTTTTGAGAAGAGGGTGGCGGAGGACCGAGCCAGAGATTGTCACGGAGACGTCCATTCGGGTAACATCTTTGTTACCGACCGCATCTACATCTTCGACGCGATAGAATTCAACGAAAGATTCAGATATTCCGACGTTGCCTCTGACATTGCCTTCTTAGCCATGGACTTAGACTTCAAAGACCGAACCGATCTATCTAACTTCTTCGTCAAAAGGTATATCGAATATTCTGGAGACCAAGAGTTGACGAAACTTCTCCCTTTCTACAAATGCTACCGAGCCTACGTGCGAGGAAAAGTCGTCAGTTTCAAACTTAAAGACCCCAGCGTAGATAGTGAGGAAAAGAGTGCAGCAATGAAAGAAGCAAAGGCATACTTCAAACTAGCCTCCACCTACGCGAAGACTCTTTAATCAACTCAAAAAACGCGCGCGCAGTGGAAAGTTTGGCAAGGGCGCGGGAAACTATCATTTCAAATTCAAAAGTGCACCTACTTCTTTCTTTCTCTCTTTTAGAAGAGTATAAGCTAACTCTTTCCCAATTTCAGAAATGAAGTAAGAATCTAAATCATGTTCTAGGTTTTTTAAATAATCCTGGGGGCTAACATTTTTTCTTACAGTGTCTTGCCAAAAATTGAGTTTGGTAAAAGACCACAAATGGTCGAGATCTACAACTGCTTTTATTTCGATAAGTAACTTTTTGCCTCTTGCTTTTTCTGTCTTATCGTGCCAGAAAACCGCTTTACAAATTACTTCTTTTTCTTCTTTAGTTAATGCTGGCTTGAATTTGTATTCATTTAGAATTTTTCGAGCGATTTTTACTCCTTCATCAGCATGCTTTCTTTTAGGACCAAATGCTTCCCCCTCAATTTTTAACCCTTTTACTGTCAAGCTATCCGCTATCTCTTTTTTATTTAAGACACTCCACCCACTATCATGAAGGATTAATCCAAAGGCTACTATCTTTTTATTCATCTTAACCCCCCTTTCTTTTTCAAGTTTCTTGGTATAGTTGCTCCAGTAAGACAGACACACTGCTGTATGAACATCTGTTGTTCTAGTTTTGAGATAAGGAAGAACAAATTCGAAAAAACGTCTGAATCTCTTAGGAGAAAAGTGCAAATAATCTCTTTCCCAAGGAATATAAACTAGACAGCGAATTAAGTCGGGAGGTAGAGACTCTTTTGGAAAGACTAATTTGACATCAGTTGGGATATCAAAGCATTTGTTATCAGGAGTAACAACTCTTCTAAAAGAAATCTTTTTTACCATGATAAAACTGTGAAATTCCATCATTTATATTGTTTTTTGGACTACAAGATTATATGAAAAGTATGGTTGGTCGGGGATATTAAGTCATTTCATTCTCAGATGTGCACGCGCAAAAGGTGCCGCTTAAGATTCAACTGTTGTGATTATCACGTAAATTAGGCCGAGGGTGGCTGTCAAAATCGCATCCCATATAAACATTTCCTTCAGCCCCCTTGGATATAAGTTAAGGTCAACCTTCTTAACTGAGAAAGGGTATAGCGGTCGGCAGGGTCTTGTAAGAAAGTCAACGACGAAATGGCTTAGTCCACAGCTGAATGCTAATAAAAACAGGTGAGGCCAGACAACCTTTACAAGTAAGGATCCTAATAAGACAAGGACAAGGCCTACAAGTTCATGGAGCGGTGAACGCGATTCCACTCCAAACCTTCCGGTTCTAAACGCCTTTTTTAGATATGGAATATGATCAAAATCGGGGAAAACTGAAAACAAAACGCCCATTAAAATGCTTGGCATAGAACTGATTCCAAACAGCTTGGCTAGAAGCAGTCCTAACAAGGCATGAAAGATTACGTTCATAGCTCACTATAACGCGAAATGTTAATCTCTACTATTATAGCCTTCGGTCGTGACGACTTTAGACATCCACGCTAAGCGAGAAGCATGTCTAAAACGTCCAGGGTACGTAGCGGCTGATCAGGCTTCACTTCATAGCTAGAATTACCAACTAGAAGTGGCACCCTCATCTCTGCTGCGTGAAGACCTCCATGTGATCCTCTATGGGGTGGCAACTCTGGCATAAGGTCCCAACCCATCCGAGAGTTGAGGATCAAATCTCCCGACCGCTGGCTTTCAAAGATTTGTGAAACTTGAACTGGCACATCCGGAAATTCGGCTTCGCATGTGGCTGAGAGCCATTCCCGATCGTTTAACCACTCTCCATACGCAATCTTTCCATCCTCGACAATAGCGGCGTAACCCAGAGGATCCTTCCCTTCGATAACATCGTAAGAGTATTCATTTCGGCCCTTTTTCCTTATGACTCCATGTCCATCACAAGAGTACACGTGGAAAGTGGTCTTATTTTCAGCAACGAAGACATGTTTCACTGGTAACAGGTGGCTCACTAAGTCTATAATGTTTACACGTCCCTTTCGGATCTTGTAGTTTTCAAGATCTTCTAACTTTGGTTTACGCCGCCAATCATGCTTTATGTACTGGAGTGGAAAGGCTTTCTCTTCCGCACCCTCTGTAGCCAAGTACACGTGAGCCATTCCATTGCCGCTTACGGCGACCGTGGCATCAAACTCGCCTAGACCTTGGAGGAACGTCACTGGAAAGCTTCGAACGTCTAAACCAACCGTGCTTAGAAATTTCGCCAGATCGAAGTGCAGGCTGGTGGGACGAAGCCCATGGTCTGAGCCGATTACAATTGAGGTTTCGTCGTATAGATCTAGGTCAATGAGAGTTTTAGCTATATGGCCGATTTGTTTGTCTACGTTTTGGATGGCGTGGCGTGTGTTTTTGGAGAGGGGACCGTGCTCGTGGCTGACTTCGTCGACGCCAGGCATGTAAACTACTGAGAAAATGGGGGGCTCAGATGGGAGTTTCATCCACTTTATTAGGGCAGAGCCCCTGTAAACCATTTCGAATGTACGTGCTGCAAGGGTGTCGACATGCTCCCATGTGAAAAGTCTAAGGGGCCCGAAGACTTTAGCCATGACATTAGCCAAAGGAGGGTACACAAATTTTGCTCCACGAGTGATCGGCTCAAATATCGCAGCCGTGGTGTGACCCTTTAACCTTTCAAAGATAGTTTTGATCTCGCCACGCATATCTGTGTTCATAGCAAAGGCTCCTGGACCCACATAGTCACGTTCGAATTGAAGCCAAGCAAAAGGTCCATAGTTTTGGTAGCTATTCTTTCTTCTGTCAAACCATCGGATGCCGGGCATGTTGAGGGGTCCTGGAAATGCCCCTGTCAAGAAGGGAGCGTGAGCCGGTCCAGTTGTGGATGGAAAAACGGTTACCGCGTCTTTTACAATTACACCTCTTTTCGCCACGTGTTTCTCTATATTTGGCAAAAATCCGTGACTCAACATTTCATAAAAGACGTCCGCTCTAGCGCCATCAACAAGGATAAACACGGAAGGCAATTATACTCACGTTATTAAGAGATAGTTTTCCAGCAATTTAACATTTTGTGAATCTTATAAAGTTCTTCTGAACGATTCTTTGATCAGTAGAAGTTCATTCAAAGTTGAATTGCTTGGCTACGTATTCGGGGATTTTCACCGTTCCCATGAGGATCGGCTTTTGGTGGCAATCGCTTCCGCCAGTCATGATTAGCTTATGTTTTTTTGCAAACTTTATGTAATGATTTGTTGTTAAGGTGTCATTTCTGGAGTGCCAACACTCCACGCCACCAATGTATCTCAAAATTGACTCTTCTATAATCTCTGTCTGCTCGTGCAGCGATTTAGTCAGCTTCACAAGCGAGGTCCCATAAGGATCGTTAGGATGAGCTAACACTAGTATTCCTCCAGCGTTTCTCACCAGTCTCGACGCCTCTTCAACGTAAAGAGGATACTTGGGAACATCACATTTCACAAGATACTTATCAAAAGCCTTCTGTTTCGATCTGACAATTCCCCTTCTCACCAAATAGTTCGCTATGTGAGGCCTCCCAAACACTCCGTCAACAGAATCTCGAATTGCCTTCAAGTCGTTCTGGGTTAACTTTTCAATTCCCTCTTTTTCAAACTCCGCATTGAGCTTGTCTAGGATCTTTGCAGCTCTTTCCTCTCGATACTTGCCGATCTGTTGAAGTTTGTTCTTCAGCTTCTTATTTTCTATGTCAAATTGGTAACCCAGAAAATCCAAAGATACTGACTTCCCCTCATGATACCTAGGATGCGAGAAGGTTACGTTCAATTCGACACCGGAAACATAATGGATTCCATTTTTCCTCGCCAAAACCATGGCTCTCTCTTGACAGCCAATAGAATCGTGGTCTGTAAGCGACATCAACCCAATATTTCTGATCTTAGCTTCCTTAACAAGCTCTTCAACAGTCAAGTTTCCATCAGAACAAGTTTTCGAATGCATATGCAAATCTATTATCATGATAAAACGGGGTCCAATCTACCTTTTCTCCATCCCGATCACAAACCAATCCTCAGGAAGATCACACTCTGTATCGACTGTCAAGTGCGCAATTTTGAGTCGCGGATGCCTCTCCTTCAAGTCATCCAAGTCAACAGGCTCAAACCTCTTCTTGTTACCAAGATAAGCCTGCCTAGTCAACGCATTGGACTCATAATTCTCTTTAGTCCTCCTCAAAATCCTCGCAATAGACGCCTCTTCAGAACAATGAGTTTGAAGTATAACAAAAGTCATGTTATGCCTTGCAGCAATCGCAGCGGCACTTCTTCGCAGCTTCTGGGTGACAAAAGTGGCATCCAAAATTACGCCTTCACTCTTCTGTGCAAGGTCCTCTGCTCTGCGAAACATCTCATTGTACACAAGCTCCCGTTTACTCATATTCGACGCAACTTTCTCGTCGAAGATATCCTCATTCTTGAGAACTTCCAGCCGAATCAAATCGGTACGTAGAATGGGAAAACCCTTAATCTTTGAGACCTCCTGCGAAGTCTCTGTCTTCCAAGTTCCCGGGAGACCACACGTAATCAGCAGAGTGCCGGGCTTTAACTCGGTTCTAACAAACTCTACAAAGGGTTCCTTCAACTGGACACACCCCCATCTCATTGTAATCATAATTGAAACAAAGCAAAATTAAACCTTTGCGTCAAGAAACGCACTGCTTGTCTTGAAAAGCAGTTCATAATTTTCTTTCTACGAAAGTTGAATAAACAGTTTAAGGTAATCTTCAAGGTGCCTCGTTATCAAAAAGTTCTTTCTCACGTGTTCTCTGCCTTTCTCACCCATTATCTTGGCTATTTCTGAATGTTTCAATAGGTAAATCGTTTTTTCCGCCGCCTCTTCTACATTGTTTACTAGGAATCCTGTTGCGTTATGGATAACCTGAAGCGGAATTCCGCCAACGTTTGCGCCTACTACTGGAACTCCTTTCCACAAGGCTTCTGAAATGGTTAACCCGAAACCTTCACGTAGAGACTTTTGTAAAACCACATTGGAGGCTCTTTGAAAGGCATTCACCTCAATATCATGAACCCCCACTAAATCGGTTAGTAAATGTATGTCATAGTCTGCTCCAGAGTAGCGAGCTGTCTTTTCGAAATAGACCCATCCTTCAGGGTCATCTGAAGCCATGCTTCCAATAAAGAGAAGTTGAACATCAGGGATCTTCTTTTTCACGAGTTTATACACGTCGATGACGCCAAGCGGGTCTTTCCAAGGGTCAAATCGCGCAACCTGTGTTAGAATGGGTTTTTCAGGGTTCACATCGTATTTGCTTAGAACCGAGAGAATCACGGTGTCTGGCAAAGACTTGTTCTTATCGCTTAACGGGTCTATAGAAGGAGGAATTATGGCAACTTCCTTAAGTTTGAGAGAGCTGCTGACATATTGTTTCATAGTGAAAATTGAGGCATCGTAAAGTCTTATGAAGGGAGCCGAGAACCTTAAGAACTCTTGATTGGGCTGGGATAAGTCTATGTGACAGCGCCAAATCCACTTTCCATATCGTTTTCGGTAAAAGTTGATTAGGGCAAGAGGCTGCTGATCATGGATAACTACGTGGTCACAGTCTAAACTCATCTGACTCGCATTAGCCGCGTTTTGCTGAAGATAAGTATTCTTTAATTCTTCGGTTAACGGTTTTTTCATTCCTTGAAGGGCGTTGTGGATGGTTTTTGTGGCATTAAAGAATTCGGTGGTACCTTTAATCACCTTCCATTGCGTGTCTAATCCAACATCCTGCATTAGTGGAACTAGTCTATGCAAAATTTCGGCTACACCGCCTCCAAAAGAAGTAGAGTTTACGTGAACCACGGAACATCCAGAAAGTTTCTCAGCCAAACTTCGTATGTGTTCTACATGTTCTTCCCCAACAGTGCTTTTGTATTTGTCAAGTGAAAGCTTTCTGGAAGAAACGGCAGTTTTATCCATATTTTCCACGTGACTCAAAAGATGATTTCTCGAACTTAAAGTTTGTTTCGAACGAAATACTTGAAAAGCCGAAGATGCGTCTCAAATTCTTTAGGTTTAAAAGTAAAACTTACTCTTTCTGTTAACGAACTAACATAACTGATAAAGTTGCTTGAAAATCATAAGATTCATATTCTATCATTTGCTCATAGACTTCAGCCTAAATGCTTTCGCAGCAGGTGAATTGAGTGAATGTAGCAGAGATAAAACACAGACTTCTTCAAGACATAGAAAAACTAAAAACAGCTGAGGGCTACCTTAACGCTGGCTATCCAAGCTACAATACTCTTTTCGGACGCGACACATTGATCTCTGCTTGGCAAATGTTACAGATTGAGCCTTTAATCGCCCGAGCAACTTTGCAGATTTTGGCCAAATATCAAGGAAAGAGTATAAATCCTAGGGCAGAGGAGGAGCCTGGGAAAATTTTACATGAATACCGGTTCGATCCTAAAAAACAGGCGGAATTGCCAGAGTGGGACTTCCCGTATTATGGCAGTGTTGACAGCACCTCTCTCTTCATAATTCTAGCAGGCAAATACCTTCAACAGACAGACGATAGAATATTTCTTTTAAAGATTTGGAGCAATATTGTAGCCGCTTTCAACTGGATTACAAACTACGGGGACGTAGACGGAGACGGCTACGTAGAGTATGAGAGGAAGAATCCTTATGGGCTTTTTCACCAAGGATGGCGGGATAGTGTTGAAGACCATTTAAAGATTAGACCACCAATCGCCATCGTTGAAGTTCAAGGTTATGTCTACGCGGCATACCAGAGCATCGTCGCTCTAGCTAGAAATCTCGGTAAAAACAACATTTCTAAAGAAGCATTGTCGAGAGCAGAAGTTTTGAGGAAAAAGTTTAATAGAGATTTTTGGGTGGAAAGGGAAAACTACTTTGCTTTGGCTTTAGACGGAGAAAAGAGACAAAGGAAAACCATCGCCTCTAACCCTGGGCACCTTCTCTTTACAGGAATCGTAGCTAAAGATAAGGTGAAGCCCTTAATTTTGCGGTTTTTTCAACCTGATCTTTGGACTCCATACGGCATAAGAAATCTTTCTTCCAGAGAACCGGACTTTAACCCTTACAGTTATCACATGGGTTCTATTTGGCCCCACGACAACTGGATCACTTACAAAGGACTGGAAGTTCTCGGCTTTAATCGTGATGCTGATCGAATCAAGAAAGCCTTGCTTCAGGCCTATAGCACTCTTGGAAAAATTCCCGAACTATATGCTGTGGTAGACAATAGTATTATAGACCTAGCACAGTCTCCAACAAGAGGCACATCAGCCAATCCGCTACAAGCTTGGGCCAGTGCTGGCCTACTAGAGATTATTTGGAACGACTAAAACTGTTATTGGAGGCTTAAGGGACAGATTTTCCTATCCCTTAATTGTCCAAGCAATCATGTCTTTAATGTAATACTTCTGCAAAAGCGCAAAGATGAGAACAGGAACGATCATAACCAATATGGATGCAGTTGACAAAAGATCCCATGGTACATAGCGTTCTCCATTCATATACAGAATGTGTTGCGTAGCCAACAGTTTGTCAGAAGAAAAAATGAGGATTAGAGCAAAGAAGTAATCGTTCCAAACCCACATAAACTGCAAAACGGCGACTGAGGCTAAGGCGGGGAGAGCCATTGGGCGCACTATTTTATAGAATATTTCAGTCCGAAGCGCCTCTTCACTCTCATGAGCTCGTTTTCCACGATCTTTTTGGTTGTGTTTTAAGTCAATGAAGTTGCGTCTGGTTAGACTATGGCTTTTTCTGTTTTCTTGTCAAACAAATGAATCTTAAGGGGGTCAAAGACCACTTCTATTTCGTCACCAATTCTTGCCTGTATTATACCTGGAAATCTCGCTTGAAATCGATCGGCACCGCAAAGAAGGTGGACATACGTGTCTGACCCTAAGATCTCTGTGGCATAGACGGTTGCTTTGATCACACTCGTGGGAAGAGCATCTGGTACGAGATGGCGGTCATGAATATCTTCGGGTCTTATGCCAAGAACAACTTCATGGCCTATGTAGCCTTTCGCTATCTCCTTTAACTCGTCGGGAACGGCTGTGCGAAAACCTTCTGCTTCTAAGAAAAGTTTGGTTTTGTCTTCAGTGATGCTACAGTCTATGAGGTTCATAGGAGGGGCTCCAATGAAACCAGCAACAAAAGTATCCGTGGGATGATGGTAGATATCTTGTGGAGGACCTAATTGGCGTATACGTCCGTCGTTCATCACCGCAATTCTGTCGCCTAATATCATGGCTTCAGCTTGGTCGTGGGTAACATAAATGGAGGTTACACCTAATTCTTCGTGTAATTTTCTTAATTCTACCCTTGTTTGCACTCTCAACTTTGCATCTAGGTTGCTTAGCGGCTCGTCGAATAGAAACACCTTTGGCTCCCTTACGATGGCTCTGCCTACAGCAACTCTTTGCTTTTGACCTCCTGAGAGCTCCTTGGGCTTCCTTTTCAATAGCTCTCCTATGTCAAGCATGTCGGCAATTTCCTTTACCCTCTTTTCCCTCTCTTGTTTGGGCATCTTTTTCATTTTTAATGGAAAGGCCATGTTGTCAAAAACCGTCATGTGAGGGTACAACGCGTAACTTTGGAAAACCATGGCTGTGTCCCTAGATACTGGCTCTAGATCGTTAACGAGGGTGTCTCCAATGTAGATGCTTCCACTTGTCAAGGTTTCTAAACCTGCAATAAGCCTTAGTGTAGTGGTTTTTCCACATCCGGATGGTCCGAGAAAAACCACGAACTCTCCATCTTTGACCTCCATACTAACATTATCGACCGCTACAACGTCTCCAAATTTTTTAGTTATATTTTCTAGGAGGACTTTCGCCATGTACTAATCCCTCTTACTTCAAACCCGTCAATGCGATGCCCTTGATGAAGTACTTTTGAAAGATGATAAAGACTATGAGTGTTGGGAGCGCGTTGAACATGGACCCAGCTAACACTATGTTGTAACGTTCAAAGTACGTCTCTCTACCAATCCAAGTTATACCTAGAGGTAGAGTCCACATGTCCATGTCGGACATGTAGAGGAGTGGCCCCATGAAGTTGTTCCATTGACCCATAAAAGTGTAGATTGCTAGGGCGGCCAATGCGGGTCTTGTCAGTGGAAGCATTATTCTCCAAAATATCCCGAATAGGGAGCAACCGTCCATTCGTGCCGCATCAAACAGATCTTCAGGAATAGTTTGGTAAAACTGTCTCATCAAAAAGATGTTGAAAACGCTGGCCAAGGCAGGTATTATTAAGACGTAATAGGTGTCCAACCACCCTAGCCTAGCATAGATTATGTACCCTGGAATCATCGTCACGGCCCCTGGAATCATCATAGTGCCCAAAAGCAGCATGAAGAACTTGTCACGACCTGGGAATTTAAGTCTGGCGAAGGCATAACCCGCCAGAGAGGCAAAGAATAGATTGCCGATTGTTACGGATACCGCGACAAAAACAGAGTTGAAAATCCATCTTAGAAAATGCATTGCCCTCCATATTTCCGCGTAGTTATCTAGCAGAGTACTCCATTCACCGGTGATGAACTTTGAGGGCAGGAACGTCGGTGGATACGCGCGCACTTCGCTGGTAGTCATAAATGAACCTAAAATTGAGTAGACGAACGGGGTGAAGTACACGAAGGCTACAGCTATAAGTATAATGTATATAAGCGGTCTCTTAATACGCTTCCATAACTCAGTCACTTTATTTCTCTTTATCTTTGTAGCAGTTCGAGGCGGGTTCAATATAGCACCCCAGCTTCCTTCACGAGTTTTCTCTGCACCATCGTTGCCACAAATATTATGGCGAACAGGACCCAAGCGATGGCAGAAGCGTATCCCATTTTAAAATCCCTAAAAGCCTTGTTCCATATGTGGTAAATCACAGTGGTTGTTGAATAGTAGTAGGGTCCCCCTCTTGTCATAACGTACACTTGGTCGAAGATTTGCAGAGTTCCGATGACGGATAAGACGACGACAAAATACGTGACGGGTTTTAATAGTGGCAGTGTGATGTATCGAAAGCGTTGCCACCTACTTGCTCTATCTATCCTAGCAGCCTCATAAAACACCTCAGGTATGGACTGTAAACCTGCCAGGAACATCACCATATAGTACCCCGAAGTGGACCAGATGTTCATCATCATAATCGCAAGTAGGGCGTAATTAGGGTTTGGAGGTGAAGTTGCCCAGAGCCAGTTTGGACCAACTATGCCTATGAAGGAAAGGAGATAATTTATTAATCCCTCCTTCATGTAAAGCCAGTAAAAAATTAATGAGATGACGACCGAGCTGGTTACAGCTGGAGTGAAATAAGTCGTTTTAAAGAAGGTTGCTCCTCTTATCTTCTGATTCGCCAGCAAAGCTAAGCCCATCGCAATAAGTGTTTGCGAAGGGACAACCACAATCGTGTAGAGTAGAGTGTTCCTCAGCGCGACAATGAAGACGCGATCGTCAAGAATCTTCACGTAATTTTCTATGCCCACGAAATCCATCCTCCAAGTGAGGATTCCCCATTTGTGAAAACTCACTATAACCGAAAAAATTATGGGCCCCACCGAGAAAGCAAAGAAAATTACGAGTGGTAACGCTATAAAAGCGTAGCCCAACAAGCTTTCGCGAAGCTTCTTTCCCTTAAAAGACTCTTTGAATTTTTCGTATCTAGACATAATCAATTGGTTATAAAAAAAGGGGGAAGATATAAGATTGTTGTATCTTATCCCGCGATGATTGCGTCTATCGCTGTCTTCATGTCTGCACATGCATCGGCTGCAGTTTTCCCACCATAAAGCGCTGCATCGATTTCAGTATTGGCCGCGGCCATGATCTCTGACCCGTAGATTCCGAAGATAAAGGCGTGTGAGTCTGCATACTGCTGCATGAACGTCGCATGCTCTGGCCACATGTCAGGATGGTCAGCTAAAG
>JAUWZP010000103.1 GCA_030615265.1 Candidatus Bathyarchaeota archaeon
GTCTTTTCTTGTATTCTATTAGATTTCGTTCCAGCTTTTCCAGTTCGCGTCTACTCCTTCTTTTCTCTCTGAGCCTAGCTGCTAACTTCCTCTCTACTGACTTGTCTAACTTGGCAATTTTGGCGTCTCTGTCCAAAAACAATTTTTCTACCTTTTTCTCAACGACAGGTCTTAAAGGAGCAATTTTGGCTTCGTAAAGCTCCCGTACGTGTTCGATTTCACGAAGAATCATCTCCTCTTCGAAGCATGTTTCATCGTTTAGAACATTGATAGCGAACCGTAGACCCTTGATGTCGAATTGAATCTGCCGCCATAACTCCACCGCTTTTTCCGCCTTTTCCAACGCTTTCTTTTCATTAAGTATGGGAGGCACCAATGCCACATGTTCACTTAGTCTTTCATCCAGAATGGAAACTTGTTCAAAACACGCAGTAAGCATAGACAAAAGGTTTTCTTCAGCTAAAATTGCTTCCAAAGAAATTGGAGCTAACTCGGGCTTTTCAAATGTTCGAGCATGTTCCCTCAAAGTACTGCGGAACTGTTCTTTGTCGGTAACGCTTCTTTTTATTTCCTCTGCAAAGGGTTCAACATCTGGAAGTTTCACATAAGGAAAAGTGTAGGAAAAATTCTGTAACCCGTCTACAATCAAGCATGAATCTTTCCAGGGAACAATCCATATTGGATAATGCAGTTTTGAAATGAAAGAAACCTTTTCGAAGGATGCATTTAAGATTCCAGGCTTTTTTCTTCGTGCTTCAGCGAGACAAAGAATGGCAGAGATTTCCATGTCAAACGTAAAAGGTTTCTTCCTAGCTTTATCCTCAACCACGTATGGCAGAATCAAAGTTGGATTAGGCATGGTTAAACTTCCGCGTGTGGTGTCTCAAGTATCTGGAAGTTATGGTGCTGTAAGGCTTTTAGATTTATAATCTCTTTGCCGCTTAACTGATGAGTTAGTTGAGTCAAAGGGAGTTTTCATTCAAAAAGGTAGGACATCATGTTTTCGACTTGTCTGTGGTTTAACTTTTCGTATGCTTCTGTGCTGCCGACGTCGTGCCAGAACGCATCTGAGAGATAGCCGTAGACTGGTTTGCCTATTTTCACGAGGTGAGGAATCACGTCTTTCATTAAATCTAAACTTCGTTTCGACCCTTTTAGTTCTTTCATTTCCTCCAAGATTTCTCCTTCAAAAACCATTATTCCTATGCTCACGGGCTTTTCCAACTTCGGCTTTTCAACAAATCCTTTAATTTTACCATCATCATCCATGTCGGCCAATCCAACCCTAACCGTAAAGCCGGCGGCTAAAGCAACAGTTGCCGTGGTTTTCTTCCTCACGTGATAATTTAATAAGTCCTTGAGGTTCATAGTAGTTAAGATGTCACCGTAGTAAACAACAAATCGATCTTCAGTGTTTAGAAACCCCTTATCGTAAGCATTAAGCACAGAGCCAGCTGTGCCCTTAAACATGGGGGCGTCATGCAGATATGAAACGGATGCGCCAAACCTTGAACCATCATCGAAATAATTCATGACCTGTTCAGCCTTGTAATCAACAAGAAAATATAGATCAACAATTCCATGAAATTTAAGCAGTCGAACCACATATTCCAGCATTGGTTTTTGCCTTAACCCTATTGGAATCATGGCCTTTTGAAAATAGTAGGTGATTGGACGAAGCCTTTTGCCGGGCCCCCCACAGATAATTAAGCACTTAACCTTTTTCATTTAGGAGCACCTCGACTCAAGAAAATGTGTAGAAGAGAAGGAAACCGAGCTTGTCGCTGGTCTCTTCTATTATTCCTTTTTCTCTTCCTCTTCTTTCGTCACTTCTGCTTCGATTTCCTCTATCGGTTTCGGAGGCGGGGTTGTTGCCATTGTCCAGCCGATCCAAGCGCCTATGCCCAGTATAGCAACAAAGGCGACAAGCACTGGAACTGCAACAAACCAGTATCGAACATCACCGGGTAACAAATTGATATTAAACGAATCTTTAAGCAAATCATAGATCCAAGGGTCATAGAAGAATAGTCCAGCAATGTATCCGATTGCGATGACGACGCAAACTATGAATATCAATCCGCCTATTGCTTGATCTTTACTCACCTTAAGTCACCACCATGTTAGCCATTTTTATTCAACAACCCTATTATAAGGTTTGCCATAGAAATCAGATAGTTCCTGCTTCCCATGTGGCAATGTATTTTTTCTGCTCCTCAGTCAGCTCATCAATTTCGATGCCTATTGCTTCTAATTTTAGTTTAGCTACGAGTTCATCGATTTCCTTTGGCACGCTGTACACTTTTGGCTCCATCTTACCGGTTTTTGCCAAGTGTTCCACGCATAGGGCTTGGTTGGCGAAGGACATATCCATAACTTCTGATGGGTGCCCT
The DNA here is from genome assembly GCA_030615265.1 of Candidatus Bathyarchaeota archaeon. GTDB lineage: Archaea > Thermoproteota > Bathyarchaeia > Bathyarchaeales > Bathyarchaeaceae. The sequence continues at coordinate 2,394 of JAUWZP010000103.1, forward strand.
TCTGCTGAAGCCAAGTTAACCAGTCTTCCTTCAGCTAAGAGATAAAGCTCTCTTCCGTTTTGAAGGCTGTACTGTTCAAGGTTCGGTCGAAGTGTTCTCTTCGAGGTCGATATGCTCTCAAGGTCAGGTAGGCTGATTTCCACATTGAAATGTCCACTGTTGGCTAATATGGCGCCGTTTTTCATCTTAAGCATGTGCTCTTTCCGAATGACACTTGTGTTTCCAGTAAGCGTTACGAAGATGTCGCCTGTGGCCGATGCCTCAGCTATAGACTTAACCTCGAAACCATCCATAACCGCCTCAAGCGCTCGTAAAGGATTAACTTCTGTTACGATGACATGGGCGCCCATGCCTCTTGCCCGGTTGGCGAGACCACGAGCACACCATCCGTAGCCGCAGACTACGAAGTTTTTTCCAGCCAGCAGAACGTTTGTGGCTCGTAAAATTCCGTCGAGTGTACTTTGTCCGGTTCCATAGCGGTTGTCAAACAGATGTTTTGTGTACGCATCGTTCACCGCTATTATGGGATATTTGAGTGCCCCATCCTTTTCCATGGCTCTTAGGCGGATGACACCAGTTGTGGTTTCTTCTGTGCCTCCTTTCACGTTGTCCAGCATTTCGGTTCGTTTCTTGTGAATCGTGCTCACGAGGTCAGCGCCATCGTCTAAGGTTATTTGAGGTTTATGGTCGACTGTTTTGTTCACACACCAGTAGTATTCCTCTGTGTTTTCTCCACGCCAAGCGTAAACTTTGACCCCGTTCTTCGCGAGAAAAGCCGCAACTTCATCTTGGGTTGAAAGCGGATTAGAACCGCAAAGAGAGACTTCTGCACCGCCAGCTGAAAGTGCTTGAACGAGAACAGCTGTTTCCTTAGTTACGTGTAGACAAGCTCCAACTGCAACGTTTTTCAAAGGTTGTTCCTGTTCAAACCGACGCTTAATCTGATTTAGAACAGGCATGTGTGCAGAAGCCCAGTCCACTAGTAATGCACCTCTATTTGCTAAAGAGATGTCTTTCACTTTAAATTCCATAGTGCTTCCCTTCTATCAGAAAGCTGTCTCACGAAATATTTATATCTTTTGATGAATCTTAATAAAACGAGCAAAGAGCCATCTTGAAACAGATATTTTATTCGAGATGAACCATCATGAGTTTAAACGAATACGATTCATTAATTCTGAAGGAACTTCTGAAGAACTGTAAAACGTCGCTCACCGATCTAAGTGAGACAACGAGGCTGTCACGTTTTGCGGTGAAAAACAGAATAAGAAAGCTATTTGAAGAAGGTTTTATCTTTGGGTCAACGGTTGTTTTGAATCCTTTTTTGGTGGGATTGAAAAGAACTGTGTTTTTCGAGTTTAAAACGAATCCTCATGAGCCTTGGTTGGCTGCGATGCTCCAAAAGATGGGGTCATGTGATATCCTAGATGGAATTACCGGGGAGTATTCGCTTTTCGGGAGATTTAGAATGTTTGACGATGCGCATTTTAGCCATGTCCTCAGAATGGTAGATGAGGCTATGTCGAAAAGTTTTTTCAAGAAATATAGGGTGGTAGATGCTATTCGCGTTTATAAGGAGGCTGGCGTGCCTTTCACCTTCAAAGGAGAAGGCGAGATGCATCCAAACTTGGACGAGGTTGACCTCAAAATCCTAGACTTGCTATTACATCAGGTAGAGTATGCAAAAGCTTCGCGTTCGCTCTCCACTATGGAACTCAGCAGGTTGCTGCGCCGTTTGGGCTTGCAGATTTCGCAGCCCACGGTATTTAAAAGGCTGGCTCGGCTTGAAGAAAGAGGCGTTATTTTGGGACACACATTGATGGTTAACTGGTTCAAGCTTGGTTTCAACGTCAAGTTTATTGTTCGTATGAAAGTGAATCCTAACGCCTATGATGATGTTGCCCGAAGTTTTTTTGCTTCTATGGATGAAATTACCGATCTTTACAGAACAGGCGAAGACTACGGATTACTAGCATTTCTGAGAGTGCGCGGTGTTTCTGAATATAATTCGTTCTTGCTGAAGCTTTACCAGTCAAAGGAAATCCTAGACACTTATACAACTCTGGTTCTTGAAGAGAGAAAAAACGTACCGTTGTCCCTCGAAGAATATGCTCTAACATGATCTGTGGCGTTGAATTCTGAAAGGTGTTTAAAAAAGCTTAAGCAAAAGAAGGGTTAGATTATGCTTATTCCCGGCGGTGGAAACGTGGCTAAAAGAGATGTCGTACACTCTTACATTCCAAACTCTGTACCTGACGTTAAAAGGCAAATGATGGAAGAGATAGGAATCAAAAGCATCGAAGAACTTTACGTTGATGTACCTCAAAAATTCCGTTTAAAAAAGAAACTGAATCTTCCTGCTCTAGCTTCCGAACATGAAGTTAAAAGACACGTGGAGAAGCTCTTAGCTAAAAACAAAACCCGCAGAGACATGCCAATTTTTCTGGGCTCTGGTTGCTGGCCTCACTATGTGCCAGCAGTAGTAGATGCCATTGTTCAGCGAACCGAGTTTCTAACTTCCTACACGCCTTACCAGCCAGAGATCTCACAGGGAATTCTTCAGGCTCTATTCGAGTATCAAAGCATGATC
>JAUWZP010000071.1 GCA_030615265.1 Candidatus Bathyarchaeota archaeon
CGCCATTCTTATTTTCTGACAGGTTACGTGCATGGATGGTAAATTGAAATGCGCACACGAAAAGGCATTTGGTGAATTATTTATTAAAGCCATTTTACTTTTTAGATACCATGATTTCGATAATAGGCGCAGGGAATGTAGGAAGTTCTGCGGCATTCAACATCTTAAGATTTAGAATTAGCGATGTTGTTCTAATAGATATCGTTGAAGATTTGGCCCACGGCGAGGCACTTGATATGATACAGAGTGCGCCTGCAATAGAGTTCGATGGAAAAATTGAAGGAACCAACGATTTCAGTGCAATGGAAGGCTCAGAAATCGTGATCATAATTGCGGGCGAGGGAAGAAAACAAGGAATTACTAGGCTTGACCTTATGAACAAGAATGCAAAGATAGTTAGATCCGTAGTAAAGGAAGTTGTGAGGTTCGCTCCCAATTGCAAGCTTATGATTGTGACAAATCCAGTTGATGTCATGACGTACATAGCTTACAAGGAATCAGGCTTTGAGAGAAACCGAGTTTTTGGAATGGGGAATATCCTTGATACTCTGCGCTTCAGATCTTACATTGCAATGGAACTTGAAGTTTCGAGAGAGGATATCCGTGCCTTGGTCATAGGAGAACACGGAGACTCCATGGTTCCTCTTGTAAACTACACTTCTGTTTCCGGTATACCAATAACGGATCTACTTACAAAAGGGCAAATTAAGAAAATAGTAAACTTGACGAGAACCTCTGGCTCTGACGTCATCAAACTAAAAGGATCAACGACCTATGCACCAGCAGCTGTCATCGCGATTATGTCCGACGCCATTATCAGAGGCAGAAACAGAGTAATGGGTGTTTCTACGTATCTACAAGGCGAATACGGGTTTTCAGATGTTTCAATTGGTGTGCCAGTCATTCTCGGAAGAAATGGTATTGAAAGAATTTTGGAGCTAGAATTGAGGCCTGAAACAAAGAAACGCTTTGAAAAGTCTGTTCTAATCATAAAAGACTCCATAAAGAAACTGAAATAATACACGCCACAAAACTAACCGTAAGTTACTTCGCGCGCCCGTGAAAACCTCTTCCAGACCTCTGCTGGCGCATAATTGCTCCGCGCACATTATATTCTTTGTCCTTTCTCTCCTGCATACGCGCGCAAAATCAAAAAAATGAATATTGGAGTCATCAGACTGCAAAACTTCACTCCTTCCTTACGTGTTCATTCAAGGCTTTTCTTGAGCAATCGTGTTGCCAGAATCAGGAATGTCAAAAGAAAGAGAACTAAAGCCGTGATGTCAAAGAGTAACCGGAAGTGAACACTTCCCATAGATGTTTGACGGAGGGCATCCACTGAATAAGTCAAAGGAAGGACGTGTGCTAGTACTTGTAGGGGCATGGGCATTGCTTCCACAGGAAGAAATACTCCGCACAGAAAAATCATGGGGAACCTGAAGTAGTTAGATAAGGTCTGGGCTTCAAAAACCTCCTTAACTGATACTGCGACAAGAGCTCCTAAAGCGGAAAGGGTCAACACTGTGAGGAGCAGAGAAATGATGAATAGGGCTGGGGACGTTATTTGATTCCCCATAAAACCAATGGATATCAGCGTCATCGTTCCCGCTATCATCAAGCCAAAAATAGCTCCGCTCAAGATTTTTCCCATCAGAATCGTTCTCAAAGATATGGGAGCTAGCATCAGTCTTTCTAAGGCTCCCACCCTTTTCTCAAAGGTGATGACAATGGCTTCCATACTTGTGGTGCCGAAAAGGGCTGCCATAGCAATCAGACCCGGAGACAACTCCGCAAAACCCGAGGGATTACGTAGAGTGAAAGCCAAGGCCAAAACCAAGGGGAAGAGTATACCCCAGCTGATGTTTGGGGGTTTGAAGTAATAGGCTCTAAGGTCCTTGAGGATAATGTACCATATGCTTTCCAACTCTTCTACGATCATGATTGTCTGCCTCCACCCTCCTTCTCAGCCTTCATAACATCAGATGCGACACCTGTCAGCTTAACAAAGGCGTCCTCCAGGCTAGGTCTCGTCATGTTAACATACTCGATCTTTAACCTGTGTTCTTTTGAAAGGATCGTTAACGCTTCTATGGCACTGGAAACATCTTTGGTGAAAAGCCTCACCATGCAGCCTTCTACCTCTACTTCGCCAAGAGCCTCTAAACCCATTGCTATTGCAGACTTGATCGGAGAGTCGAAGGAAGCCTCGACAACCTGAGTGTTTACAACAGATTTCATGCTCTCTGGAGTGGCTATTTTGACGATTTTTCCATTCACTATGATAGCTATCCGGTCACAGAGCTGGTCTGCCTCCTCGATGTAGTGAGTTGTCAGGAAGACCGTGATGCCCGTCTTCTTGAGCTCATTTAAGAGTCCGCGAAGGGATCTGGCACTTATCACGTCCAGACCAGTGGTAGGCTCGTCAAGAAAAACGATGTCAGAGTCGTGGACAAGGGCAGCGGCCACCGTGACTCTTCTCTTCAATCCCTTGGAAAGCCTTCCAAACTTGAACTGTCTTCTATCCCAAAGCTCGAAGGTCTTGAGAAGAGAACGGATCCGTGTCTTTCTCTCTTGCTTGGGCACATGGTAAAGTCTCGACATGAATAAGAGGTTCTGCCACACAGTCAGTTCATCATAAAGGTTTGATGTCTCAGGCACGACACCCACGTGCCGCTTCACTTCGACTATTTTCTCCCTTATGTCGTAGCCGTTGACGATGGCAGTTCCTTCACTGGGTGTCGTTAAGCCCACAAGCATCCTTATGGTTGTCGTCTTTCCTGCTCCGTTGGGTCCTAGGAAGCCGAAGATCTCTTCCTTTTCAACGTTGAAGCTTATGTGATCAACTGCTGGTAAATCGTTATAGTACTTGGTCAAACTTGAGGCTTCAATTGCATTTTGCATTTTTTCACTTTACTTTAGCTCAAACAATTCTTATATTGCGTTTGGCACGAATTTCACTCGGATCAACCATCGATTTCAGCTTCCTAAATGAAATCTTTTGCTCTCGTTATTAGGGCGAGTGATTACGTTCTGAAACAAATGGGGCAATGTGTATCGGTCTTCCTTCAGTGAGGGCTTGAGCTGTCTTCTTTCTCGCACTTTGTACGAGCCTCCAGACGGTGCCCCTGGAAACACCCATTCTCTTCCCAGCCTCTTCTTGAGAAAGCCCCTCTAGATCTACTAGTCTAAGGGCTTCAAGTTCAGCTGGTTCGATGTAGACGGGTTCTGGATTCCCTTGAGGGGTGGGAGTGAATCGGTCTGTCGTTGGTGCCTTCTCTATGCTGATTGGCTTTGGAAATCTCCCTCTTCTTCCGTGTCTTCGTCTGTGTCTCCATCCCATCTTTAATCATTTCTTAGTATGTTCACCGCAACTTTTATATATTTCTGTGCTTTATTCCATAATTGAATGTGTGCATAATCACAAAAATGGAGGTGAACTGAAAAATGCCAAGAGGAGACAGAACAGGACCTTGGGGTTTAGGACCTAGAACCGGAAGGGCAGCCGGCTATTGCGCTGGTTATCCTGTCCCTGGATTTATGAATCCCATACCTGGATTTGGCCGAGGCTATGGCAGAGGACGAGGTAGAGGATGGGGTGGAGGCTACGGCAGAGGCTATGGTAGAGGATTCGGTAGACGACGCGGTCGATGGTGGCTGGATTACCCGCCACAATATCCATACACTTATCCACCCCCGATGATTCCAGTAAGAGCTCCGCCACAATCCGCAGAGCAGGAATTAACGGCAATAGAAGAATACAGAAAAGAGTTAGAAGCAGAAAAAGCTGATCTCGGAAAAGAAATGAACGAAGTTGAAGCTAGAATCAATGAGTTAAAGACGAAACTTCAGGGAAAAGGACAACCACAGAAACCATGAAACCGCGTACATGGACCCAGATAGCAGAGAGTTCCTTAATAATCCCCCCCCGTTTTTATATCTAAATTACGTAAGGCAATTAGGAGTTGATGTATGTGAGTAAAGGAAAGCTTAGAATTGCCATTCCTACAAAGGGGAAAGGCGGCTTAAAAGATGTTGTATCTGATGTTTTTGGCAGAGCAAACACTTTCACCCTTGTGAATATAGAAAACAACAAAGTTAAAGATGTAAAGGTAGTGAAGAATCCAGCCGCTTCAAAGACTCACGGAAGAGGCCCCGTAGTGGTCCAAACTTTGTTGGATCATAACGTAAATGTAGTAATTGGTAGCGAGTTTGGCCCAGGTATTTCAGCGATGCTTGACAAGCATAGGATACGTAGAATGAAAGTTGAGCCAAAAACACCAGTGGTGGACGTAGTAAGAGAGTTTGCATTCAGTTTCCTTAAGCTCTGCATTGACTAATTTGCCAAGACAGACTTATGCAATTGCAGTTGGATCAGGTCGGAAAAAGACTAAGAAAGTTGATTCATATGGGTTCGGAAAAGCTTAGAATGGCTGTTGCGACGAGCGGACGGAGAGACTTGGAGGACAGTGTTTCCGAAGTTTTCGGCAGAGCAAATACGTTCACCATTATAGATGTCGAGGAAGGCACGATTAAGAATGTGAAGGTACTCGAGAACCCTGCGGCGTCTTATCGGCACGGGGCAGGCCCTATTGTTGTGAAGATGCTGGTAGACTCAAATGTGAATCTGGTCATAGCGCCTGAGTTCGGTCCTGGTGTCTCGACGCTGCTCGAACAACATAACATAGCGAAGGTCTCTGTGAAAGCGGGCACGACAGTTAGTGAAGTTGTCAGAAAAACTCTGGGCCGGCAAAAGTCAAGTTGAGGGTAGTCTTGGAGATAGTTAAAGTCTCGCCCAAAATGGGAGCTTACATCGAAGCCATTTATAGGTTGGAGAAGAAAACCGGTCTAGCGAGAACAAGTGATTTGGCTGAAGATCTGAACGTTGCACTCGGAACTATCACAAACACCATGGAAAGCTTGGAGAAGAAAAGTCTTGTTGTTCGCAGACCTTATCGAGGCGTTAGACTGACAGAAAGGGGTAGAAGGATAGCCTTAGATGTGATAAGAAAGCGTCGTTTATCTGAACGTTTCATGACTGACGTTTTGAAGATGGATTGGAGTAGCGTCTACAAACCAGCTGGTAGATCTGCACATTATCTTCCAGACGAAATTATCAAGCCTCTGGAGAAGGCGTTGGGGCATCCACAGACATGTCCCCACGGCAACCCGATACCAACAAAATGTGGAGGAATCCTCGAAGAAGAGTCAGAACCTCTAACAGACCTGAACCTCAACGAGAGCGGGATCATAGTCAAGATAACTGAAGAAAAGCCCAGAACATTGCGGCATCTGGCTAAGATGGGTTTGGTGCCAAGAGCGCTCGTTAAGGTAGAGAAGAAAGATTCTTCTAAAGTACTGATCGCTCTAAAGGTACAGGGAATAAAGCACAATTTGCCTAAGGAAATCGCATCCATGATATGGGTGAAAAAGTGCTAAAACAAGAATACAACACTAAACGGTCGAGAAGAAACTGCTCTTGCGCGTGCGTTTTTAAAACACTTATCTTTGGCTACTGGAGAAACTGAAAATGAATACTCCTTAGGTCTGTTATACCAGATTTTCTCTGTCTTCATTATTCTAGAAATTTCGTAAGAAATATTTCGTATTCGTATGGGTGTTCGTTTTTCAGTAAAGATTTTATCATTTTTATCCTGCCTTTTCCTCCATGCGTTACCGGTAATATTATATACGCGATAGCATTTTTCTGAAGTTGCATAGCCATGTTTTTTGCCCTTTTTCAACAAGTTTGTAGTATGGACATGTTCTATATTTGAGAGTGAAGTCCCCTTCGAAGTATTCTATCTCAACTTCTATGCCCATTTCGCTGTACATGTCGATTAAGCGTTCACCTACTTCTCTTATCGTCCATGGATGGTTAAGTGGAAAGAGTTCGTCAAGCGTGGTTTTGACTCGCTGTAAAGCCTCTTCGGCCGAGTTAGCTGACATCGCATCAACAAGTGTTTGCATTACTGCGCTACGAGGTACTGGCTCTAAAACAGGCTTCTCTACCGTTTTTTAGTCCCCCACACGCATTTGGGGCTTAAATTATAAAGTATTTAGGACAGAGTCCTGCTTTCTCGACCCAAAAGGATACTCGCAAGTCCTTGACCCCAGGTATGTTTGCTATATCATCGCCTATCTTAATCAAGTGTTCGAAATCTCTGGCTACGCCGATGGCTAGTAGGTCATGGTCTCCAACAGTCTTTGTGGCCAAAATTATGTTTGGCATTTGAATCAATTTATCCAAGATTAGTGATGAATCGGCGGGGGTAGCCTCGGTCGCTAAGATGTGTATCGGCGAGGCAACTATCATGAATGCGGCCATGGCAGGGTAGCCAATCTTTTTCGGATTGAGTACAACGGTGGATCCGCGGATCACGCCTTTTTCCTGCAATGCTTTATATCTATTTATCACTGTGTCCGGTGAGATTCCAAGTTCCTTCGCGATTTTTCTAAAAGACATGCGGGCATCTTCAGTTAATTTTTTAATTATGAACAAGTCAGTTTGATCCATCTTTGTCACTACCTATTGGGATGTCCAAATTCGAAATTCTCAGGACATAGCAGTATTTCATCAACCCAAATGTTCGTCGTTACCTCTCTGACGAGGGGATGTCCTTTTATCAAATCTTTTACTTGGCTCAGCCGACCAACATTCCTAAGAACTCCGATGCAGAATATGTCATGTTTGCCCATGGATGTGGCGCAGAAGACTATCTCAGGAATCCTTTGGATCAATTCAACAACCTCCCTCAAGTGCGGGTAGCTAACGTCAACACCTAAGCTTGCAACGCAATTATAGCCGAAGCTTTTGGGGTTCAACAGGACCGTTGTCCCTCTGATAACACCGGCTCTCTTCATTTTTCTGAATCGCTTGCTTATCGTATCTGTTGACACACCACAATCCCTTGCTATACCCGCAAAATTGGCGCGTGCGTTTTTTTGAAGAGCCCTGATGATGTTTATGTTAATTTCATCAACTCTTACTTTGGAGGTCATGAGTTTATTCTCTCATTCGAAAATTATGCATTCAGAGTTTTTAAATTATACCATTTTCGGCATAAAATCTTATGATGTCGAGTATACGTGAGGGGTCTTAGTTTCGTTCGACGATGTAAGCGGATTTTAAGCATTTATCTTACAATGTCGTCAATAGGCACCAGAAAACGAACAAAAGGCATAAATATATGCCCGATATACTTAGAATGTGGGACGCTAATTGGAAATAACAGAGATCATTAAAGAGATTGAAAACAGAAAGAAAACAGAGAAGTTGAGCAAGAAGAGAGTCACTTGTGCTCACTGCGGAACCACGTGGATTGAGCTAGTTGGGTTGATTATCGGACACAAAGAAGGATCCGAGGACCTTTGTCTTCGAATCGGTATGGAATCAGAAGATTGCCAAACATGCAGGTACAGACCTTTGGAATGCCTAGAATGTGGCTCAAAAGACGTATTTGAGATAATGTTTGCTGAGGGGGTTTCTGAAGAGGTTCCACTAAGCTTCAAAGGTATAAAAAAGGTTACCCGAGGTTCAGATGCCAAGACCTCATGAAATCTTCACTTCCAGCGACATAAGGAGCAGATAATTGACTTGTGAGGTGCTATGAAATTTGGCGGAAAGTGTTCCTGAATACAGCAAAGTCGATAAGACTATCGAGAGTTATTCTTGCGAAAAATCAGCGTTAATTGCTATATTGCACGAGATTGAGAATTCGTACGGTTATCTTCCGGCTTGGGCGTTGAAACATGTATCTGAAAAGCTTAATGTTCCTATGATTCAGGTCTACGGTGTAGCTTCCTTCTACGATGCATTTCACCTGACGCCACGCGGTAAGCACCTCATTCGTGTCTGTCTTGGAACTGCCTGCTACCTAAGAGGCTCAGCTCGGGTTCTTGAGGCTTTGGAAAGTGAGCTGGGCATAAGAGACGGAGAGACGACGCCTAATTTGGAGTTTAGTCTTCAATCGGTCCGTTGTCTTGGTGCATGTGCATTAGCACCAGTTATGGTCGTCGGCGAACACCACTTCGACAAAATGACGCCAACGAAAGTTCACAGTGTGTTGAAGCGGGTGCATGGCAAAAATGAATAAAATTAGAACCCCTCAGGGGCTGGAAGCTCTACGAAACTCGTTGCTACAACAGAGAGACCCCAAAAAGCCACGCGTAAGAGTATGCCTCGGAACTGGCTGCCGAGCACGCGGCAGCTTAGATGTAGCAAAAGCTTTCATGAATGAAATTAAAAAACAGTGCCTAGACATTCAGGTGGAGTGCAAGCAAACTGGTTGTCATGGCTTCTGCGAGCGAGGTCCTGTCGTGGTAATAGGACCAAAAGAAATCTTTTATCAGAGAGTAAAGTCACGTGATGTTCCTGAAATCGTTTCGAAAACTTTGCTCAATGGAGAGGTTGTTGATCGTCTTCTTTATATAAATCCGGCAACGGGCCAAAAAGCCCTATATGAATATGAAGTGCCTTTCTACAAAAAACAGACAAGACTAGTTCTTGCCAACAATGGACGAATCGACCCCACCAATATACTTGACTACATTGCTATCGGCGGTTATCAGGCTCTCGCACAAGCTATTACGACAATGCGTGGCGAGGAAATCATCGATACCGTTG
>JAUWZP010000086.1 GCA_030615265.1 Candidatus Bathyarchaeota archaeon
TGCATATTATCACCCAATCATCAATCTTATCCTTAGGGACAATGCCTTCTTCCACAGCGTCTGCCACAGCCTTAGCCACAGCAGCCTGCGCCGGACCAAAAATCTTTCCAACCTGTTCAAGATTTTTCACCGTAACCTTGGGAACCAAAAGCGTATGCGGTTTAGGCGGCAGATTAGGCCTGATAACGGCGAGAAGCGGTGTATGCCCAACCGACAGATTCGACAGACCGTTGGCAAAAGCCGTTCCAACCGGCCCATCCTTGTCACCTATCAACAAATCGACATGAGCAACCTCTGTGCCTTCGCCCATTAATGCTTCGCCAATTAAAAAAGTGTGTTTTTCACGCTCCTCAAAGACTGCGCCAAACATGGCTTCTCGGCGTATATCTTGAAATTTGACATTAAACTCCTTCATCCAATCGTAGAGAGTGTCGCGATGAATTTTCAAGATCCTAGCTGTTCCCGCAATTGTCGGCTTCATTGTCTTCTTAATTTCCATTTCTCGCTTCACAGCCATCATTAACAGTTGAATAAACTCTTTTTTTGTTTTAGGTTTCTTGCCGACAGTTTCCGACAAAATTGCACTCCTCAAAATGGGTTATGGCATAACTGATATTAAAGTCTGTCGGAAGTGTCGACGTATTATTCCTTATGTTTCCGACAAAACGACATTAGTCTCCTTTTTTTCTACAGGTAGGAGGAAGATTATGCGTCGCAGTGTCGATTTTCTAGTTGCCAGAAAAGTCACAGCGTGCTTGCTCTTAATGCATTCTGGAATGCTAGAGTTAGATCTTCGGTGAATCCAACTAGGATTATTTGCTTCAAGGTTGTCCCTTTGTCGATGCAGCTTTTGATTTCTTGCACCATAACTTCTGCCGCTTCTTTTAGGCGCAATCCCCCTACTCCCGTGCCCATTCCTGGAAAGGCTACGCTTCCGATTTTCAGTTGTTCTGCGCATTCTAGAGCACCTTTTGTTGCAGCTTCAACGTTATCCTTTGGGATACGCATCGCTGGCCTCTCCATTGTAGGTGCGTGAATTACATATTCGGTCTTCAACTTTCCAGCCTTGGTTGCCACCGCTTTGCCCACTGGAACCGGAGCAAGTCTTAATGCTTCTTCTTGAATCTCTCTTCCTCCCGCTTTCAAGATGGCTCCGGCAACTCCACCGCCCATAATTAGCATGCTGTTGGCAGCGTTTACTATGGCGTCAACATCTAGCGTTGTGATGTCGCCTTTTTCGACGAGTATCTTTACGCCTTTATAGCTGGGTTCAAATTCTGTCATGAGTGTCACCATTGCCTATGCCTATATCGTTGATCTTGTTTTGATAAAATTTACCGCTGGTTGCGTTGTCTAGGAGCGATGGAATTAAAAGAGCCAGCTAGGAATCATATCCTAGAGCGTTTGCGAGGAGAACACAGAATTGCTTGATGTTGAGCAGATAAGGAAAGATTTTCCAATTTTGGAAACTGGGATAATCTATCTGGACAGCACGGCTAGCAGTCTCACGCCTGAGCCTGTTCTCCGGAAGATGTTGGAGTTTTATCGAGAGTATAGAGGTAACGTGGGTAGAGGCATCCATCGGTTGTCGGTGAAAGCCAGCGAAGAATACGAGCGAGCCCATGCGAAGGTTGCGGATTTCATTAATGCGAAATCTGAATCTGAGATAATTATGACACGGAACACAACTGAAGGAATCAACATTGTGGCTAGTGGTTTAAACTGGAAGAAGGGCGACAAGATTGTGATGTCGGTTATTGAGCATCATTCAAACTTTATTGTTTGGCTTCGAGTCCGAGATAGACACGGCGTGCAAGTAAAAGTGGTTAAGCCGAAAGAGCCTGTCATAAAGGGAATTTTGGACCCAGCAGACTTTGAAAAGGTAATCGATGACGAAACAAGGCTGGTTGCTATCACGCACGTTTCAAACGTTTTAGGCGTTATCACGCCTGTCGAGGAGATTGTTGAAATCGCTCATGAGCACGGCGCCTATGTGCTTATTGATGCGGCGCAGTCTGTGCCTCACATGAAGGTTGATGTCCAACAAATTGATTGTGAATTCCTAGCTTTTAGTGGTCACAAAATGTGTGCACCTACAGGTTCTGGTGTCCTTTACATTCGTGAAGAGCTGATTGACGAGGTTGAACCCCTCTGTATCGGCGGTGGAACCATAAGCGATGTAGGGCTTGACAGTTACTCGTTGGATGGAAGTCCGGGACGTTTTGAGGCTGGAACACCTGATGTTGCGGCGGCTATCGGGCTTGGCGCAGCCATCGACTACTTACAGCGAATTGGCATGGAAAACATTGAGAGCTACGAGAGAATTCTTGTGAGGCAGATGTACGAGGGCTTGAGTGAGCTGTCTAAAGTTGAAGTTTATGGTCCGGAACCAGAACATAGAGTTGGAATTATGCCGTTTAACGTGGGCGACTTGAATCCGCATGATGTGGCTTTAGCGCTTGACGTTTCAGCTGACATTATGGTGCGGTCGGGGCATCATTGCGCCTTGCCTCTCAGCAAAGCAGTCTTAGGCAAGCCTGGAAGCGTTCGAGCTTCAGTCTATATCTATAACACTGAAAAAGAAATCGATAAGTTTGTATCAACTGTAAAGGAGATCGCAGAAACCCTAGCTAAATGAAACTCGAAAACTTGTTGAAGCTCCAATTGAAGCCTCCTAGCTTAGCTATCTAATCCCGTTAAGTGTTAAGTGATAAATTGTCGGCTCAGATCGGTAAAGGTTTCGTGAGAAGCCGTGACATGTAAAATCCGTTTACCGCAATCTTTTCAATTGCAATCAGCACATTTTTTTGAGGCATCTCTCTGAAGGTTTCCATCCACTTTTTGCTAAATCCCTCAAATCTGAAGGCAATTTGCCTTGTCTCTTCAAAGTTGACTGTTCTGAAGCTGTTGTAAGCTTCGGCTGCTATGTTTATTGCCTCTGAAAGAAGACGGGTAAACGCTGGAGACGAAAAATCGCTCTTCGAGGATGTTAAACTTTTCAGTCCATCTGCAATTCTCGATAAGTCAGTTGCAACACCGCTTAGTATCAATCCGAGGGCTGCGTCGTAAACGTTCGATGTTTCCACAATGAACCGTATAGCCAGCTTGTTAACTTGGACAATCTTCTCTTCTATCAGTATTAAAGTTGAGCCGTCAGCTGAATGTTCATTCAAAAACTGGAGGCTGGCTTGCTTGAAGAGGTTGAAGGCTTCATCTAGCTGTTTCATTCCATTCTCAAAGTGTTTTCTTGTCTCTAAGGTTTTGACTCTTTCAAAAATTGTTGAGGCTCCAGTCTGCCTGGCTGGACTCCAATTGGCAACTGTTGGATCCGGTGGTCCGCCGCCTATGACTGGGCAGATCTCGTCTGAGCATTCTTCGCATCCTCCTGATGCGCAGTCTATGCTTGTGTTACCGCATGTGCATATTATGGCGCTCCATAAGCTTCGTGAGGCCTGGCGTATTGTGTGTATGGCGTCTTCTTTGTCTTTGGCTTGGCGGACGTTGATTCTTCCATCTTTGTAGATTAGAACTGTTTTGTCGCCTAAGTGAACTCTTCCTATTCCGAGGCTTGGTGAACATTTTACATCTTGAAAAAACTCGGCTAGGTTCAAGGTTGCGCATAACTGCAAGGGGTCGTAAAAGCCGTATTTGAGATCTGGGGAGCCTCCTACACCCGATGCGAGTCTTGCTTCAGCTGCTATCTTGTCGGCTTCGGTTATGCAGGGATGAATGTAAGTTACGCCTGTTTCTTCGTTGACCACTGTGCCTTTCGCTCCGATTTCAATTCCTTCATGCACTAGCTGCCTAATCTTTTGTAGGTTTTCTTTGAATCTCGGTAGCGCAGAAAGAGGGAGGCATTCCTTGGGTTCGTTATCTCCAGCAGCGATTTTTCTTGTCATTGTTGAGCAGGAAGGGTTGTTGCATAGTCCGCAGTCTAGCTTTGGCATTAGACTGTAGAGTTCATGGAAGCTGTGAGGCATCGGTCTTACCTTTTTTGTGTCTAGGATTCCACAACGGTGTTATGTCAGAGTTCCTATAAATTCTATTTGATTAAACATAGCAGACCAATATTAGATGGTGGAACATGTCGAAAAAAGAGGTTATGAAAGCAGTTGCAGATGAGGTTAAAGCCTGCCGAAAATGCAAGTTAGGAGAGACCAGGACAAACGCTGTTCCAGGCGAAGGAAGCTTAGACGCCACGATACTGTTAATAGGTGAAGCCCCAGGCTATTGGGAAGATGTAAAAGGAAGACCTTTCGTTGGCGCAGCTGGCAAGCTTCTAGACACCCTACTAAGCGAAACCAATCTTTCTCGAAGCACAGTCTACATCACGAATGTGGTTAAATGTAGACCTCCAAAAAATCGAGCCCCCTCGCCAATTGAGGTGGAAACCTGCACTCCTTATTTAAAACGCCAAATCAAAACTGTTCAGCCAGAAATCATAGTGACTCTGGGCAGACACGCCACCTCTTATGTTTTCTCCAAGTCGGGTATTAAAGAAGCTGCAGGCATAACGAAGCTTCGTGGCAAAATCTATTCCGTAAAGCTTTTCGGGTTGCCAGTTTCGGTGCTTCCGACTTTTCATCCAGCCGCAGTTTTACACAACGCCAAATACAAAGATCCTTTAAAGCATGATTTCCAACTTTTGAAGACCTTAGTTGCGAAGTCTCAGCAAGGGCACTAAGAGTTCTTCAAAACTGTCCATTTCAGTAGCAGAAAAACTATGATTTTGGAAGGATCTCACTACTTGTTGCTCCAAAGGGTTTATTACTGTTTCAATATCAGTTTGTCAAAGTCGGTGAAAGTGCCACCAACAATCTTCACCTGAGGCTTAATCTCTCCGCTATCAATTCTGATAACGTTGTAGGAGTTCTCAAAGAACCCTCGCAGTCTTATGGTTGAAACGGCGCCTGAAAAGAGAAAGTTGATGTCGTTGAGTTTCCATGACCAAGGTCTATGTCTGTGACCGCTCAAAACGAGGTCTGGGCTAAGTTTTGAGAGCGTCTTTAAGACGTCGCCTGCATCCTCGACAATTGCGGCTTCTAAGCCTGTGTCGGGAACTGGAATCAGATGATGATGCATAACCAAGATATTGAACTTGTCTTTAGAGAAGTTTTCTTCAATAAACTTTATCTGGTCTCTTCCCACGCGGCCTTCGTCTCTGTCAGGTCTCGCAGTGTTAACGTAGATAACTCGGCATTCTGGAGTGTCCAGCATTCCAGAGGAGGCGCCGAAAAGTTCTTCGAATAGCATATACCCCGTATATTGGGAGTCATGGTTGCCCAGAGTTATGATCTTTTGGCGGCAGCGAATCTGGTCGATGAAGCGTTTGGCTTCTTCAAATTCCGTTTTGAATCCGTGGTCTGTCAAATCTCCTGCGACAATAACTAGGTCAGGGTTCAAAGCGTTAATTTCGTTTATCGCCCTAGTTAGCTTGCCGCGTAAGAACTGTTCTGCATCAGCGCAATGCATGTCTGAAATTTGAACAATAATCATGCTTTCAGCTCCAGGTTTCCTTCACTTAGGAAGGGTTAAGGTAATTAAACGTTATCCTTTTCAAATAATGTTAGGTTGCTGTTTCGCCATGGCTTTGATTAGACTTCATGAAAAGTTTGAGAGAGGCGTTTTTCTCCGTCGGCTGAACCGATTTCTGGTGGAAGTGGAAGTTCACGGCAAAACCGCTCTGGCGCATCTTGCAAATTCTGGTAGGCTTTTGACGGTTTTGGTTCCTAACGCTGAGGTTTATCTAGTGAGACGACAACGCATTGGACGCAAGAGTGGTTACGACCTTTTCGCTGTTCAACATTCCCATGTGCCCATAATAGTAGATACACGTTATTCTTCGGTTGCAGCTAGAACCTCTGTTCAAAAGGGACTCATAAAATCCTTGAAAAGTTATCGTGTCGTGAAGGAAAACGTCAAGGTGAACAATTCTCTCCTAGATATGCTGTTACAACGCGACAACCACAAGTTTTTCTTAGAGATAAAATGCGTAACACACGTAGAAGAGAAGGTTGCGATGTTCCCAGACGCCCCAACAAAAAGGGGAAGAAAACATGTCAACACGCTTACGCGTTTAGCTGAGCAAGGCTATGATTCAGGGATTCTCTTCTCTGTGCAACGACCCGACGCTGAAAAGATTAGGCCCTATCGAGAAATGGACCCGTTGTTTGAACAGCTTCTCCGAAAAGCAGTGAAAAAAGGTGTGAAAATTTTCACCGAAATGCTTGTGTTTAAGCCTTCTGGCATGGTTGAAATAAAAACAGATTTTCCTCCCTTTTCCTTTGTCTAACAACAACAAAACACGAATTGACGTTCACATTTGAAAAGATAAGCGAAGATGGCACCCCATGCATACATGTGAAAAATGGAAAGCTATTTCACATGTTCCCATACCTAGCTCATGTGTCATTATTCGATTGTGATTATTGGTTGTCCCTGACTTACGCCTGAGCCTTCCTGAACATGGATTTCCTTAACTACTCCTGCCTTGGAAGCGGTTATCTC
>JAUWZP010000053.1 GCA_030615265.1 Candidatus Bathyarchaeota archaeon
TCCATTTAGCCATGATTGTTCCTTTTCTACCTTTCTTGGTAGAACGCTGTCTCACTTGCATGTAATGTCCTTTGATCTTGATTCTTTTTCTAGGCTTCTTCTCTGACATCTCAATCACTCTTGACTGTAGAAGATTCATCCTTAAAGTTTTAATGCAAGTTGAATTCAGATAGTGAATCAATAAGAAGAGAGAAGGGAGGTGATACGTTGATTAAGAAAAGATACTTAATGATTCTGTCTGTTGCAGTTATCTCTTTTCTACTTGGGAGTTTGCTCTTCAGTAGCATTACACAAGCACCGAAAGGAAAAGAATCTACTGAAGTGGAAGTTACTAACTTTCCATTAGATGAACAAGGAAACCTAAGAGTTTCGTATGGAGCTTCAAAGGTCATAACCGTTGAAAAAGACCTAAACGTTAGCTATCCAGACCATTACTGGCAAGCGTTACCTCTTTTCACAACTGCTCCTATTGAAGTGGATGGATTTAAAGAGTTCTATGTATATTTTGGCATCAGAAATTGGACAAGCAATGTTGAGCTTAGCTTTGTTGTAATTTCAATAGTAGATGGAATAGAGAGCTATGTCCAACCTGAAGGTGGCTCAACAAATGTATTGACAACCACTCTACAGAATGTTTCAGCAAGGTATTATGTTTGGGGTTCAACAGTCAAAATTGGCATCTACGGTAGGGCTGAGACTGTAGGAGGATGGCTCTTAGTTTCTGTCAGTCTATACTTGAGAAACTAAGCAACCACCTGAACCCCTATTCTTTTCTCCTATCCTTTTTCAAACTGTCTAGTTGAGACTTTCATAGAAGAGTTCTTAAATTTCTCCAACTCTACAGAAACTGTAAAACTGAAGTGAAAAAAGGGGAAGAGAAAATAGAAGCCTCTTCTACAATTAGAGGTTTAAGATTGAGTTTTTGCTCTCCTACCAACGAACCCTAGAAGAATGCCAAAGCCGAGAGAAAAGAAGGCTACTGAGAAGGTTTCGTGATGCACATCACTTATCTCAAACCAGACTCCGATAACGATGTATTGCTCCAGTAGTATCATAAAGCCCATAAAGAAAGAGATGAACGCAAGCTTGTAAATTGCTCTAACCAAGGTTCTCCACCTTTCCAGAGAATTGCTTTGCTCTGGGTTTCTTCGATATATTAAATTCCATTAGTATAAAAGTTCCGAATGCAAAATCCGTTTCTCATATTGCTAAGTTAGCTGTTGTAAAAAGGTGAAGAAACCAACTTCTACACTTGCTTTAAGATGTAGAAGAGTAAAAGAAGAAGGTGAAGGGGGTCTCTTTTCTCTCTCGTGCTTATCTCTATTGTTGAAAAGCATTTATGTTGCTTATGGTATTATTTTCTAGAAGTTACAGTACTATTTCCTAGAGTTATATGAGTCAGCACTGCTGGAAGAGAGAGAGAAAGGAGTTCCTCTAAAACTTAAGAACCAGCAGTGCTTCATCCGTAAAATGAACTCTTGAAGATTGTGATTCTATTAAGGCTTGTTGTACACAGGTACAAACTATCAGAGGAACCACACTAATCATTTGTGAAAGCATCTTCTGTTAAACAAAGTGTGGAAACACATCAAATCCTTTTCAGTTCGATAATACGTTTCTATGGGGTTCATGAAATGGTTTTAGTTCGATGACAAAAAAAGAGGGGATTTAGGAGAGTATTCTTTGCTCTAGCTCTTTCAACGCTTTAAAGACTCTTTGTTTTAATTCTTTGATTGCTGGAGAGAAGTAATGTCTTATGAAAATTGATTTCCCTATTCTTCCTTGAAGCAAATCTACTTCTTCTTTAATCAAATTATGTCTAACCATGAAGGTCGCATAATAGTCTCTTAGCTCATTGATTCTAGTAGATTTGTTTCTTCGCTGTAGCTTCTTCCTAATAATGTCGTAAGTCATTAGGTTACACTTTGCTATTTCCTCAATTAAAGTTCTAGAAATCATAGTGATGAAACAGTTCTTAGTATTTCTGAAGAATAGCTTGGGATACCTAAAATGCTCTAGAGTCTGTAGGTCTTCATTGTAATATTCACCAAGTTTTCCTTCTGCACCTAGTTTGATTATGAGGTTGAAGGAATCTATAGCTTCATTTGCTCTAAGTCCTGAGAGTACAACAAATTTCAGATAGGTTGAACAATTACGATCTAAGAGCTTTGTGTTTTCTTCTAGCCATTTTAGAACATCATGGTTCTTGTTGTTAATCATACGAAAGAATGCATCTATAGCTGTTGATCTACTCCACTTGATCCCATAGTCTTCCGTTTTAGCTTTAAATTGTCTGTAGACTCCCAAATATTTAGACAGAGAGATTAGAGCCTTACGAATGTTGTTCTTAGTGTATCCGTTAAATGTCTCCAACTTAGAAGGATTCTCTAAAAAGTGATAGTATTTCTTAGCATAACAGAAACATTGTTTGCTCCAATTAGCTCTGTAGACTTTATTCAAATATTCCTTAAAGTCTTCCCAATCAATAGACTTTGTAATGTCCCCTAAGCTTGTGGTCGTGGGTTCAAATCCCACCCCGCCCGCCACAGACAAATTCTGAAAATTAGACTAGATGGCAGACTATTGGTGGGAGTTAAAAAGAAAAATTCAGAGAGGATTCTTTTCTGCGATTAGTTTTGCACTAGACTATTCTAATGGCATCCGTGACGATCCTGTGACTCCGCGGTCTCGTTGTGCTCTTGAGTATTGTGGTTGTTGTGATGCATTTCGTTCATCATGTCGGTGTGTTCTTCATGCATCTGCTCCATTAACTCTTCGCATTCTTCGTGATATTCTGCGCTTGTCTCTTCCGTCACAACTTGATAGGGTTTAGCAAATGTTAACGCAATAGATGCTAAGGCTGTGGCTACTGCCAAGAAGATCAAGAGCTTAGTTAACCCAGATTTCATTTTTTCACCTCTGTTTTTTAGGGGAAACATTAACGCGATGTCCATTAAAGGTTGTCAGTGAGACCGTTTCAAACCGTTTCTTCATCTTTCGGTCTTTTTCCCGTTAAGAAAACGTTGTAGGTTTTACCCATTCTTTCTCTCTGTACTAAGTTCATTTTATCGAGGTTCGTCAAGATTCTTGAAAGCTTTGCTTTACTCCAACCTAACCTGAACCTTAGAGAGTCTTGAGTTATTTCTCCTGCTCTCCTAATCTCGTCTAAGATCGCTTTTTCATCTTCTGATAGAGCCTTTTTGATTATCTCCAGCTCATCGATCTTTCTTGTGACTGGTTCTGCCTTTAACATAACCGAAACCAGTACTCCCACGATCAACGCCAAAGAAAAAGCTGCTAGATTAACGGTTACCGCGTTTGTGTTAAAGCTCATCATATGACCCATCATCTCCTGCACTGATTGGGGTTGTTGAATAAAAAAGGCGCTTAAAAGCAAAAAAACCATAAGGTAAGACACAACAACTGCTAAGACAACTAATATTATCTTTGTTGGCAAGTCCACGTTGACTGTTCGCATCTTCGGCTTCCCACTCCATTCTAATATGAACAACTGCTTACATAGACTGCATTTACATTTAAAAGGATAGAACCTTCTCGCTTTCTTTAACCCAGTGAACTATGTTCAATATGCTTTTCCGCAAAAGAAACAAGAAAGTCGCTTTGCCACCTCTGCTTCCCCCTATTGTATATATGTAATGTGACACACCAAATGTTATCGACAATGTAAAACTTTCATCTCTTTCGCATCCATAGTTACAATGTTAGAAGAGCTATTTTTGTTTTTTCACAAATATTCATGGAATCGCACAGAAATTTGAAGTAGTTCACTGAAGTTTGGAATTGTATTACCATACAGTTAGCGTTATTAGCCATTTGCTAAGCTATAAATGACTGAAGTGTCCTATTTGACATTTAACGGAACAAGGGAGACTTTTCAAAAGATTTTCAAAGTGCTGATGATAACGTTTGTTTTTGTTCTTGTCGCTTCTTATCTCCTTGCCATGTTTTTAGGATTAGAGCTTTTCTTCTTCACTTTAGAAGGACGCACGTTAAGCATGCAAGTTTATTCTCTGCCCATCCTGCTGTTCCTGATATTTCAGTTTGAAACTCCATTAGCGCTTAACCTAGGGCTGATTTTCCTTTTTATCTGGAGCATCTACCTTCTTTGCTTCATAGTTGCTTGGATGTGGAGAGAACGTTTCCATAAAGTCGTAAGCACTGCCTTTTCGCGACCCGTAAGTCGACTCTTCAGAAATTTTCTGTTCGCCTTACCTATCATTGCAAGCATGTCATTATTAGCTGTGATAGGTATCCACTATTTTCAAGAGTCAGCGTTAGGTGTTCCCACTGGTGAACCCGCCCTTCCAACAAATCCTTTTGAAACTTTTTTCTTGCTGGCGTATTCACCTTTGATTGAAGAAATTGGTTTTCGGCTAAGCCCAATGGGCTTTTTTTTGATTGCCTATGTTTTTTGGGCAGGAAGAAAGGTTGTTGCAGGCTTGTCTTCAAGGCAGGTTCTCAGACTTCTCGTTGTTGCTCCTATCTATCCGGAAGAGGCAAAGAGGATGGTTGGCTTGAAAAATGTAGGTGCTGATGGTTTTAGAGGCATAAGTACAGCTGAATGGATTATGGTCCTTGCTACCTCGCTTCTTTTTGGATTGACCCATCTTCTCGTGGGCATTGGTTGGGAAATTGGAAAGGTGACATCGACGTTTATGGTAGGTTTCATTTTTGGTCTCGCTTATTTAGCGTACGGGTTTCAAGCGCCTATACTTCTCCACTGGTACTTCAACTATTACTTCTACGCGTATGAACTTGCCTCTGACTTGTATCCCAGCACGGTTTCCATTGAAGTCTTAATTTCATTCTTAACCATAGTTGTAGGCATGCTTGGATTTTTAGCATTCATAGCCATAGGATTGAGCAGAATATTAAGCAGGAAAAAGGTGAAAGACCCGGAGCAGTCTTCTACTTCGTTGCTTTGAGTTTTTTGACGAGTTCCTTAATCTCCACAGTTTTTTGTTTTCGGGTTATCAAGTTTCGCAAGACGACTTTTCCCTCTGCGAGTTCTTCAGGTCCAACAAGGACGGCGTAAGTGATTTCTCGCCTATCTGCATCAGATAACGCCTTGGAAACAGTGCGTCCTGTGACTTCTAATTCCGTAGGTATCATGACTTCTCTCAGCATTGACGAGATTTCAAAAGCCTTAATCTTCATTTCTGCGTTGACAGGTATGACAACAGCCCGGTTTTCCGTTCGGATTCTAAATTGGTTTTTCTGTTTTTTCATGGCGAGAACGATGCGGTCTATTCCCGGCGCCACTCCTACTGCTGGTGTAGGTTCTCCTCCAAACTGTTCAATTAACTTGTCGTAGCGTCCTCCCCCGCCCAGTGCAATTTCTAGTTCAGGGACATACGCCTCAAAGATTATTCCAGTGTAGTATTCGAGTCCACGTGCGAAACCTGGCTCTATGAGTGTTTCAAATTTGTTGCCTGTTGTGGCAAGCGTGAGGATTTGTCGAAGATTCTGTACGGCGGCGACTGCGCTTTCATATTTTTGAACTGTTTTCTCCGTTTTCTTGAGGATACCAAATGTTGCCTTTCCTCTTGTTTCAAAAACTTTTTTCAAGGTTGTTAGGCATTGTTGTGAAGCGCCAAGTTGTTTTATTGTTGTTAACGCCTCGTCCCAGCTTTTTTTGTCCAACATCTGCATGACATGGTTTTGCTGCTGTTCCACGATGTCTTCCTGACTTAGTATTCCTCGCAGTATTCCTACGTGTCCGATTTTGATGTAGTAATTGCGGAGACCAAGTTTCTTGAGCAAATGATTGGTTACTGTGAGGATTTCTGCGTCGGCTTCAGGCTTCTCAGAGCCCATAAGTTCGTAGTTGGCTTGCCAAAACTCTCTGAAACGTCCATACTGAGGCTCATCATAGCGGTACAGGCTGCCAACACTGAAGAGTTTAAGTGGTTTAGGTGCATTTCTCAATTTGGTAGCTACTAATCGAGCAACAGAAGCCGTGAATTCAGGTCTTAACGCAACTTTTCGACCTCCGAGATCTTTGAAAACATACATGCGTTGTCGAATCTCTTCACCGGATTTTGCAGCTAAAAGTTCATGAGATTCCACGATTGGCGTTAAGATTTCCTCGTACCCGTACAGATCAGCAAGTTCTCTGGTAACCTGCTCTACGTATCTTAAGTTTTCTGCATCTTTGGGCAGAAAGTCTCTCATTCCGCGGACTGTTTTGAACATGGACATTGCATCAGCCTCATGCGAGCGTTCCTACAACAAACGCGAACAAGCCTATAACCATCCATATTCGTACTATATTCTTAACGTTTCTTGCGTTTTCGCGTGAATAGTTGCGAAGAAGCGAAGTAGACGAAAACATGAAGCCTAAATCGGCTATGGCAACAAAGGGAATATACCAAACAGATACTTCTTCCAGCAGCCATGGGAGTGGTGGGAGAAAACTGAAAAACACCGCTAAGATATAGAAGATAACTGCAGAAAACGCGGCTTTTCTCGAACCATAAAGGACAGCCACTGTTCTAGCGCCTTCAAGCTTGTCACCTTCTACATCCACAATGCCTTTGGTTATTTCTCTTCCAACAGTTGAAAAGAAAGCCATGCTGGCAAAGAGAATTGCAATTAGCGACAACACCTCCTTTGCTACTGCAAGACTGCCATAGACAAACGGAATGGCAATGCAAGTGCTGACAATGAGGTTTCCAAGTATGCCGGTTCTTTTGCCTTTTGTGGCGTAATATGTGAACAGAAGCCAAGCGATTGCTGCTAAGGTCAGCGAAGGAATGCTTGTGAGAGACGCAGCGAGGAATCCTGTGATGCTTAAGACTGCAACGTAGCCTAAAGCTTCGTTTGGTTTAACTACGCCGCTTGGTATGGGACGATTGGGCTCGTTTACTGCGTCAATTTTTCTGTCGTAGTAGTCGTTAACTGTGTTGGCTGCGGCGAGAAAAGTGAACCCTGTAATGAACCCAAGCGCCATACGAGTTAATGTGGTGTTACCGAAAGATAGGCTTCGGTTGGCAACAATTGCTCCTACGAGCACTGCGAACCCCGTGATTATACAGTTGATTGGACGGGTAAGTCGTATGATTCCAGTAATTTTGTTCATGTTTTCACTTTAAGGTTAGCTATTAGTTAACATTTATGCGCGCGCAGAATTCTGGGCATTTGAGTTGAACCTTATTCACCAAGCTCAGAATTATCTTATAAACCATTTCTCCTTAAATTATTAATGTAGCTTAAAATGAAAATAATAGAATTCCAAAGAACCTTCCATAAATCATAAAAACTGAACTAACAAACAGAGTGATCGATGTAGTATGAGTAGAGAATCAAAGGAAGCGCAACAACATAGTGCATTCACATTTTCTTGCAAATGATGTTATTGATGGGTTCACGAAAAAGGTGGTAGATAGCATTCGATGGGACTTCTGGAAACGCATGAATGCATGTATATACACTATTTATCATACACACGGAATATTTAGAAGCCAGAAAGGAATTAGATATTACACTCATGCCTAGGGTTAAAAAATCGGGCGAAAATCCCTACTTGCACACTTTGACATTTCCTCAATATGATCTTTCTCAGTTCATCACCTTTATTTTTTCAGCTTTCAGGAATTCAGAAATTATTCCAGAGTTTTTCAGGTGAAATTTCAGTTTTTTTGTGTGTGCCTTAAATTATTAATGCGACTTTAAAAGAATACATAATATTGCAAATAGAGGAAAGAGAAACTTGCATTTTAAAGCTGTGAAAGACGTTTTTGTTATAGCGAAAGTTGAAGAAAACACTTCAGAGTTTCCTAAAAAAGACAAAAAGGCACCATGTAAATATCACGAAAACCATCCGCAGAAAAGTGCTGACGGCTACGTTAGATACTGCTATTGGGATGTAAAACTTGATGGAAGGAAAGTATATGGGGAACATGCTTTGATTCAACCTGAAAGTTTGTGTGCAGATCTGCATTTGAAGGCGTTAGAAAGAGCATTTTAAAACCTACACTATGGTTAGATTTCGCTAAGGAAGTCCTACGGAAGACCAAAACAAGTAAACACTAAACACCCTAATCTTTTCTTTGTAATTGGCTTTACTAAGGTTCGGAAATAGACGATAATCTTTTATCTATCATCATAACAGAATGATGCGTTGTAATGGAGAAGAAAGTTATGGCTAAATGTCCTAAGTGTGGAATGGAAGTCTCTACTCCCAGAAAATCTTGGAAGATGGCTGGTCGCCCCGACAAAAGTGGCAAGAGAACAGAGCTTACGATAGGTCTCTTCGACCATTGTGGGAAAAGCTTCAGAAAGGTCTTGGCTAAACGAAAGATTTAGAGTTGAACCATAATTCCACTGTACCTACAAAAGAATAGAAAAAACAGATATTAGGCTACACTCTAAGGCTACTGATGCGCGCGCAGTTTTCATTTCCATTTTCTCTTGGCGTCGTAACTGTTGTTGCATTCAGGTTTTATCATTTGTGAAAACATCTTCTATTAGACAAAACGTGCAATCTTTCAGTTAGTGAGAAAAGAGAAAGTAAGAATAATTTACTCTGACCGCAATTGTCCATCAGCAGGAAATTCGACATAGCGGATCAAAAACGTCAGCTAAATGCTTATGTTTTCACTTTAGGGTTAGTTGTGAAATGGAATAATAAACGACTTCTCCTCTTCTGTTGAGGACGGCAAGCACCAGCTTCTTTTTTAGGCTTTGAACGTATTTTAGGGCTCGGGCTAGTTCCTCAACCGTTACGGGCTGTCCTTCTTGAATCCCAAATATCAGGTAGGTTGCGGTTTCTTTCCCGTATTCGCCTCTTTCGTAAACACGGAAGTCGATACCTAAGCCAAATCCTTCTCTAGCTACGTATCCCCTGCTTCTGAGGTCGCGGTAAATTAGGTATTTGACCCAAGCATTCTTTTCAAAAGATTGGTAACGCTGAAGAAGCGTTTCGAAACCAATTTTTTTCTTAGGTTTCTTACTTTTGACTTCAATTATTCCTTTGCTGAGGAGAAACAGGGCTTCGTAGAAGGAAAGCGTTAGTTTTTCGTTTTCAGGAACGCCGTAACCGCGAGAGGACAGTCTTTCAGTGACTTCTGCTTCTTCTGAAGAAACAAGAATGTCTTTTTCTCGCAGAAGAGCCTCAATTTTCTTGAATTCGGCGTTACGTGTTACCTCTGTCTTGCTTCTAGGTTGAGTCAAGCCCTTAACCTTCCAGCTTAGTAATGATAGTATGTTGTTAAGATTTAAACTCTCTCAACTGGTTTAACGCGCGCATCAATGCATTTTCTAATTCCTTTGGTTGTGTTCTCACGATGTTAACCCGGGATGCATCATGAAATCTGAGAAATCTTTGCATTGTTTTGGCAAGTTCAATCACGAAGCCTTTATCATAGTTTTTTTCTTCTAAGAGCAAAGAATTGACAATCATTGTCTTGTTTTGTCTGTCAAGTTTTGGGTCTAGTCTTCCGATGAGGCGTGTGCCATACAGAACTGGCATAGCATAGTAGCCATACACCCTCTTCTCTGGAACCTTGTACACTTCCCAGGCATAGTTGAAGTCGAAGATTTCCGAAATCATTCGGCGATTCCATAAAAGATTGTCTAATGGTGCAACGAAATGAACCTTTTCGCTTATTGATCTACCAGAATTTTCAAGGAAACTCAAATGTTCATTCAAAACATAGTACACATGCTTAACGCCTTCAATCTTAACTGGGCATAACTTGTTTTCTTCAACCATCTCTTTGACTACGATTTTTCTTTGAGAAGCTTTTAATGGTAGCCAGCCAAATCTCCAGTTGCGTGTGTCAACGAGTCCATAGGCTCTCATGTATTTCTCAATCATGAATCGTTCATAACCTTCAATGCTAGGAGTTTCCTGCTCTAGTATTTTCTGGGGAAGCACGCGCTCGGTCAGGTCGTAATACCGCCTATTTCCTTCTACTTGATGAATCATGATGTCGCCGCGGTCCCAGAGCAGGTTTAAAACGCTCGTAACCACTTTGCCTTTAATCTTTCCTTTCTGCTTGAATTCTCGCGTTGAGAGTGGTCCATGCTTTCTGATTTCCGACAGAACATGAGAGATTACATCTTTCAATTCTTTTCCTTTGGCTTTGATGCGCTCAATAAATGGAGAATGAAATTGTGACGGATTCTGCATTCGATAGCGAAAGTAAGGGAAATCTTTAATTGGGATTATAGATTTTTCATTGCACCAATATTCGAACATAAGCCTGTCCTTGTAAAGCAACTCATCCAAGTAAGAAGACTTGTAATCAACAATCCTACTGTGAAGAACCAAATGCTGGTTACGCTGCACAACCTTTATTGGATCTGTTTGGACACATTCAAGCCGTTTGACTGCTTCTAGCGTTCCTCTTTTGCCTTTTTGTGCTTTAAGAAAACCTTGCCTCAAAATAAGGAACTGTCTAGCGGCCTCTTTTGAGACCTCTCTCGGCTTTATGTTTTCCATTTGGCATGTCTCTCTAAATCTTTTGGGGATAAGACACCCGTTTCGCAGATAATAGCGGTTACATATTGCATAGGAGTGATGTCAAACGCGGGGTTAAGCACCTCTACTCCGTTTGGAGCGATTTTTTGAGCGCCAAAATGTGTAACCTCGTCTGGGTTTCTTTCTTCAATGACAACTTCGCTGGCTGAGTGAGCCAAGTCAAAGGTGGAAGTCGGTGCAGCTACGTAAAATGGAATGTCATGCTCATGGGCAAGCACGGCGACTCCGAAAGTGCCGATTTTATTAATAACCGCGTCCCGAACTATCCGGTCTGCGCCTACAATGACTCTGTCCACGAGACGCTTTTGCATAACGTAGCCAACCATACCGTCGGTAATCAAGGTGACGGGTATGTCATCCTGCTGCAACTCGTAGGCTGTGAGTCTTGCGCCCTGCAGTTTAGGTCTCGTCTCAGTTGCAATCACACTGACTTTTTTGCCTTGTTCCCATGCTACGCGTATAACGCCAAGCGCGGTGCCGTAGTCAACGGTTGCCAAACTCCCCGCATTGCAATGGGTTAAAATGACATCGCCATCGTTGAGCAGAGCAGAGCCGTGTTTACCCATTTTGCGGTTTGTTTCTACGTCTTCATCTGCCATTTTACAGGCTTCTTCAATCACAGCTTTAGCCACTGTCTTTGCCGTGCCAGTGTTTTCACGGGCTTTGCGTACCATTCGGTCTACTGCCCAGAAAAGGTTCACAGCTGTTGGCCTAGTTTTCTTTAGGAGACTGGCTGATTTTTCGATCTCTTTTATCACTTCTTTTTTGGTTTTTGCTTTCGAGTTGTAGGCTGTGAGAGCCAGCGCGTAGGCTGCGGCTACTCCTATGAGGGGGGCTCCTCGAATTTTCATGTCTTTGATTGCAGAAGCTACTCGGTGGCAGTCTTTCATTCTTAGGAAAACAAGTTTGTTAGGCAGTTTGGTTTGGTCTATTGTTATGACAACACCGTTTTTCCACTCTATGGTTCTCGTTTTGAAACCTCCGCTAAAACTTCTTTATAAGACCTATTCCTCTATGAATTTTGTCTTCGCGAAGTGAATTTGTTATGGAGAGGAAAGCCCTAGAATCCTTAGTTGAAAGTCTTGGCGAGAGGTACTCCGAAGTTTTGAAGATCAACCTAGCCGGCAAAGACGACAAGGAGATCTTCAAATGGTTTCTGGCATCAGTTCTGTTTGGCGCACCTATAACTGAAACCTCTGTGATTAAGACCTACAGATGCTTCAAGAAACGAGAAGTGCTGACGCCAAACAAGATTCTCGAGACAGGTTGGAACGGACTCGTCGAAATACTTGACGAAGGAGGCTACACGCGCTACGACTTCAAAACAGCAGACAAACTCCTAGAAGTCATGAGAAACCTAAACACAAAATATAGCGGAAGCCTAAACAAACTTCACGAAGATGCAACGGACTCCCTTGACCTGGAAAAGCGATTAAAAGAGCTGGGAAAGGGCATAGGAGACGTAACCGTCAGCATTT
This sequence comes from Candidatus Bathyarchaeota archaeon, assembly GCA_030615265.1. Classification (GTDB taxonomy): domain Archaea; phylum Thermoproteota; class Bathyarchaeia; order Bathyarchaeales; family Bathyarchaeaceae. The sequence continues at coordinate 11,986 of JAUWZP010000053.1, forward strand.
TCCTACGAGACCTACGAGGTTTATGGCGCAAAGCAGACCCGAAACCTACTCCGCTTGTCATTTTGGCAGCCAAAAGACTGGGAATCATAGAGACGGAAAATCCAGAACAAGCATTAAGAGAACTGAAAGCCTTCTGGAGAAAAAACGGCATTGCTGGAAAATCTTTTGTGAATTTTAAAACAGCCTTGTTACGACATGGTAAAGACCTTCGCAGAAAAGAGAAGCGTCAAATGCGCAAATAATGTGGTTTGAACAGTTCTTCTAGCTTTTCTCTCTTGCGCGCAACTTGGTTACAACCTCAACTGGACAGCCTCTGGGGAGCTTTATCTTCTTCTGCCATTCGTTGCCGACCGCAATAAGTGCGTAAACCCCCGAGATTTCAGCTCTTGCTTTGTGAACAAGATTAACAAGTGCGGCTTGAGTTTCCCCAGTTTTAATCATATCGTCTACGATAAGTATGCTGTCCCTCCTCTTCATTGCATCTTTAGGCAGGTAAAGCGTCATAGTAATACCTGAATCTCTCAACACGTAAGTTTCTTCTAGGAAAGCGGGTACTCCCACCTCTTTGTTCCGTTTTGCGATTGCCAAACCTACGCCAAGCGAGTTAGCCACCATAGTAGCAAGGGGTATGCCGTCAACCGCCGCTGTTAAAATCTTGGTTACGCGTTTTCCAGCAAAAGTCGCCAAAGCATGATGTGCCGCCTGTCTCAGAATATTGAAGTCACCTATAATATTGGTGTTGTTAAAATAGCCGTCTTTGTTGAATACTATTCTACGTCTCAACTCCACATGTAAGCCAACCATCTTGGACAAGGTTCGCCCCAAAAGGCGAGCGCGTTCAGTGTTAGGCAAAACGTGGCCCTTAGCATAACGACTTAGAACAGTCACGGGTAACCCTGTTTTGCTTGACAACTCTCGATAGGTATACTGCTTCTTCGCCGTTCGAAGCAGCTCGATTGTCATTAACCGCAGTTTAAGGTCTTCTGCATGGGTACTCATAACACCATCTCATTTATACAACAACATGGCAATCTTGGAGAACAGTAATTGTATTTTATCTTCAAGGATTTATAACTTTCGTGTCGAAAATCTGCAAGAGATCAAAGAGCCTGTGAAAGATCATGCGAAGAAACGGGCTCGCGCAGATTCAAATTCGGTTTAGATTCCAGGTACTGCCTGAATTCCGTTGAATTTCCCTTCAGATTCGTTCAAAAAATCTGGCGACAATTTCCTCAACCTAGACTATGTAGCCTCTAATAAGCAAGCGGCCTAACGTTGTTAATTGCAGTTCAATCCTGCCTTTAGAGCCTCCAACAGTCTCCACGAGACCTAATTGTACCAGTCCTTGCGATTCTGGATTCCCATTGATGTGATACGATATTAGAGGTAGACTCATTTTCAACTCTTTGCCGAGGTCTTCGAAAGTTGTGC
>JAUWZP010000032.1 GCA_030615265.1 Candidatus Bathyarchaeota archaeon
CAGTCTTGGGTCTTATTGGAGGCGCATTGTGGTTAGCAACAGCCCCTGTACGTATGTTCGGCATTAGTCCTCCATTGATAGAGATTTTGGCTCTTCCAATAGCCGCGCAAGAAATGATTCTTGCAGTATGGCTTATAGTTAGAGGATTCAATTCATCTGCAATCGCTTCTGGGTCTGCGAGCTAGCTTACGAGTAATATTTTAGTCCCAAACTACTAGCTAGCTAAAGCTTTTATGTCTGTCAGGTCATAGCCTCCTGACAGTGAATTGAATAATGAATCCTGTAATTGAGGTGATAAATAAGCGACGGTCGGTCAGGTCCTATGAGCCAAAACCAATTCCGAGGGATATCATCAATACGATCATCGAGGCTGGCAATCAGGCACCTTCACAAGGGCGCATGGTGAAAGGAGAGATTCTTTTTCAGCCTTGGCGGTTTGTTGTTGTCGAGGACCCAGAGTTCAAGCAAAAACTCGTTCAGACCACGCTTCCGATCTGGAAAAAGTTCATCGAAAGCATGAAGGAGACGTTTCCTGAAGTCTACGAGAAAGCAATGACGCTTTATGAGGCGATGGACGAACCCAAAGACATGGTTTACTATTCTGCACCTGTCATCCTCTTTGTCATAGGCCCAGCGAGTTACGCAGTGAGTTGTGCACTTGCCTGCGAGAACATCATGCTTGCCGCACTTTCTCTCGGTCTTGGCAGTTGTTATGTGGGATTCGGTATGATGGTCAAAGGCAATGCCGATGTCGTACAAACCCTCGAGCTAACGGATGACGAACGAATATACGGACCTATCGTGCTTGGCTATCCAAAGGACATCCCTGAAGCGCGCGCGCTTGATCAACATAAAAGTTACGTCGAACCAAAGATTAAATGGATCTAGACTAACTAGTTTAAAAAGCTCCAAGGTGTAGAGCTATATAAGTATAAATAAATAAAGGAGATGAAGGAAATATGCCTACATATATAGTTCTTGTAAGGTTTACTCAGAAGGGAATGGAAAACATTATGGATTCTCCAAAGCGATTGGAAGCAGCAAGAAAATTAGGTAAGTCTTTAGGGGGAGAAATAACAGCAGCTTATTACACTATGGGTCAATACGATATGGTTGTGATAATGGAGGTTCCAAGTAACGAAGCAGCTATGGAGGGACTTCTTAAAACAGGTAGTTTAGGAAACGTTAAAACAGAAACGTTGTTAGCAATCCCTGCTGAAAAAGGAATAGAGATATTTGGAATTGCATTAACAACGCAGCAGAATTTTTAGGTCAACACAAGTTAATTGACTTATATGAAGCTCCAGACAAGCTAGCTTAGCTAGCTTCTATTCCAAAATTTCTGATTTACTTTTGAGGCAAAATATTATCAACCTTAAAAGAATTAATTAAGATTTGAATAATTGAAGAGGTATAGAAGAATTAATTGTGGGATTTCCTTTGATTATCGAAATGGTCTTATCTGGTTTTCTCTTTTGGTTGGATATAATATTGGTTTTCGCAAGTGAGAGATTTGGTTATATAACATTTAATGAGTTGGACTCAGACGTTAAACTGCCAAAGATTCACGATGATCCAAAAAAATTTAAAATAGGCTTCGTGCTAATTCTCATGGAGCATTTTAACATAATTGCACTTGCCATAATGTTGTTTTTTGCTTTTGGTTCATATAGCCTAATACTTGGAATTGTTTGGGTCACCTTTCGAATAGGAGAAGGCTTGATCCAAATCTACTATAAAAAGAACTACTGGCGACTTCTCAACATAGCAAGACAATATCCAGGTACTAGTGGTGCTGAAAAAAATGCTCTAATTGATGCAGGTCGTAGCATTCTCAAAACAAAAAGCTCTAGTTTCTCATTTGCACAAATCTTATTCTCCATTGGTACGCTCGCATACTCAATCCTGTTTATTACCTATGGAGTTGTACCCGCAATTTTTGGATGGTTTGGAATTGTTGCCAGCATCATCGAGGGCTTCGGTAACGGGATAATACGTGTCCACCCTAACTTTAAAGTCCCCGCCTACCTCGGGGGTCTGTTAATTTTCCTTTTTGAAGCAGTCTTGGGAGGATGGCTATTATTCTCTCCACTCATCTAAAAAAAGGATTAATAATTTAAGCCAAACCCAAAAATTTCTAATATAGCTTGAAAATATCTGTGCTATGTTTGATTGATGTTTGCTTGTAGGGAGGTGATTAAATGAGTATTGAAATTGCGACTTTGATTGCAGGTGCTTTGATAATGGTAGGAGCAATTGTCGCAGGAGGAACAATCTATGCTGGACTAGAAAAACTGGCCAATGCGACAAAAAAACAAAAATAGATACCTTTGTTGAAATAGGGACTTGCCCACATGCATGCATGCTTACCAGAACCCAAATTAGATTCCGTGTGATGAAGTCAGAGGGATGAACTGTCATGACCCAAAGGAAACTTCTTCTTACCTCAATAGGCATCACAAATGAGCTTATCCGAAAAGCACTTATAGACTTGTTAGGCAAGCCAATCAATCAATCCACGGCTTTGTTTGTCCCCACAGCAATCTATGCATATCCCCAAGGAAACAATTATGCTTGGATAACATTACAGAGCCTTGGCAATTTAGGATGGAAAAAATTTGGAGTGTTAGAGTTAACTGCTCTACCAAGCTTGAATAAGGACGTTTGGCTACCAGAAGTTGAAGAGGCAGATGCTATAATTGTCGGAGGAGGAAACTTCTTTTATCTCAGCTTCTGGATGCAAAAGTCAGGTCTTTTTGATATTCTACCTGAGCTACTTGAGAAAGGAAAAACATATGTAGGTATTAGTGCCGGGAGTATGATCCTAACACACAGCATAAGTTTTAGTCTTGAACGTTTTGAGAAAACTGGAGTCTATTATGATGATGAATATGACGAGGAAGCACCAATCAATGCAGGTAGCGATAAGACCATGCATCTAGTGGATTTTGTGATTCGCCCACACCTCAATTCCAACATGGTTCCCAAAGCAACGCTTGAAAATATTGAAAAATGGGCTGCAAAAATTGATGTCTCCTTATATGCGATTGATGATCAAACAGCCTTGAAAGTTATCGATGGAAAAGTTGAAGTCATAACTGAAGGTAAATGGAAGTTGTTTGAAAAGAGCGGAAAAGCGATTAATAAAAGCTCTTAGCCAAAAGTCAGACATTCATTTGTTAGTGCTACACTTGAAATTTAATCCCCAAACCCAAAAACTGAAATATTAAGTAAAAACAATTGCCTAAAGTTCATAACTTCATTAAAAAGAAAAGGTGGTAAAAAACGGATTCAAACAGAAAGACCGCAAGAATTGTGGTAGTATCTTCATAATAGAGGTATAACTGTTGTTATTACATATATTGACAAGATAACCTCAATGGCACATATTGCCATTATGAAAGGAGACATCTTTCGCATTAGATCCTCAGACATCTTTGACATCCGATCTTTGTTTGTGATTGTCCCCCCCAAGTGATAAATGCCCAATACGATAACTATGACTACTAGGATTATGTTGATGTCGGACAAATAAAGAAGGATGCCAGCCAAAACAAAAGCCACTAACTCGCTGCCTTCTCCTATCTGTGAATGACTTTCAACGAACTCAGCCTTGGGGGCTTTGCGTAATCTGTAAATCATGGAAAATTCCCATGTGTTCCAAACAGCCTCAAACGCCAAAAGAACAACAGCTGCAGTCAAAATCGGATCCATGAAGACTTGTTTCTATGTTATCAAGTATAAAAGCTGTTTGGTGCATGAAAACCTAGATGGCAGATGTGTGGGCCTTAAATTATTAATGCAACTTGAAATGAAATATATGATTCATGAGAAGAGTCAAATCATTGAAACCTGAAGAAGATGCTTATGGTCAAGAGATGTGGGCTTGCTACAAGGGCAAAGAATTTTTTGAAATAGTGGAAAGAGATGACGGTTACATTGACACTTCTATGCATGGTCCAAAGATCTACTTTTCTCGGTATGAAGATTGGTCTCCAGTTGAACAGAAAGCTATGGAAAATGTGAAGGGAAGAGTTTTAGACATAGGTTGTGGTGCTGGTAGGCATTCGTTATATTTGCAGAAAAAAGGTTTTGATGTTCTCGGAATTGACATATCCCCACTCGCAATAAAGGTCTCTAAGTCAAGAGGATTGAAGAAAGCCAAAATCATGTCAATTGAAGACATAGATTTCAAGCAGAACTCTTTTGACACAATTATTATGATGGGCAACAACTTCGGTCTCTTTAGCAGTTTCAAAAAGGCTCAAAGGTTGCTGAAAAAATTCCATAAGATGACTTCTGAAAGTGCATTAATTGTCGCAGAAACCCTTGACCCATACAAGACAGATAATCCCTTCCACTTAGAATATCAGAGAATCAACAAGGAAAGAGGAAGAATGGGTGGGCAAATAAGAATAAGAATTAGATTCCAAAAATATGTTGGCAGATGGTTTGATTATTTGCTGGTGTCCAAAGAGGAAATGAAAGCAATCCTGAAAGGAACAGGATGGAAAGTTAAAGAGTTCATAGATTCTGAAGATGCACAATACATAGCTATTATTGGGAAGATCACCTGAAGACTATTATAAGCTAACAGTTCAGGAATGTGACTTGAGTGGCTCGAATACCTCTACAATGAAATGCAGAAAAGAGAACAAAGACTACAACAAATACAACAATTAAATCACAGTTCATAAAGTGATCTAAACTCATCTGGAGGATGTCTTCACTGAGTGGGGAAGAGAGAAAAATAAAAAAGCTGTTAAAAGCTGCAGAATTGGATATTGAAGCAGACAACCTTAAGGAAGCAGGAGAAAAAATACATCAAGCAATACAGATAGCCAAGAACATAGGAAATGAGGAGCTACTTAATCAAATCATGGAATTCATACAAGAATTCACCTACAGTATTGAACCGCAATCAATCGAGTTAAATCCCATAGAAACAGATGGTTTCATCTTAGATATCGGAGGGGGAGGACAGGGAATAATAGGTAAGTTGAATGATAAGCAAGTTGTTGCAATTGACAAGAGCGAGAGAGAATTGGAAGAAACTAAAAATGAAGCATTGAAGGTCGTTATGGATGCAACAGACCTAAAATTTCTTCCAGAGTCCTTTGATACTTGTACCTCTTTCTTTTCACTAATGTACATTCCAAGAAATAAGCATTTGAAAGTATTTGAAGAAGTTCATCGAGTTCTAAAAGACAGAGGAAAGTTCTTGATATGGGATGTCAAAATTCCAAAGAGAATTGGAGACTATAAAGCATTCATGATACATCTAAGAGTTAGACTGCCGCATGATGAGATAGAAGCTGGATACGGAGTGAAATGGCAAAAACAGAACATTGAATATTTTAAGGAACTAGCCAAAAAAACAAAGTTCAAAATAAAAAACGAATGGATCAAGGATGAAATATTCTATTTAGAAATGTCCAAAGAAGAGTAGTTTCTTCCATAAGTCATAAAAACTGAAATGGAAGACCTAACTCCCATTACGCATAGTATCAAATTGTGATTACAAGAAGTGAGTTGTTCTTTTAAACCTCTTACACCACAACATTTGGATGGTGTTAGGGATGCTTGAAGGTAAAACAGTGAATCTGAGAGTTGTGGAGAGGGAGGATTTACCTCTCTGTGCTGAATGGGTTAATAATCCTGAAATCAATGGTGAATATGAACCACTCCTAATGTTCTCTAGAGCAGACATAGAGAAGTGGTATGATAGTCTAGGTCCTAAGGAAAGATGGTTCTTCATAGAAAAAAAGGATGGAACCAAGATAGGTTTAATCCGCCATGCTGCTCATGGCTGGGGAACAATGATAGGGGGCGTCATCATTCCGAGTGAAAGAGGTAGAGGATACTGCACTGAAGCTGTCAAGATCATGGTAGACTACCTGTTTCTTTCAAAGGACATAGTTCGTATTCAAGCTCGCACTAATCAGCAAAATGTAGCTTCTCAAAGGGTCTTGGAAAAGGCTGGCTTTGAGAGGGAAGGAACAATGCGCAAATCAAATTTCAGCAGGGGAAAATGGATAGACATGTTAATCTACAGCATCCTCAAAGAAGAATGGAAAGAACCAAGAATACTAACCCAAACAACTTCAAAATAAATCAACACTACTAGCAGTCATAGTCTACAGAAGAATGTGAGTATCAAGCAAGATGAAGCAGAACACTAAATACTCTCATTTCTTTCTGTAGTGTAATGGAGATGGTGCTGCTTATGCGTAAAGAGAAGGTTTCAAGATTTAAACGGTAATTTAAAAAATACCGTCTAACTTAAAAGTATATTAAGCCCTAATACTTGGTTGATTTGCCCATAAGAAACGTGATTGTGCTTGAGCTTAAAGTTGCATCGCATGCAGCTTCCGCGGGAAGTATTCCTAGGAAACAACACTTTAGAGCTAATAGGCGACATCTGCAAAAAACTCGGCTTCTCTAAATCCGCCCTCATAGTTACAGGTTCCCACACGAAAGATGTTGCCGGCCAAAAAGTTATGGATCTATTGGCTGACCGCGGCATGAACGTTGACTGTGTCATTGTAAATTCCTCCACAGCTGAAGACCTAAGAAACGTTAAAGACAAAATCAAAGAGTTGCAGCCACAAATTGTTCTCGGAGTTGGAGGAGGCACAAAAATCGACGTTGCAAAGATAAGCTCAGCCAACCAGAACATTCCCTTCATCAGCGTGCCAACCACAGCTTCACATGATGGAATTGCAAGTCCTCTGGGCGCCATAAAAGGATTAAACAAGCCTTTCTCCGTCATGGCGCAAGCGCCTATGGCCATCGTAGTCGACACGCAGGTTATTATTCATTCGCCTTATCGCTTAATAGCCAGCGGATGCGGAGACATCATTTCTAAGCTAACAGCTGTTCGGGACTGGCGGCTGGCTCACGATGTAAAGAACGAGTATTACGGAGGGTACGCTGACAGTTTAGCTTCAATGAGCGCTCAATTAGTGATGAAAAACGCAGAGGTCATTCAGCCCAAAGTTGAAGAAGGCTTACGAGTTCTCTTAGAAGCTCTAATTAGCTGTGGCGTCGCCATGAGCATTGCGGGTAGCAGCCGACCCGGCAGCGGCTCTGAACACCTGTTTAGCCATGCCTTAGATTTGATTGCGGCCAAGCATGCGTTGCATGGTGAACAGTGCGGAGTTGGAACGATTCTTATGGCGCGTCTGCATCATATTAACTGGAAAAGAATCAAAGAAAAATTGCAGAGGGTAGGTGCTCCCACAACTGCGAAGGAACTGGGAGTAAAGCCGAAGGATGTGATAGAAGCCTTAGTGAAGGCTTGCACATTAAGGCCAGAGAGATACACTATTCTCGACGAAAAGAATTTAGACTACGATTCTGCTGAGAAGCTTGCGATAGCGACGGGAGTAATAGACTAGACTAAACTGAAAAAGGGAAAAGGGGAGAGGGTGGAGAGCTACAATTTCGCTAGCTTTATCCAAGACAAGACTTCTTCAACCGTGGGTTTCTCAGACTCTGAAATTTTTCTCTCTTCGACATAGGTTTTGGCGATTTCCGCTAGCTTTCTGGAGAGTTCAAAGGGATCCCGCTCAGCCAGTTCCTTTCTGTTCGTGACGCCCGCCTTTTCTAGAAGCTCCACATCTGTTTTGTCGATGCCTGGAATCATTAGAAGTTGGACTGTTCCCTGTAGGCGCTTGGTCGTCTCTCGAGTTAGACGCGTTTCTTCATCTATCACAGTAGGATCTGCAGTGAGAAACTCGCCAACGTTAGTTATCCCCGTGGCCTCCAGTTCTTCTGCTAGACGTGGACCGATTCCTTTCACGTCCTTTGGGCTGCTATGACTTGTCAGTTTTGGCTGAGGAAGCACTAAAGCGGTTTCCAGGGTTTCTAACCTTGTTTTCATCTCACCTAGGTCGCCTATGGCCTTCTCAATGGTCTTTATACTCTTTTTGCTCGAGCGTCCCACTCTTCTTATGACTTCTTCTTGTTTTGCAAGTGCCCCTAACACCTCTCCTCTAACACCGCTGATGCTTGTCTCTATAGCCGAGAAAAGTTCCTGGCTAAACTCTTGAAGTCCCTTTCTCTGTTTTTTCAGGGCGTCTAACGTTTCTTTTCTGGTGCTCTGTAGGCTTGCGCTGAGGGTTTCGAAGGACTTCTCGTTAACTCTTTTTTGAGTTTCCATTCTTTCCATCAGGTCAGTCTTGATAGTTTTTATGGATTTTGTGTTGGCCTCTAAGCCCTCCTCTAGCGCTTTCTTGTTAGCCGCAAGATGATTGTTTATCATTTCGAGTGCCTCAATAAGGTCTGGGTCTAGCGGTGGCTTGCGGAACGCCATGACAGCAGTGCATCCCAAGAGAATGAAAGCGGTAGTTATAGATATCCAGAAGTACAGCGTCACTTGTATTCTACCGGTGAATTGGTCTATTAGATATGGTTCAAATTCAAACTCGCTACCATACAGCGTCCAATTCAGTACTGCGTTAAAAGCGTTCAAAAACGCTAAGAAAGTTAGGAACCCCAGTATCCAGACTGCTATCCCCTTCTTTAAATAAGCCGACATGCACATACCTCTGTCTGCACATTTTTATTATTTGAGACACTTATCTAATTTATGGATGCACGTGAACACTCTCTCTTACGCTTGTTTTTCCAAACTATAAGTAAAATACGCTTTTTACAAAAAATTACTTTAGTGTGAAGGTTTAAGTAGAAAATCTGCGTTATGCCTTTGAAAGAAAGCGTCACAGAGGATAGAATCTTTGCAGGTTGACCTTGTCCTCTACAACGGAAAAATCTATACTCGCAAAGGATTTGTAGAAGCGGGTATTGCAATAGAAAAGGGGCGAATAGTCAAGATAGCCAAAGAAACAAATCTCCCGAAAGCTTCCTCCAAGATCAACCTGAACGGACACATTGTACTGCCAAGCCTAATAGATTCCCATGTGCATTTACGTGACCAAGAACGCGCTTACAGAGAGGATTTCTTCACCGGAACCGCAGCAGCCGCAGCTGGAGGCTTCAGTCTAGTCATTGACATGCCCAACAACAAGCCGGTAACAATGGATGTTCAATCTTTAAGGGAACGCATGAAACTTGCCAAGAGAAAGATTGCTGTAAATGTCGCCTTCTATTCGGCTTTCCCGGAGAGCCTCAAAGAGATTAGAAGCATTGTAAATAACGGCGCCGTAGCGTTCAAGTTGTTCCTACTAGAAAAAATCGGAGGATTAAACATCGGCGACGACGAAGCAGTGCTGCGAGCTTTTAGAGAGGTTAAAAGGGCAAATGTTCCAGTGGCGGTACATGCTGAAGCTAAGGACGCTTTTGAAGACAAGATGAGAAGATTACAAGATGAAAACCGTAACGATATTGAGGCCTTTCTAGAAGCGCATTCTGCAACTGTTGAAGCCAAAGCGGTACAACGCATAATCGGACTTGCAGAAAAATCGGATGCACAGGTTCACTTCTGCCATGTAAGCTCAGCAGAAGGCCTAAGCCTCATTAAAAAGGCCAAAGAGAGCGGAGTCAACATCACATGTGAAGTTACGCCTCATCATCTTCTACTGACTTCCAAGGACTTGAAACGTTATAAGAACTTGGCGGTTACCATTCCGCCAGTGCGAACTAGAGAAGACGTGAATGCGCTTTGGAGTGCCTTGAAGCAAGGCTTAATTGACACTTTAGGCTCTGACCATGCTCCTCACACGATGGAAGAAAAACAAGGAGAATCGATATGGGAAGTGAAACCAGGTATCGCCGGGTTAGAGACAACGCTGCCGCTGCTGCTTACGCAAGTCGATAAAGGACGCCTAACCATGGCAAAACTGGTTCAGCTGACTTCAAAGAACCCAGCAGAGATATTTCATTTAAGCGCTAGAGGAACCTTGAGCGAAGGATACCATGCGGATTTGGTGGTAGTAGACGTTAAAAGGGAATACAAGATCGATGCGTCAAGATTTCATTCTAAAGCCAAATTCTCGCCTTTCGACGGATGGAAAGTTAAAGGTAAGCCTGTGAAAACCTTTGTGAACGGCAATCTGGTTATGGATGAAGGAGAGATAGTGGCCAAGCCTGGAACCGGACAGATCATACGGTGAAAAAATTGAGGTTTCTTGCGGATGGTATGCTTGGCAAATTAACTCGCTGGCTTCGAATGCTAGGGCAAGACGTTGAATACGTGGTTGCCATGGAGGATAAGGCGCTGATTCAGAAAGCAAAGGGAACCAACCGTATTCTGTTAACTCGTGACCTTCAACTTTTTCAGCGGGCCATAGCTCGAGGTGTAGAAGCGTTTCTCATTGAAGGCACAGACGAAGCTGAAAACCTTGCCAGCCTAGCTGAACGATTCAAGTTTGAACTTGAGATTGACTTGAAGATTTCTAGATGTCCCAAGTGTAATACTCGAATTCGGTCTGTTCGCAAAGACAACGTCATTGATAAAATTCCAGAAACAACTTCAACCCACTACAATGAATTCTGGGAATGCCCTAACTGCAAACAAATCTATTGGCAAGGCGCCCACTGGAAAAGAATTGAAAAAACCTTAAGAAAAGCTAGAAAAGCGCTAAAGACCTGAAAAATGTTGCTCTTCAAGTTTGACTCTTAACAGACAACTTTGCATTAAAATATAGATAAAGCAAAGCAATGGCAACGGCTGGAACATAGAAGATACAGATTTCAAAGACAACCTCAAATACAGGGCCAAAAAGACGCTGAACAAGAAAAACTAAAGCTGCCAACGACACTACAACATATGTGGCTTGACGCCAAGCTTCAAGCTCCACCTTGTCAACATGCGTAGTTACGTTTCTTGAGGGCAACTTGTTCCCTCCAAATAAAATGGGAAAAAAGAGAAGTTTAGCTTCGCAAGAGCCATTTCAAAGGTATGTCCTGGTAAGTCCCGTCTGGCAAGGTTCTGCGAATCGTCATGGGAAGTATACCGAACTCCAGTTCTTTGAGCGCAATGTCAATTGGATTCGAAAGATTCTGTGAAGGCTCTACAAGTATAGGTGCGCCCATAGATATCTGAAGCGCCCTTGCTCCCGCTATTCTGGCTTTCTCAAACCGAGTTAGTTTCGGTGGACCAATCCAGATTTTATTATCGTGGCTCGTTTGGCTAGAACTCTCCAGCACCCATAGGCCCCATTCCGCCCGGTCCCATGCCGCCTGGGGCGCCTCCCGGAGGCATCGGAGGAGCCTTCATTTTGCCAGATGCAATCACATCGTCAATTTTCAGAATCATCGTCGCAGCTTCAGTTGTAGATTTAATGATTTGCTTTTTGACTGTCAGAGGCTCAAATACGCCTGCTTTGTTCATGTTGCTAACTTTTCCTTTAATAGCGTCCACGCCTGCCCAGATTTGCTTTTTCTCATGTCTCATTCGGAGTTCGGAGAGGATGTCAATAGAATCTAGTCCAGCGTTTTCAGCTAGAGTCACTGGAACAGATTCCAATGCTTCAGCATAGCACATAACGGCAAGTTGCTCTTTTCCTGGAAGAGTCTGTGCGTAATCTCTCAGCACACTTGCCATTTCTAGTTCAGGTGCACCTCCACCCGCCAGAATCTTAGGCTCTTCAACAACGTCGCGTGCAACGCAGAGAGCATCATGAATGGAACGTTCTGCTTCGTCAACAATTCTCTCTGTTCCGCCTCGTATGAGAATGGCTACTGAACGCGGGTTTTTGCACCCTTCGATGAAGGTCATTTTGTCGTCGCCGATTTTGCGCTCTTCAACAAGTTTAGCATAGCCTATGTCTGCCTTTGACACATCGTTCAAGTTTGTAATTATGTTTCCACCAGTCGCTTTCGTCAGTTTCTCCATGTCTGATTTTTTAACGCGACGTATAACAAGAATATCTTTTCTGGCTAGGAAGTGTTGAGCCATGTCGTCGATGCCTTTCTGGCAAATAAGAACACTGGCGCCGGTTGCAACGATCTTCTCCACCATTTCTTTCAGCATATTCTCTTCTTGTTGTAGGAAGGCTTCCATCTGTTCTGGGCTCTCAATGTTGATTTTAGCGTCAAACTCGGTCTTCTCAATCTCCAAGGCGGTGTCAAGCAAAGCGATTTTAGCCTTTTCCACTCGTTTAGGCATGCCAGGATGAACAACTTCCTTGTCGACCACGATACCCTGTATGAGCTTCGTGTCAGTTAGCGATTCGCCAGGCTTCTTCTCCACCATTACGTCGTCAACATCAGCCCTAAACCGACCTCCAACCTTTTCAGACACATGCAGAATGGCTGAAGCCGCAAGGTCGGCAAGATACTCCTTGTGTTCAGCCACCAATTTACTTGCCATAGCGGTTGTTGCAACCTTTTTAAGAGCCTCTTTCTCGGTTGGTTGCACTTTTAAGGCGATTTTTTCAAGTGTTTCTAAGGCTTTTTCAGCTGCTTTTCGGTAGCCGTCTATGATAATCGTTGGGTGAACGTTTTTTGATATAAGGTCTTCAGCCTTTGCGAGCAGTTCTCCAGCTACGATAACTGCGGTTGTTGTTCCATCGCCGACTTCGTCGTCTTGGGTTTTAGCCACTTCAACCATCATTTTTGCGGCGGGGTGTTGAATATCCATTTCGTCGAGAATTGTCCGTCCATCGCTTGTGATTGTGACATCGCCAAAGCTATCAACCAGCATCTTGTCCATGCCTTTGGGTCCAAGAGAACTCTTCACAGCTTCTCCTACGATTCGTGCTGCCATAATATTGGCGTGTTGTGCCTCTTTGCCTCTAGAACGAGACGAGCCTTCTTTTAAAATAAGGACAGGTATTCCAGAAATGTTTGTAGCCAATTTTAATCAATCCTCCAAATCCACTTTTGGAACAGTAGAAAACGCATTACAATATAAGTTTATCTGTAAAGTAGAAGCATTTAGAGAAGCTACTAATGCGTTTACTTTACAAACCAATTTCAACATAAATTTTTCTAACTTTTTCACGGAACTTCGAAAAAACTTATGAAACAGCTGAATAAATGGTAGTGGTATCACTGAGGAGACTTTGAGATGGTTAGAATCCTGGTATGTGTAAAACAAGCAATAGATGTCTCTCAACTAAAAGTTGACTCCGCCACTAGACGTCTAATAACGGTGGATGCACCTAAAAAAATAAGCGACTTCGACAAAAACGCGCTGGAAGAAGCCATACGCATAAGAGAGAAACTCGGAGGCGAAGTGTTCACAGTAACAGTTGGCCCAGAAGACGCTAAAACGACTTTAAGAGAAGCGCTAGCAATGGGCGCCGACAAGGCTTACCTGATAAGCGACCCAATCTTTGAAAACTCTGACACGCTAGCAACCTCCTACGTTCTCGCCGAAGCAGTCAAGAAGATCGGACCCTTCGACCTCATACTGTGCGGCGAGGCTTCGATTGACAGTTTCTCAGCGCAGGTTGGACCTCGCCTAGCCGAGCGACTGCGCGTTCCTTTGATAACCTACGTGAGAAAACTTAGCGTTGAAGGAGACGCTGTCACCGCTGAACGAGGCCTAGAAGACTGCTCCCAAACCATGAAAGCGAAAACGCCGGCTTTAATAACCGTAACTAAGGAAATCAATGAGCCCCGCATTCCCTCTCTAATGGCAATTATGAAAGCCTCAAAAAAGGAGATAGTGATATGGGCAGCGGCTGACCTTAGCATCGCAAGCGAGAAAGTAGGTGAAGCTGGCTCAGCGGTTCAAGTTTTAACGGTTCTCGCGCCGAAGATGGAACGCAAGAAAATTGTCATAAAAGGAGAAACCGCTATGGAAACCGCGGAGAAACTAGCGAAGGCATTGATTCAAGAAGGCGTTGTGGGAAGGTGAAAAGGGTTGAGTGAACATCGTGGAATCTGGGTGTACTCAGAAAATAGGGACCTAATATTGGAATTGCTTGGAAAAGGAAGCGAACTAGCAAGCAAACTGCACACGCGGTTGACAGCGGTTATGTTGGGACACGACGTTAAAGACCAAGCAAAAGAACTGGTTGGTTATGGTGCCCAAAAAGTCATAGTAGTGGATAATCAGCAACTACAGGAATTTCAGGTTGAACCTTATCTTAGCGCTTTAACTCAGTTAACTCACGAACACAAGCCCGAACTGCTCTTAATAGGCTCTACTAAAAGAGGAAAAGAACTTGCGGCGCGACTTGCCGCCCGGCTCAACGTTGGGTGTGTTCCAGGTTGCCAAGAGTTGAAGACTGACGACCAAGGAAGACTTGTAGCTGAACGGATTGTTTACGGCGGAAACGCCATTGTAACTCAAGTTTTCCGCATGAAGCCGCAAATAGTTACCGTGCCTCGCAGAAGATTCGAGAAACTTGAATACAACGCGGAAAGCCAAGGTGAAGTTATTGACGAAAGTGAGCTACAACTTGAACCAGCAAAAACCGAAATTGTCGAGGTCAAGCCAGTTGAAACGGTCGAGACCAAAATTGAAGAAGCCCGAGTGGTTATTGGAGGCGGAAGAGGGTTCGATAAGAAAGAGGACTTCAAGATTCTCGATGAACTAGCTCAAATACTGGGTGGACAAGTCGGGTACACTCGACCGCTGGCGGAAGATAGAAAATGGTTCAAGGAATGGGTTGGATTGTCTGGGCATGCCATTAGTCCAGAGCTTTACATTGCATGCGGGATTTCCGGAGTAATTCAACATGTGGCTGGAATACGCGACTCTAAAGTAATAGTAGCTATCAACAAAGATCCATAGGCGCCGATAATGGAGATGGCTGATTACATTGTCATTGGCGACTTGTACGAAATAGTCCCCGCCTTATCAGAAGCTTTGAGAAAACTGTTAGCTTCCACTTGACACCGAAGTGATTGGTTAGAGTTTTCCTACTGTTTGAAAAAGGTAAGGTATTTAGTGTTTACTTCATCCTGCTTGATATTCATATTCTTCCATAGACCATGACTGTTAGTAGTGTAGCTATTATGAATACAAATTGAAGGGAAGAAACTTAAGGTCTTTCTTCTTGGTCTTTCAACTTTTTGACCATTTCGAAGTATTTTTCTGTCCCAGTTTTTTCTCTATATTCCAAAAGCCCAACCCTGAGTATGGCATCTCTCTGACCTTCTATGCTATCGGGTGCCCCTTCAAAATGTCCAACAAAGAGGTCACAAGGAAAATCTGTGCAGAGTCCACAATGCTCAACTTTATGTTCAGTTGCACAAGCGTATAATTTACACTCACCCCAAAATGGATGCCCTTTGTGGTTGCCACATCCAGAACAACTTGGGGTTTTTTCTTTCTTATAGTATAAACAAAAGCCACAATATTCACCACAAGGTGCTACAAGTTTCTTGTCCAATTTGCATAACTCCAAACAAGTTTCCATCTTTCAGTATACCCACAGTATCAGTTTTATGACTTATGGAAGAAACTACTCCACACCATGTAGTGCTCAATGAATGAATGGTTTATTGTTGTGTTTGTTGTAGTCTTTGCTCTCTTTCCTGCATTTCATTGTAGAGGTATTCAAACCACTCGTAAAATCTTGGGTCATTGAACTGTTTTCATTTCATGTTGCATTAATAATTTAAGGAGAAATGTTCGACAGTGAACGATTGAGAGGTTTAAATTGTGGTAATAAAAAAGAGGAAGAGAGTTTTATTTGTAGTCGATGTATTCCTTTCCCAGAAGTTCTCTTACGAGAACAACCCTTTGGATGTTAAGAGCACCCTCAGCTCCAATGACGTACGACATTATCCCTCGTAGTCCCATTTCAAGCGGGCATTCCTTAGTGTATCCCCAAGCGCCCAGCCATATCATTGTTTCATAGAATATCTTAAACGCGAGAGGTGGACCCAACAGCTTAACCGTGGAGATCAACTTTGTACATTCGAGCGCCGAGAAACGCTTTGACTTATACCTTTCGTTAACCATCCAAGCTGTTCTGTAAACCAAGGACCGCAAGGCTTCCAGCTGTGCGTAGTTATCTGCTAATTCATACTGGATCATACCGAACTTTCCAATAGGACGTCCAAAAGCTTTACGCTCCTTAAGATAATCCATTCCAATTTCGAGTGCACGTTGCGCGCATCCGATGGAAGTGGCTCCAATTAACAGCCTTGCAAGGTCAAAGCCTTCCATGGTCATATAGAAACCTTTACCCTCTTCTCCCATGAGATAATCATTTGGCAATCTAACGTCTTTCATGGTGAAAGCCCCACAGGATATACCCATCCTGCCCATGTCATCGAAACGTTTGCTTACCTCAACGCCTGGAGCTTTGAATGGAAGATAGAAGGATGTCATGCCTTTATGGGCTGCTCCTGGTGGTGCTGGCGATGTTCTAGCAGTTATCCAGAAGCCGCCTTTGCCGAGATGTACGCATTCTTCTGTGCCGCTGATGTATGTCTTTTCTCCGTTTACAATCCAGTCGTTCCCGTCCTTTTTTGCGGTTGTCTTGAAAGCAGCTACGTCGGAACCTCCACCCGCTTCGGTTGTGCCTATACCTATGAATGCATTGCCTTTTATTGAGGGGCGTATGCACTCGTCTCTAACCCTTTCTGTGCAGTATTTGTCCGCGACATATCCCCAACTGCTTTCGACTAGGAAGTGCACTGGGATTGCTATGGTGAGGTCAGCATAGGCTAGTTCTTCGGCTGCTATGCAAGCGGTAATCCAGTCTGCTCCTAGTCCGCCGTGTTCTTCGGGAGCGGTCATGAGCCATAAACCGAGATCAGCCATTCCTTTAATGATTTCATCTGGGATCCATTGTTTAGTGTCGATCTCCCTAACCTTTTCCAAGGGCAGGTTCTTAGTACACCATTCTCTGAGAACTTTTCTGAAAAGATCCTGTTCCTCTGTAAAGCTAAAATCTACCATGCGTTTTCACCTTTTAGAGAGGTTGCTCTCTATGCGCATTAGCCATATAAACTTTGTTAGAAGAGCGTGCCCATTCATTCAGGGGGAAGCAGCAGTCGATATTAACCCAGTTTTACGCAGAAGGTCGTCAACGGGGCTTCGGTTTAGATGCAGTCCAAGCTTTTCAGTTTCTATTCCCATGGCTATCCCCAACAATTGACTGTAATAAAGAACAGGAATGCTAAGCTTAGCACCTATCGTAGCCCCCACGCTCTTCTGTCTCATGTCAAACATCATTTGACACGACGGACAAGAAACAACAAGCGCATCTGCACCCCAATCCTGAACTGTTTTCAGTTTTAACCCGCTAAACGTGAATGCAGCGTCTGGGTGCGACAACAAAAGCATGGCTCCGCAGCAGTCCAGCTTCTCTGGGTAAGGCATGCTCTTTGCGCCCAGCCACCCAATTAAATTGTCCATTTTCCTTGGGTTTTCTGGAGCGTCAACGGTTTGAAGTGTGCTGGGTCTTAAGATGTGGCAGCCATAGTGTACTGCAAGTTTTAAACCGTTTAGAGGATGTCTAACTGTCTCTCTGATTTTTTCCTCTTTGACAAGGTCGTGAAGCAAGTTGAGTGTGTGCCAGATTTTTATCGAGCCTTCGTACTGTAGGTTTTCTTCTTTGAGTAGGGTATTGACCTTTTCTTTCAGTTTTTCATCGTAACTGAGAAAATGTTTAGCTTCTGAAAGCGACAGGTAACACCCGTTGCATGGAAGAAGCAGATTGGTTAACCCTGTTTTTTCGGCTATAGCTAGGTTTCTCGCCGCTAGATAAATGGCTGCAGGCATGTTTACGCTTTGAACTGGTGTGCCACAACAGGAGACGTTGTCTAGGTCTACGAGTTCTACGCCAAGCCTAGGCATAACTGCTCTAACCGACATCTCGTAACCGTACTGAATCGTTGGAATGACGCAGCCCCAGTAGACTGCAACTTTCAACTTAGACTACTCCTCCTGCGATTGCTCTAAGACTTTGAAGAAGGCAGCCTTAAACTTCTCGTCGGGCTCGCGGAACTTGGGTAAACCCAGCTTTTCTCTGTTCACCCTCTCCAGTTTGCGCGTCACAGTGTTTTGCGGTTTTTGAATAAACCCGTTTTCAAGTATAGCGCTCAAAGAAAGCAGAAAGCTTTCAGGCACTTTAACCTCTTTTTCAACAGCCAAGTTTCTTAACGCAAAGATGAGGTCAACGGGCGCCACAGCTTGGGGACATCTCTCCTTACACTTTAGACAGGTTGCGCAAGTCCAGAGTATTCCTGAAGTGAGCAGTTCTTCGATGAAGCCGAGTCTTGCTAAATTTACGATTTCATGCGGCTTCAGCTCCAACATTTTCATTGACGGACAACCGCTTGTACATCTGATGCATTGGAAACAGTTGTAGGGTTTCTGCTCGCCAATCTTGGCTATGATTTTGAGGCGAAGAGCCGTATCGGGCTTTTTGGTGGTTGTTAGGTCTGTGATGGACATAGAAATAGGAATAGTGGCTCTTGCCTTTATAGGCATTATTATTTTTCAACTCGGCTGCTGAAAACAGAAGAAATCAAAGACGTTTTCTAAAAAATATGCTTGCAGGAAACTGGCAAGAAGAATCTTGATTTTTAATATTGATTTCTCCTTCATAACAGATTTTTGCTCAAACAACTAGCTAGCATTCGGTGGAAAAATGAGTGAAAAACTCAAGGAGATCCAGCGCGAAATCGCTAGCCTAAAGAAGAATCTGGATGAACTGCGACGTCTCAAGTCAGATAGTGAACACGCTAGGAAACTGCGTAAAGAGCTTGTCAGAATTAGTTGCGATTAGACATAACGCGCTTTTGAATTTGTTGAGCTTGAAAACCTGCTTTCGGAGACCCTGATCCTCACATTTTCTACCTGAATTCTTGACTACACAAGTGTCCATGCTGTTCTAAACAAAAGAACACGGTGTACTAAACAGTAGAATTAACTGTTACCCGCGCCTGCATGCATGCATGCAATGTGGGTCGGCGGCATCGTGGAAAGATACGATAACAAGTGGGGTTTTCGTTTCAAGCCTGACAGTGTAACTGTTGCTGAAGTTACTGTCGAGGGGGTTTCAGACTACAATAAAGGACATAAGCACAAACATTGACTATTGGCTAAACCTTGGATGGTCTTACGTTTGGGCCAAGGTGGCTGAGACACATCTCGAAACTTAAACCCCAACATGATCTGCTTTTCCTTTCGAATCAGAAGCCAATTGTCCTCTCTTGAAACGCGCGCATTCAAAGAGTTTGCTTACAGACTCCAAGTGACGTAAGAGTTCCATTCCGTTTTCGGTTGTTCTATACGTCGTTAGAATCTGTTTCTTCCGCCTAATTGTCAGATTTTCCAGAAACCCTTTCTCAACAAGCAAATCTAAGTACTTGTTGGTTTGGTCATAGCTTAGTTTTGCCTTGTACATGATATGCGTCTTAATCTTTGCATCTTTCGCCGTACCCAATATCTTAGCAACAATGTCATGGCGGTCCCTACGCTTAGTTACATTTTCCATGTGTACACGCTCAATTACAGAAGAATCTTCTTAAAGAAAACTCCTGTAATAAACGTTATGCATGAATGAGTCAAGATAAATTAGTTTTAGCGAAAGTTTTATATTCAATATGAATCATTAATTCAGTTCATGTCTAAAGATAGAATGATGGAACTTCTTCATGAACTAATAAAGAATTCGAAGAGAAGCGACAGAAACCTGGCAAGAATCCTAGGGGTATCTCAACCAACTATAACAAGGATGAGAAGAAAGTTAGAGAGTACTGGATTCATACGAGAATACACTGTTATTCCAGATTTTGTAAAGCTCGGTTATGAACTTGTGGCGTTCACGTTCATGAACATAATCCGTTATGACGCAGAGTCTGGTGATCCTTTTACGGAGCTTGCTGAAAAAGCCCACAAATGGGCCGTGGAAAACTCTAAAATCATACTTGGAGCTGCTGGCGACGGATTAAATGGTAAGAACTGCATGATGATTTCCATACACAAAGATTTCACTGACTATTACAGATTCATCTCGGAATTTAGAGGCAAATGGGCTAGCTACATGCGCGATATAGAAACTTTCATTGTATCATTCAAAGCTACGATGATTAAGCCAATTTCCTTCAGCCACTTAGAAATAGATCCCAAAGACCCGTGAAAACATAACGCGTGTGGAGACATTTGCATATCAACAAGGCTCTGGCTAGCTTGATTCTCATGCGCGCGTGGCTGCCGACCAATCTTGCAAGGTGCAAGCGGGCAAGAAAATCTAGTAGGTTAACTTCCGAAAACTTTTGCCTAGTCAAGTCAGACAACAAGATTTATGTATCTAAAATGTTTGATCAAACTGAGACTATGGAGTTAAAAACATGTCGTCAAAAATCCCAATAAAACTTGAAAAGATAAGAAAGGAAGACTTGAACAAGGAAATACTAAGAGCTGGGATAATCGCTGAATTAGATGCAATAAATCTCTACGAGCAAATGGCGGCTATGACTGAAAGTGATAATATCAAGAAAATTCTTCGGGATATAGCGAAAGAAGAAAAGACGCACGTGGGAGAATTCCAAGCATTACTGTTAGAAGAAGATAAGGAGCAAGAAAAAGAGTTAGAAGAAGGCAAAAAGGAAGTTGACGAACTAAGAGGCAAAAAGAAATAATTACGTATGCGCGCGTATCCCCCAGCAAGCATTCTCAGCATAGTCATTCTTGAATAAAGACCTAGACGGATACGGACACGGTTTTACCACCGCCATTCTTATTTTCTGACAGGTTACGTGCATGGATGGTAAATTGAAATGCGCACACGAAAAGGCATTTGGTGAATTATTTATTAAAGCCATTTTACTTTTTAGATACCATGATTTCGATAATAGGCGCAGGGAATGTAG
>JAUWZP010000033.1 GCA_030615265.1 Candidatus Bathyarchaeota archaeon
TTGTGATTCCACACGCCCCCCCCCCCCCGAAAAACCACGCAAATAGTGGCGAATGTGCGTTATATAGTAGCATAGAACCGCTATGTGCATCTGGACCTGAAAAACTCTCTCTAGTTCTTAAAGAGTAAAGAATACTAAGCAAATACATTGAAAAAGATAAGACGATAGCCAAAACGGATAATCACTAACCGAGTCAAAAAAGGAAGAATCGAATAGTTTATGCGAGCTTCAAATCATATTTTTTCCCAACCTTCCTCCTTAGGATTCAGTCGATGTTGAATGCTGTTTTCCTCAAGATCCGCGGGCAGTTCATATCTTGATAGATGTAAATCCTGAAAAATCTGAAAATTGCAAAGAGTTGTGGTGCTATTGTGGAAAATCGATAAGTTAATATGTTGTGAGTTGCGAAAACTCTGGGGGAATGAGAATGAAGAAGAGAATAGGATTGATCGGTTACGGGCGGATCGGATCCTACCTCTTAAAAAAGATCAGGGAAGACGATGAACTGGATATGGACTTCATATATGAGATTGACGCGGAAAAAACTAAACGTATTGAGGATTCTATATTGCTTAAGGATGATAGGGATCTCGGCGCAAAAAATGTGGATCTAGTCGTCGAAGCGGAAGATTTTCGGGCGGTGAGAAGCTTTGCACATGAAGTGCTGAAGAAAAATGATATGCTAATATTGTCTGTGGCAGCTTTAGCTGACGAAAAGCTCAGCGATGAACTTAGGACAATCTGCGAAGAGAGTAGGATGAGAATGCATATTCCTCACGGTGCGTTATTAGGTATGGATGGTTTGCAGGATGCTCGGGTTACTCTTGGAGAAGTAAGTATAGTGACGAGATGCGCGCGCGCACAATTTTAAGGGGCGGGGAATGATATTTTAATATCTCGTCTAGTGAACTTTTTTATTTGCGATATGGGTAAGTATTAAAGGAGGAAACTTATGCCGATCGATTTCAGATCCATGAAGAAAATAGCAGAAGGGAAGACCAAAATAATCCATGCAAATCCAGAAAATACCAAAACAGTCTATATGTACTTCAAGGATGACATAACAGCAGGAGATGGACTGAAACATGATATTATTGAGGGAAAAGCCATAATTGATTGGCAAATTAATCGAGACACCTTTGAATTACTCAATCGAATGGGAGTTCGGACACATTACATTGCAAGCCCTCAAGAAAAAGTCACTCTTGTAAAGAAACTCGACCGAAAAATCAACCTTGAAGTCGTAACCCGAAGAATTGCTGCAGGCTCCATTGTAAGATGGAAAAAAGTAGCCGAGGGAACAAGATATGACCCCGTGATTACACATTTTCATTACAAGGATGACCCATTACATGACCCGATGTTAGATGATACGTATATAAATCATTTAATCGAGACAAAGGGAACTGCTGAGTATGCTAAGATGCGTGAGATGAATGCTGAAGTTTTTCTTCATCTCGAAAATGCATTTACTTATTTTGGTATTCAGTTGGTTGATCTCAAACTTGAATATGGCATTATCGAAGATAATATCCACCTTATAGATGAAATCACAGGCGGTTCTTTCAGATTATGGCCTTATGCCCACGAAAATCCTAATCTCAACCAACCGAATGTATTGAACGAGCTCAATCCTGATGGAAGACTCGACAAGGATACTTATAGAATTGGTGAGAAATTCGATAAAGTCAGGACGAAATTCGAGGAAATCGCAAAAATAACGGCGAGATTCAAGGATTTGCAGATATGATAATGACCAATACTGCAGTGATGGGCGCAAAGATGATATCAAACAAAAATGAAGAGGACAATCGAACGACTAGTGCCATCAGTAAGCAACCTTCATAAGAGTTAGGGTACCATAAGAGCTGCAGAAGAGTCAGCTTTGAGGTAAGGAATGAGAGATCTCTGCGCGCGCATAGTCTTAGGAAGACGCCCAGAATACTAAAGTGGCTAACTCCTGTATAGTAAGGCTATTCTTTAGAGCGCATAACAGAAACCCGATGTTATTCTTCAAATAGTTGGAATTGTTCGCGCACACAATGGCGAAATCTATGGTTTCGAGAAATTTGTTCAATTACACCCGCTTATTAAACCTTTGCTGGCACTTTTCCTGCAATATAAGCGCATGCTCAACCAAAGTCTTAATAATTTTCCTCTTGATTTTTGTAAATGGAAACCCAGCTTTAGTCTGGAGCGGCTGTGGTCTAGTCTGGTTAGGACACAGCCCTTAAGGGTGGAAGCCTTCCAAGCCTGCAATCCCGGGTTCGAATCCCGGCGGCCGCACCACCAAAATCAGTGCTACCAATTGGATTTACTGGCTCAAATCAGATAGGTCTCCTCAACATAAAAGAAATGGGGTTACAGATGTCTCGTGAGAGGTTAGAAGCTTATATTCGTGATAATAGAGTTGACGCGGAAATTCTGGTGTTTGACAAGCTTACGAGGACGGTTGAGGATGCGGAGAAGCTACTCTTCAAATGTGAATGCCAAAACTAATTAGCTAGATGATTAAATGTGGGTAAACAGGTTTATTTCTCGCGGTTTTCTTCCAGTTTGCGTGCTCGCGTTTTGATCCAGTCGGTTACCTTTTTCTCTGTCATCTTCTCGGCTTGATTCTGTTCTTCAAGTTTTTCTTTTATGAGTGCTAATAGCATCTCTGGTTTGACGGGTTTTATGATGTAGGCGTCTGCTCCATAGTTTAGGGTTTCAACTGCGTTTTCCAGTGAGGGGTACCTGGTGATCATGATCTTCACCATTTTAGGCAGGTTTTCTTGCATAGCTTTGAGTAGCTTTGTGCCTTCCATGTCGGGGAGCTTGATGTCTAACAGCGCTAGGTTGAAGAATCTGGCTCTTGACTGCGCGCGCGCCAAGTTGTCACAGACATTAAAAGTTTCAGCACAAATAGGCTCAAAAAAGAGAGAAAGAATTTTAACCCAGTCAAACGAAGGCTAAAGCATGAAAAAAATAGCAGGTAAAGTAACGCGATTGTGGCTTACAATGATTCATGTTTCTGACCTCGACGAAGCCATAAAATTCTACCATGAAAAACTGGGTCTCCCCATCGCATTAGAGGCAAGAAAGTTCAATCACGCTGAACTGGGACCAGATGAACCCCTCGCAAAGATAGGACTACATGCAACTGGCAAGAGAAAGAGAAGAAAGAAAAGAACCGGAATAGTTTTGGATACCGACGACATCTACGCGCTTTACGAAAGATTATCAGCAGACGGAGTGAGGTTTACTTTGAAGCCTACTAAGATGCCTTGGGGAGGCATAGTCGCGGACTTCCTCGACCCCGATGGAAACGAACTAGAAGTAGTTCAAGACCCAGGGCACTACAAGAGGAAACATCGTCACTGAACGAATCTAAAATTGCATTGGACTCTCTGAGAGCTAGGTTTCTTCCTCTTCTTTCCAGCGTTCTATGAAGATCTTGTCTCCTCCAATTTTGAAACGGATTTTCACCTTTATCGAAGAGGACCCTTTGAACGGGAACATGCTGTCTTCAGCTAGGTCTTTTGGAACATAGATTAAGTATTTGCCGTCTTTTCTTCTGAATAGTCTTCCTCTACCTTCATTAACCATTCTTATCCCTCAATAGATTCAATTTTGAATTGCAATTTCAGTGAAACTAGCCCTATTTAACCTTTGCCTTCTTTTCTAGTAACAAAGTGCACCGTTAAATGTGGAAAATGAAAAAATTGCAGCCTAATAATCCATGTCTAGTAAAGGGTAACTGCGAGAAAACTTGCAGTTATAAAGACGGGGCCTTTTTAGTTCTCTTCAGCTGGCACATAGTAATATTCAGCTATCTTCTTTTGGTGTCTATCCAGTTTGGAGCCTTCCTTGTTAACTCTCGGCCTCCTCGTTTCAAGGTCTCGTCGGAAAGTAATTTCCATCTCTTTGAGAAACTCGTTCATTCCCACTCGCAGGCTGGTTGGTGGATTGGCGACTCCCCTTATTCCGGGTGTGCCAGTAAATATCATCAGGCGATCAGCAATGAAGTCTTGTGCGACCACATCGTGCTCAACCACAAATGCTGTTGCGTTTCGATTTTCAACCACTCGCCTTATCGTTCGAGCCATGGAAAATCGTTCTTCCACATCCAAGTAAGCGCTGGGCTCGTCGAGCAGGTACAGCTGAGCTTTTCTGGAAAGACAAGCTGCAATGGCCACCTTTTGAAGTTCACCTCCGCTCAGCTGAGCTATGTCACGGTCGAAGAGAGAAAGCACGTTGAGAGGCTGTACAATTTCGCTTCGATACCAGCCGGACTCGAAGTCCTCTTTAGCCATGCTTTTGAGCAGGTCTTCAACTGTGCCTTTGTACTCGGCGGAGATATACTGGGGCTTGTAGCTAACAGGTATCTCTCCTTTAATGGGCGGTTTTCCTTTGCTCGGCTTTTCAATTCCAGCCAACAGCTTCACAAAAGTGGTTTTACCTATGCCGTTTGGTCCAAGTATGCCTATGACTTCACCTTGTTTTGCTTCTTCAGCCTCAACGATCAACGAGAACTCTCCGAAAGATTTTTTCATAGCCCCCCACTTCAGCACAGTTTCGCCTGCTGCCCAGCTCACGGTTGGAGGTTTCACATGGAAAATGATGGGTTCTTTTCGGAATCGAATGTTTTCGTCAGGTATAAAGCCTTGAAGATATATGTTAATGCCGGTTCTCACTCCATGCACATGGGAAACAACGCCGTAAACACTGGGACTACCATAGAAAACGCAGATTTGATCAGATAGATAGTCAAGGATGGCTAGGTCATGTTCAGCCACAATCACGGTTTTCTCATCTTTCGTCAGATCTCGTATTGCTCTTGCGGCTTGAAGACGTTGTTTCACATCTAAGTAGCTTGAAGGCTCATCAAAGAGATAGACATCTGCTTCTCTAGAGATTGTGGCTGCAACGGCAACTCTCTGCAGTTCGCCTCCGCTTAGAATGTCAAGGCTTCGCTCCAGAATGTTTTCAATCTGCAACTGTTTTACTAGGACATCGAGCATGTCTCTTTCATCAACCCTACTGAGAACATCGCCAACCTTGCCATGTACCGCCTGCGGAATCCTATCCACATACTGCGGCTTGTGAACCACTCTAAGCTGGTTACGACTCAATCGTTCAAAATAGTCTTGAAGAATTGAGCCGCGAAAGTGCAGGATTACCTCAGACCAGTATGGAGGATCGTCGTATCTTCCAAGGTTAAGCTTGGTTTCGCCTGAAAGGATTTTGAGGGCCGTAGTTTTTCCTATGCCGTTCTGTCCTAGCAGACCGAGCACGATGCCTTGGGAAGGAATTGGTAAGCGAAAAAGCTTGAAGGTGTTTCGTCCAAATCTGTGACTGCATTCTTCTTCAAGCTCGTCTGGAAGGTTAACTATAAAGAGAGCGTCAAATGGGCATTTTCTAACGCAGATGCCGCATCCAACGCACAGAGCTTCCACTATAACGGGCTTGCCCTTCTCAAAACGAATGGTCTCAATTTTGCTTCTAACGGGCGGACAAAAACGATAGCATGCTCTGTCACAACGTTTCGGATCACAACGGTCTTCATCTAGAACTGCAACTCTAACCATAGTTGTCCCATTTGCCCCATTTGTGTGAACAACAAAATGGAATAAGCTGGTAATAAACTTACATGCTTTTTGAGCTTAAATTTGCATTTACAAAATTAAGAGAAAAATAATTGGGTTTAAGACAACTCTTCTTACGTTACCACTCTTCCTCCTCCCAGTCCTCTTCCTCTTCCCATTCTTCCTCCAAACCATTTACCTCCATGCGACACTCAAAATAGTCAGCACATTAAAACTTCTTTAAAAAAATTTCTGTATTCCAAGGTAAAACTTCTCCAATCAAGACCAAAATACGCCATTTCACCTAAGCTGTATCTTTAACAATTTTCGCTTTCAAGGCAACTAACGGCTCGTGCATTTCAGAGGTCATGTAAGCCCAACACAAATGCGGAGAATTATGGGCAGCGCCAATTCCGCCATGCATATCGATAGCGATCAAACCCATTGACCCTTTGAGACGCATTCTTCGGTTCACAAGCTTGATGGAGCTTTCTGCTGCCTCTTGGGCTGGTTGTCCATAACGCATGAAGTCGCAAGTAGTCTTAGCCAAAACCATCTTGATGGCAACTTCGCCTATTCCAGTGGTTGAGCAAGCTCCAGCCTCATTGTCAGCATAGGTGCCGCATCCGATAAGAGGCGTGTCACCTATTCTGCCCGGAAGCTTTAGAGTTAGTCCGCCAGTTGAGGTTGCTGTGGCTATGTTTCCATCGCTATCCAGTGCCACTGCCCCCACGGTGTCTGTTTCGAACAGATTTGGATGAGCTGCGAGCAGTTTTTTGAGCTTAGGCAAATAATGCCTTCCTTTTTCACGTTTTAGTTTCTGTTGAAGTTCACCCCAATACCGCAGTCGAAGTTCTGTGAGGGGTTCTGTCTTTTCCAGACCGAAAACCTCTGCCAGTTTTTCTGCTGCCGTGGAAGTAACGAAAACGTGGTCCGTATGTTCCATTGCGATTCTAGCTAAACGAACGGGGTTCTTAATATTCTTTAGAAGCCCCGCTGCTCCAGCGTTGAGGGTTTTTCCATCCATAATTGAGGCTTCCATCTCTACCTGTCCATCTATTGTTAGGGTTGACCCCTTCCCAGCATTGAAAACCTCGTTGTTCTCCATGCAAACAACTGCAGCCTCCACTGCGTCTAGAGCGTTTCCGCCAGTCCTCAAGATTTCAAAGCCTACATTCGCTGCCTCTTTCACGCCAGTTAACCCGGGTTTTCTCCTTTCTGGACGCCAATTCCCTGCGCCTCCATGGACAACTATAACTGGCCTGTTCATGGCTTTCCCTTCAGCTCGAATAGAGTAGTTACGTGCTGAATCTCCAAATTTAAAGTCTCTGTCCGCTTAGCAACATCTAAACGGATAATTTGTTGAAATAGAAAACGCTAAAAGAAGAAAGAGTTAAAGCTCTTCTTGGTGGCTCGTGCTGAAGCCTTCTTTTGTCGGTCCCTGTTGCGCTAGGTGCGTGGAAAACGTATGGTGTTGAAAGATTTTAATTTGCTCGTAACGACCTCGCGAGGAAGCGAGGAAGATGCCTGCTCTGAAATATGGTATCTGCTGGGCGAAATTGGGGATTCTGCTATCAAAGTTGACAGAACAGGCATTACGGGACTGATTGTAGCTAAAACCGCTTTCAACCCTTTTGAGGTTATCGATAAGTTACGGAAAATACTGAAGGAGAGGCCCTACGAGTTTCGATACACGTTTAGAGTCATTCCCATCGAAAAGGTTGTGCGAACGGACCTTGGCGAAATAGAGCGAGCAACCACTGAGCTGGCTTCAAGAATAGAACAGAATGAATCTTTCCGTGTGACCGTGGAGAAGCGTTTCACTGGAACATCATCCAAAGACATTATTGAAGCTGTAGCTGGAAACATCGAGAGAAAAGTTGACCTAAGCAATCCAGACAAAATCATCCTTATCGAGATTGTTGGGGGATTAACGGGCATCTCAATAATAAGACCAGAACAGATTCTCGCGGTGATGAAAGAAAGATTTCAATCTTAACGTTGAGTCACAAGCAACGCTACGTGTTCAATCACTAAATCCATTAAAGCTTCTTTCTCGCCGTCTTCTTTTTCCAATTTTGCCTCTAATTCAATGTCTGAAATTTCAAAAAGTCTCCTAATGCCCTCAACATTGTCATCGCTTAGCTCAATAAGCCCATCGTCTCGAGTGCTTCCCATCAGCAATGCAGAAATTATACTTAACAGCGACGATGCTTCCATGCGAGTGTCTGCCACGATGACAACGACAACCTCACGCGAGCTCGGATGAACCCCTATAAGCTTTACGGCTTCCGTGATTTGTCTTTGAGCTGAAGAATAAAGAAGAATTTCAATGC
Organism: Candidatus Bathyarchaeota archaeon; assembly: GCA_030615265.1. Lineage (GTDB taxonomy): Archaea > Thermoproteota > Bathyarchaeia > Bathyarchaeales > Bathyarchaeaceae. The sequence goes on from JAUWZP010000033.1 coordinate 7,904, forward strand.
CCAAATTGTTCGAAATACTCAACTTGTTTTTGAAAGCGTTAACTGCATTTAAAGCAGCGAAGTAGAGATGTTGCCAACCCGCCACCAGCTTTGCATCGAAAAACTGGACACAAGCATTTCCAGTTTTTTCTTTAACCAGAATGAGAAACTTGTCAACATCTTTTATCTTGACATTTCTAAAACCAGCGATAACGATATGTCTGTTGAAACCTTCTAGCTTCCGAATCAAGCTTGCCCCTCAAGAATCTCTCCGAGGAATCGTTCTACTAATTTGGCGTCTAAACCATAGCGTACCAACGTTTCCCTGGCTTCTTCAACCGTTTTGCCTTCGCCTTTTAATCTCTTCACAACATTTCTCACCGTTTCTTTTCTTTCCCAAGGAAAAACTATCCAATGGTTTGTTTCAAGTTCGTACAGGTCAGGGGCTACCACGCTCCATGGCTTATAATAGATCGTTGCAATTTTCACCTTGGTTGCTCCCTGCTCTTTTTAATGTAGCCTGACAAGACGCAGGCTCTTACCAGTGTCAACTACATCGTCCACAATTAGTACTTTCTTGCCACGCACAGAAACTGAAACAGGCTGAGTTATTACAGGTTCACTTTTCGTTTTAGCTACGCCCAAGTAAAACTCCGCTTTCACGTTGGCTAACTCTGGATTCTCTAGCAGATCTGACATTATACGTGTAGGAGACCATCCGCCACGGGCGACACCGACAATTACATCAAAGTCGGCTTTCCGTATTTGGTCAGCGAGATCCAGTAGAAGCGCGTAGATTTTCCACGTCGGAATCTCGAATTTCCAATCGAAACGAGATTGAGGCACAGAGGCAATTCTCCTCATGATGAACGTCTACAAGTAGTTAGAGAGAAAGTTAATAGTTTTTTCATCGTAGCTTAACTAAAAAATAAATGGGGATTAGCTGTTTCCAGCTATCGAGTTGGGGGTTTTGGTTTTCTCAGTGCATAGATCATGACGCCGATGCCGATGAATGACCAACCGATGGCAAAGCCGAGGCCGATGAAGAAAAATCCGTAGGCGTTTGTCAACGCTGCTTCTGCTTGAATTTTGGTGGCGTTAGCCTCTATCAATGCAGCGTTTGCTTCTACGAGTGCTGCATCTGCCGTGGTTTGGGCGGCTTTTGCAACAATCAACGCTGCCGCATTTGCAGTCAAAGTAGTATTCAAGCTGGCGTCCTGAGAAGTTGCTCTATAGTTTTTCTCCGCGGTAAGCGCCTGACTGTATAAATTGAGAGCCGTTTGGTAGCGTGTCTTGGCAGAGGCATAGTCCTGACGGTCATCGTAGTCGTCCTCAGCCATCGAGCCTTCTATTTGAGCTTGACCTGCTAATTGGCGAGCATCAGTATCTGTAAAGTAGTTCAGAGGATAAGCGGAAACATAAGAATCATATTCCGTCTGTAAGTCTAAGGCGTCAGCTTGGCCAGTGGAATAGACTACATACCTCCACTTGTTGGACCCGCCAAAATCATCCCAGTCTGCAGATCTAGGTTCCAAGCTTCCTCCAGTGGCATTAACATGTTCTACATAGACTGTGTATTCGTGTTCCCACTCGCTGGATACGGCTTCTGTCGCATTAGCCACGAAGCTAACCGTGAAAGTGTACGTTTCATGCCATTTTACTTGAACTGGACTGGCAGAAAGATCCAAAGTCTTGTTTGAGCTGGCACCTCCCCAATCGAAGCTTATTACCACCTTGGAAACGTTCAGACCATTATTCGGTCCATTCCAGTCGTTGTAAACGGGCACTTTAAGCTGAGCCGTCGAACCATGTTTATAAATCACACGGGATCCGTCTACCTTATCTATGTAGGGTGGAAGCCAAGTCCATTGATTAATGTCCGCTTGAGCTGAACGAATCATTGGCATAGATATCAGAGTGATCAAAAGCACACCTAATAATATCACAAAAGTTTTTCTCATATTTCATCCCAAACGCTCACATTTTTTACCAACTCACATATAAGACTTATAAATCTGTATTCAGCATCCGAAATCGAAGACTCCGAGACAAAACTTCTTAATATAGGAGGAAAATGAACTTATTCTCACTCACACAGATTGACTCCAGAAGCACAAACTAAATCTGAGAGGGATAAATTGAAAAATATGGTTGAATGCGTGCCAAACTTCAGCACATCTCAGCCTAAAGTTGTCGAAGCCATTTTAGACGAGATAAAACAGGTTAAAGCTGCCCATCTTTTAGACTACACCTACGATGACTACTACAACAGACTCGTCGTCACTTTTGCGGGCAACAAAAACGCAGTTTTGAAAGCAGCAATAGATTCTGCAGCCAAAGCCATCGAATTAATTGATATGAACCAGCACAACGGACAGCATCCCAGAATTGGCGCCGTCGACGTTGTGCCATTCGTCCCAATAAAAAACATCAACCTGAAAGATTGCATTCGCCTAGCCAAGAAATTCGGTAAAACCTTAGCTGAAAAATGCAATGTCCCAGTTTATCTCTACGGTGAAGCCGCCACTAAACCAGAAAGAAGAGATATAGACTGGATAAGGCAAGGAGAATACGAAAACCTACGAGAAAACATGAGAAAACCAAAGAGGAAACCAGACTTTGGACCGCCTTCTCCTCATCCCACAGCAGGAGCAACCATAACTGGAGCTCGCAAAATCATGGTAGGCTTCAACGTTAACCTAGGAACCGCAAACTTGCAAGTAGCCAAGAAGATTGCAAAGGCTTTACACGCTAAGAAAGGGGGACTAGCCTTTGTCAAGGCGATGGCGGCGGAAATCCCGGAGAAAAACCTGACGCAGATAGGCATGAGCATTACGGATTTTGAGAAAACGCCCCTCCATAGAGTTTTTGAATTAGTTAAGATTGAAGCTTCACGGTACAATGTTCCTATTGTGAGTTCCGAATTTTGCGGTTTAGCGCCTTTACAAGCCTTAATTGACAATGCCGCCTACTACCTCAAGATAGACAACTTAAACGAAGACCGAGTGCTAGAAGTAGCGATGCAAAAGGCTGCTGAAAAGGCGAAGAAAAAGTGACAAAGAAAAAAGTGGACTTGCTGATTACGAACGCAAGCGAACTCATCACTTTACAGGGATGGAGCCAGAAGCCAGCTCTCGCCGTTCAAATGAGAGACTTAGGTATCATAAGAAAAGGGAGCATAGCCATCCACAATGGCAAAATCGTTGCCACGGGAAAAGCCTCTGAAATTGAAAGAACCTTCAGCGGCAAAGAAAGTATAGATGCCACAGGAGAAGTGGTGATGCCCGGCTTTGTAGACCCTCATACACATCTTGTTTTCGCTGGCTTCAGAGAAGACGAGTTTGAAATGCGCATTAAAGGCTTATCTTACATGGAGATTTTGCAGAGAGGCGGCGGCATCCTAAAGAGTGTACAGGAAACGAGAAAAGCCAGCGAAGAACAGCTGGTTGAAAACTGCAAGAAAACGTTAGATATCATGCTTGAACATGGAACGACCACTGTTGAAGCGAAGAGTGGTTATGGGCTAACCCTGAAAGACGAAATGAAATGCCTAAGAGTTATCCAACGCCTAAACAAGGAGCATCCAGTTACCGTTGTGCCCACTTTTCTTGGAGCCCACGCTATCCCAGCAGAATATGAACGCAACGCTGACGAATATGTGAAACTCATAATAGACGAAATGATTCCAGCAGTTGCAGATCAAAAGCTAGCTGAGTTCTGCGACGTATTCTGCGAGAAAGAAGTCTTCAACAAAGACCAAACCAAGCAAATTCTTTTGCATGGCAAAACGCACGGTCTAAAGCCAAAGCTTCACGCAGACGAAATGACCGCGTTTAAAGGAGCTGAACTGGCTGCTGAAGTTGAAGCAGTCTCAGCCGAACATTTGCTTTTTGCTTCTATCGCTGGGTTGAAGGCAATGGCCAAGAAGCATGTAAATGCTGTTTTGCTACCTGCCGCTGCTTTTTCACTTATGTTAAGCAGATACGCCAACGCAAGAAAAATGATTGAAATCGGGATAGCCGTGGCTTTGGGAACCGACTTTAATCCAAGCTGTTGGGTGGAGAATCAACAGACCATAATCGCTTTAGCTTGCCGTCAAATGAAAATGACTCCAGCTGAAGCCATAACTGCAGTAACAATTAACGCTGCTCATGCAATAAAGCGAGCGCATGAAATTGGAAGCCTTGAACCCGGCAAAAAGGCAGATGTAATCATCTTAAACATTCCAAACCACAAGTTTCTGGGCTACCGGTTTGGCACAAACTTGGTTAACAAGGTGATTAAAGAGGGAAAGCTTGTTGTCGACCGTGAGTAAACCGTTGAACCGAGCAACAACAATTATCAAATCCATAACCTCCGACAAAAAACTAGTTTTTTATGGACTGCTCCTTCTAGCCCTTCACACCGCAGGTGCTCTCATCTTTTACGAGCTCATACCAGAGTTCGACATTATAAACCATTTTTGGTTCGGGTACGTGTTGTCAGAATACTCAAGCAAAGACGCCAACTTCCTTAGTCTGTAAATGCGTTTGACTGAGAAATTTCGAAAACACGGTTGGGCAACAGCGGATTTTAAGCAAGTAGATTTTCTAGTGAGATTGGCTGGTTTTCTATTGATTGGCGGTCTGTTTTGGGAGTTGCTGGAGCTGTTCTCAAGTCCTCTTCTAGGCATAGTTCCAGACTCATTTTTCGCTTTTCCAATAACTCTGCGCAACATTGATGGTGCCATTGACGTTACTGTGGGAGTTATAGGCGCCACACTAGCCTTTCTTTTCAGAAAGCACCAAAAGTGAAAAGAAAATAGAGGAAACTCGTCGTGGAACATGGAAAGCGTATCAACTAGCTTGCTTTTCTCTCCGTGTCAAAACCTTATTATATTCACCATGTGGCTCTGGTAATGTGAACTGTGAATAGTTGCGGAATAGGCATGGGAGAAGCCTTTTCAGCTGGGTTGGGAATAGCTTTAGGGCTGGTTATAGGCCAAAATATGCTTCAAGCCATGAGACTGCCAGAAAAGGTTGTGGTTAAGCGAGTTCTTATATGTCAAGAGTGCGCTGCACAAAACCTTATTGACAACAAGTTCTGTGGAAACTGTGGGCAAAGTCTGTATCCTTCTCCGCAGATTACTTGCCATAAATGTAATTCAAAAATGCCAACTACTATGAAGTTTTGTGGAAATTGTGGTTCAGCCTTGCCAAATTAGGCGCTTGAACAAAAAATAGAGGGGAAATACTGGCTGCTAATGAAGCTTTGCTCCGCAACTGCTGCAAAACTTGCTTGTAGCAGGATTTTTCGTTTTACATTTTGGGCATTTAATCTCTTCTGGCTTCAATGGAGAACCGCATTTTCCGCAGAACTTCATTGTCGATGGGACCTCTGCTCCGCACTTCGGGCACTTCACTTTGGGCACTGGAGCGAGGCTTTTTCCACAGCTTCCGCAGAATTTGGTTCCAACAGGATTCTGAGCTCCACAGCTTTGACACACTACTAACTGTTGGGGGGCTCCGCGCGCTTGAGGCTGCATCGCTTGTCCCAGTGTGGTTCCCATAGCTATTCCAACACCTGCCCCGACGCCTGCCGCAGCAGCTCCTCCGCCTCCCTCTGGAAGCGCTGCAGCTGTCTCTTTCATATACTGCATCGCCATTGCTTGCTGTCCCATGCCGGAAGCGAATCTTCGCGCTTCCTCTGGGATTTTGATGCCCTCAAAAACTGTGTCTATGACTTTGAGTCCTATTCGTGCGGCTTCATCTCTGATTTTCAAGGCGACCTTGTCGGTGGTTTCATCAACGTTTTTAACTAGAGTAAAGATGTCGTAGTGGGCAAAGTCGTCTATGACTCGTTCATTTATGAAGCCGCGGATGTATCTTTCGATGTCACCAGATGTGCTGGCTCCTCGGTTTCCGAAAAACTCCACAACGAACAGCTTCGGGTCTTCCACCTTGTAAAGGAGATAACCGAAGTAACCGAGTTCTGCCTGATACTTTATGGGTCCGCTGGGCGCAGAATAAGCCTGTCCACCAAAGTTGGCTCTGAACTGGCTGTTGCTCACAAAAACGACTTCACATTCAAAGATGTCACCAATTATCTTTAATGCCTTTAGGATTCCTGTTAGAAGTGGAATGTTTTTGCTCGTTATCGTGTGTCTCCCTGGACCGAAAACGTCGTAGGCTTTCCCGTCACGAAAGAAAACAGCCCACTGATTCTCCTTAACAACAACTTGGCTTCCGTACTTCAATGAAAGCTTGGGAAACCTATACGCAATGTCTTCTGCACCACCAAAATCCCAAGATACCTTTTCAACGATTGGCATTTTCCCCCTTCCATTCTAAATTTCTAACGGTCTAAACTTGCCTTCTCTTTCACGCCATTTATTCTCGAAGCCAAGTAATAAACCTTTTATCTTCTTCACTTCAGCCGCTATACTAGTCCAATTTTCAGCTTCTGCTTCACTGTAAGCCTTGTTCACGGCTGCCTTCAAGCTTTCGACATCACTGCTCAATGCCTTGTCATGGTTGAACACGCGAGCTAGCTCTTCCTCTCGTATGTGTCCCTTCCGATCCATGAGACCGGCATAACCGTAGTCTGCGTGTCTGACCTGCTCCATCACCCGGTCCAGCACTTGAATGACCTTTTTGAAGTCACCTGTTAGAGCGTTAAGTCCTGCCTCTAATGCTCCCAGGTAGGTGTCTTCCCACACGTGACGCATGTCGCGGAGATCCGTGTAGATGAGGTCTCGAAGCTTTCTGTCAAGTTCTCTCAGGTCTTCTTTTGTTCCATATCCTAACGTAAGGAAGTTTTGAATCTGGGAAAGAGCGCCCTGCTTGTCTTTCACCTTCTCAATCGTTTCGCGTTCTGCCATTCGCCAACCCTCTTTCTCATTTAAGGTTAAACTGATTTAAATGATGTCTGGGTATTATATATAAAGATTCCAGCAATAATCATCAGAAATTATAAATACAGTTGCTATTCTTCAAGAAAATGTCCAAACCTGCTAGGAGATAGTGACCTGTGGGCTTATTTAAAAGGTTCAAAAAACCAAAAGCCAGCGTTTCGCTGAAAATTCCCAAAAGAACTTTTGAATTGGGAGATGACCTAAAGGGCGCAATCACCGTGTCATGTCAAGACGAATTTGACGCAACCGAAGTAAGAGCCGAACTTCGATGCGTCGAGGAAAAGAGACGGGAAAGATGGGTATATGATGAACGCCTCGAGCGAAAGGTTCGACGCGTCTACCGGGATCATGCCACACTGCATTCTGCTGATCCGAAGGCGAGCGGTTCACTGCACCTGCTACCAGGCTTCAAAAAAACGTTTCCCATTAAAGTTAACATTCCCGCTGGGGGACGAGAGTCCTTCGACGGCATGGATGCAAATGTTACATGGTCCATTAAAGGAGTTGTAGCCATCAAAGGACGCCCCGATGTCACCAGCGAAACAATAGAACTTCAAGTGATTAGACCAGCAGCGCCAACAGTTGTGAAAGAAAAAGAAGTAGTCATGATACCCTGCGAGTACTGCGAAACCTTAATGCCTGAAACCGCAACGTCTTGTCCAAATTGCAGAGCACCACGCAAAACCTAAAATCAACAGAAGTGTTTCTCGGATGGTTATTTTCGCCATGCTTTGACGCCTGCAACCGCAACAAGAACTCCAACAACCAGCAACAAGGCTGAAAGAAGATATTCAATAGGCAATTCACGAAGCAACCATACAACACCAAGCGTTGTTAATAAGATTCCTCCAGAAAAAGTATTGAAAGCGCCTCCCCCATACTGTTCCGGGTTGGCTACGCGCATCCCGGCGAGAACTATGATCCACAAGCCAAAGAGAATGAAAGTAAGTGAAAATATCTCTAACACGTCAAGCATTTTGGCAGCGGATGCAGACGCAGATATAGCCAAGGCTAGAATCAAAATGCCAAGTGAGAGAACGCCTACGGGCCTCTTCGGCACAAGAGTTCACCGTCTTTAAGTCCACTAAATAGCTATAAAAGCTTTCATTAGAGCAGACCAAAATTCATTGACGGTATGTCACCCTTTATGACCGTGCCCGTGGAGCCGTCTAAAAGAATCTGAAACCGCTCGCCCTTGTATTCATAAGAAATGAACCAAATCGGTGCATGGAGATAAACAGCCTCACTCATTTTGAAATCAGTTTTTATCTCTATGATCTTGTCTACATCTTGCTTCGCCAAAAACTGGTGATGACCTTCAATCTGTTGCCGCGTTAATTCCACAGCATCCCGCTTTTCCATCTCGCTGTTGAGAACTTTGGCAAAGCCTTCGATCTTTCTGAAATCGTAGGAGATCTTTCCGTCTAATGGGACATCATACTCTCTTGTCGGAAACTGCGTGGCTTTCCTTGCTAACATTAGCCAGTTATATTTTTTCTTTATCTCTCCTTCCTTCACCACAGGGGGAACTAGTCTTTCAAATATCCCCTTGTAAGTTGTCGTGGCAGTTACAGAAACTATCCAAAATGGCAAATATGTTAACGTTTTCTCCAAAATCTTAGATGAACGTGCAAGGTCTCTAGGCTTTAAGAAGCCGCTTCGCATCCAGTTGTGCACCAACTTTTCAACCTGCTCGGAATTATACTCGTTAAGAAGCATCGAGTGCTCCAACGTAAACGCTTTGCCGGTTTCAATGACTTGGGTAAACCCGCAGTAGCGACAGGTGGCTACGATCTCGCCAGGTTCGAAATCTAAGGGCGCGCTACAACTAGAGCAGCGAATCTCTTTAACAATTGACACTGTTCTGCACCTTTGAGATTTACTTAACACAGGTTTAACATAAGTTTTCTTTGTGAAGCTCCATTGTTTAAACCGAAAGAAGCGTAGAGCTCCGTAAGACGCCGTCTTGTCGAAAAGAAAGCGTTATAAGACTAAATACCTCTAGCTACGGTACAATATGGCAATGGAATGGGATAATGCAGGTTTCCTCACGACACTTATGCGCTGGTGAATAACGTGATTCCTATTCGCGACTCAAATCGTTCTTTAACTACACCTCATATCACGAGATTACTTATCATAGTTAATGTAATAGTGTTCTTCATCTACTGGCTTCCAGGCACGCTTGATAGTGCCATTACAAGGTTTGGCATGGTTCCCGCTTCCATAATTCGTGGTGAAAACTTCAGCACATTTTTCACCTCTATGTTCTTGCACGCTGATCTCTTTCATTTGGGTTTTAACATGTTGTACCTTTATATATTCGGTGATAATGTGGAAGATGTCTTTGGGCATGGACGCTATTTCCTAGCTTACCTTCTTTCAGGAGTCATTGCAAGTGCCATTTTTATATTAACTCTGCTAGGTTCACAGGATGTTAGTGCGTTATCAATTCCAACTATTGGAGCTTCAGGTGCCATTGCAAGTGTGCTTGGCGCTTACCTTGTGTTGTATCCCAAAGCTAGAGTGCTCACTTTAGTGCTCGTCGGCTGGATATTCATCGTGCCGATTCCTGCCATTTTTTTCCTCGGTTTCTGGTTTATCTATCAAATATTATATGGCATGTTAACTCTTGGACTCAGCGCTGTTACCTCAATTGCTTATTGGGCTCACATCGGCGGCTTCATAGCTGGCTTAATCTTCGGTTTGGCTTGGAGAAGCAGGAGGTCGAAACGTGGTTTTTAACGACATACTTAACGCTGCTTGGCTGATTGCGTACAATGCTTTCATAATCTTATACGTCTCCCGCAAGGTTCAGGAGAGATTTGGCAAATACCTGGCGAGGAAGACAATTCACCTGCTTTCTGCTGGAGTGAGTCTCATTTTGAGTCCATTCTTGTTCACCGAATTGCTCTTCCCTGTTCTGCTCGCTGGGCTTATGATTTTGTTCACCATTGGGGGGCATACTAAGAATTTTCTAGGCTGGTTCCAAGAGAAGAGAAACTATGCTGATGTGTATTTCACGGTGACGTGCACGGTGTTGCTGACTTTGTTTTGGAATTACAACGTTTGGATTGGCATTCTATCATGTCTCTTCATGGCTTGGGGAGACGGCGTAACAGGCCTTGTGAGATATGTCGTCTATAAGAGGCGAACAAAAGGGGCATGGGGCAACATAGCGATGTTCATTCTTTGTGCCGGCTTGGGATATTTCCTCCTCGGCTACATTGGACTAGTTGGAGGAGCTTTTTCCAGCGTTGTGGAGAAGTTTGAGAAAGTAGATGATAACATTTCGGTGCCGCTTGGCTCCGCAGTGGTCATGATGGCGCTTGGATTCCTGTAAAACGCGTTTTCCATTTTGGGACGCAAAGCTTAATTCACATAAAGCAAGCAGTTAAGATTGAAATTTGAGTTTTCCGTGAAGACAAGAGGCTTAGAAATGGCAAGATTGGCACAACTGAGGCTTTCTATGGGAACGTCCATACTGCTAGTTTCATTAGTTTTTGCCGCTTTTCTAACGGTTATAATGGCGATTTTGCAGCTTAATCTGGTATGGGCTTTGGTTTTGACTGGCATATTTATTTTGATCCAGTATCTGATAGGCCCAGTTATAGTGAGAGCGTCCACAAATCTGAGGTACTTACGTTCAGGCGAACATCCATGGCTGGAATCTACAGTTAAGGATCTAGCCCAGAAAAGTGGGATTCCAATGCCTAAGCTGGCAACTGTTCCAAATGACACGCCTAACGCCTTTGTTTTTGGAAGAACAACAGGTAACGCCACGTTGGCTGTTCATGAAGGCTTATTGACTAGGCTTAACCAAGATGAAGTTCGAGGGGTGATTGGACATGAACTTGGACACATCAAGCATAGGGACTTCTTGATAATGACAGCGCTCTCCTCTCTCCCTCTCCTAGCTTACCTGATATTTCGCGGCACATTCGAAGCAGCTTGGATCAGTGGAAGAACGTCAAAGAAAAAAGAGGGCGGAGGCCTTGCAGCTGCACTATTCGTGGTGTCCATTGTCTCATACATTGTCTACATTATCTCCTTACTGTGCGTCATGAGGCTAAGCCGTTTGCGAGAGCATTACGCAGACGCGTACTCAGCCTATGTGACGGAGTCGCCCCGCCAACTGTCAAGCGCACTTACCAAAATCACTTATGGGTTGTCTTTGTCGCCGAAGCCTCCTCATGGCGCCAGAATGTTTTACATAGCTGACCCAGCTCTTGCAAAACAGGAAGTTCAAGGGTTGTTACAGCGAAAAGAGCAGTATGACCTCGATAAAGACGGTGTCTTAGATGAGAGGGAACTTGAACTTGCCATGGAGAAGGAGGCCAAATCAAGGTGGGCATCTGTCAACCGTTGGTTTCAAACGCACCCGCCAACTTTTCAACGAATTCTCTTGCTGCGTGAAATAGAAAAGGAGATGACCAGCGGCAGATACACAACTAAACGCGTGTACGCCCATGTTTAAACCACAACGCTGCACTTTGAACTAACCTTAAAAGTTGGCAATTTCATTTTCCATGATTGAATTGGAAAAATCCGTCATGCACGTATGTTTATGTCGTCGATGGTTTTCTTCTTTTTCATGTTAACCACATTTATATGTCTACAACGGAAATTTAAATCAAACAAGAGGGCGCATTAGAAGAATATGAAGCACATCAAGATCACTGCCTTTGACCTTCCAGATGCCTGGTATCAAGTTTTAACTAGAATCTGGAAGGAAGGCGAAACTTTCGCTGTGAAATATGGTTCTGAAGTAACCGAAACCAAAAAGCTGGATGTAACCATTGAAATTGTTCATCCTGAAAATAGGCCGCTGGTGCATGAAAAATCGCCTTGCGACATGAAGTATGTGATGAGCTATTTCATGGAATACCTTTGGTTCGGCGAGAAAAAGCCAGATGAGACCTATACGTATTCTAGCCGGCTGCGAAACCCTGTTGATCAGATAGAAGAGGCAATTGACAGGTTTATAGACGAACTTTTTGACCGACAGATCACTCTGGTTATAAGGAAGCCCGAAGACATCTTCAAAGAACTCGAAGGTAGACCCCATGAGCCCCCATGCCTCACAATTCTGGACACAGAGGTCACAAGAAATGAAGACGATAAGAAACTCAAGTTCAACCTGTTTGGATATTTCAGGTCATGGGACGCATACGCCGCAATACCTGCAAACTTGGCTGGACTGCAACTTTTCAGTGAAGCGTTTGTGAAGCAACTTAACCTTAAAGGAACCACGAAGCATGGGAAGCACTGGGAACAAATCCAAACTGGAAGAATGATAATGCATTCTAAAAATTGCCATGTTTATCAACGGCAATATCCTCTTGTCGAAGAACTGTTGAAGGTGAAGAGACCTACCTTTGGAGAAAGAATCCAAGTTACTAAGAAGCCGAAATAACCCTTCAAACAAGCGGTAAGAAGTTGCATTAATAACATGATAACATCATTGAAAAAAGAAGCAGAGCCAACAAAGCTAGAACTTATATCTCCAATAAAACCAGAAGCACCCTTTCAAGTTTGAGAGAACCGCAATTAACTATGAGAATACGTATGGAATCTTCATAAACCATAATATTAAGACATGCATTGATAGTATCTGATGAAACTTGGCTAAGCTAAGGTTTGACAAGCGCCTAACACGCTTGCGACTACTGTTCCACAGTTTAGGTTTAAGCTGCCTCGGCGGAGCAGTGTTCCTTCAAGTCTTGGTCTTCAAAGACATAGCCACACAAGGCTATTTTTTAGGTATAGAGAACAACCCAGTCATACTACAGCTAGAAGTCGGACTCACAGTGTTCGCTC
>JAUWZP010000099.1 GCA_030615265.1 Candidatus Bathyarchaeota archaeon
AACACTTTTTCGAAGCCTAGAACGAGCTCTTCTTTGTACAGCTGGGGGCTTTGGGCTAGAAACGCCTTGTTTTCAAAGTATTTAACTGGAAAGAGTGCTGCTCCGCCTTCGGTTGCTGTTGCAATTATTCGCGGTGTGTGAACTTCTATGAAGTCTTTTTCTGAGAGAAAGCCCCGTATTGCACGCAATAACACATGTTGAATCTTGAACACTGCACGATTTTCTTGTTGGCAAAGGTCTAGAGCTCGTGCGTCTAGGCGTACATCTATTTTTGCCGGAGTTCGCCCTGTCACGTCTAATGGAAGAGGATGTTGCGCCACGCCGAGCACGCGGATTTCTTTGGGAATTATTTCAACTTTCCGCGGAGTCATTTCAGTTCGGTTAACTATGCCTTTGACGCCTATGCTGTATTGCCTCTGGACGGCTTCTGCCTTTTCGACAATTTGCTTCTTAACTTTTTTACGAGGAATTGTAACCTGCACGTTTCCTTCGCGGTCTTGCAGTATTAGGAAAAGTATGCCACCGAGATCTCGAATATCCTGAATCCAGCCAAAAACAATAACTTCGTTTCCATCCAGTTCAGGTGTCACTTCAATTGAATAGTGGGTTCGCCGCCAGTCTCCCAGTTGGTCGGTCTTCATCTAGAAGTTTCCCGCCTACTATCTTGAATACTCTACTCGCAGGGTCATTCCTCGGGCTTTCTGGGCAATCATCTTTAAAGCTTCAACATCCAAGTAGGGTGCTCTGCGTCCCCTCCTCCTCAGTATTACACGGGTTTCGGTGGTCCCATCTGGCAGCCAAATTGTGTTTATTGTGAGAATGCTAAACGGCACAAACAAGTCTTCCAGGAATTTTCTGTCATCTACGCCGTATTCCAGAACGCGAACGGTTTTGCCAGTTTTCTGTCTCACAGCTCGTAAAATTTTGCCACCATAACTGAGTATGCGGCCTACGTCGCCTCTGCCCACAATTAAAGCGAGAACGTTGTCGTGTTCTATTGCCTTGTAGAAGTAGATGTCTTGTAAAGGCGGATACGTGTCTTCAAGCGACATGAGTAATCGTCCAATTTCCAAATCTGTCTTAGTGACCTCGCCCAGTCTAAGCTTAGCTTGACATTTGGAGCATAATATTCCGCTTTTGAGGCAGAAGTGGCAGACATTTACCATTTTCGGCATCTGTTTCATCGTCCAAGTTAGACTTAGGCGGTATCATACACAAAAAGTGCTAATATCATATAAACTTATAGACGTAAATTTTGGATGCGAGGACAAGAAAAATATTTGGCGTGTTTTAACATCGCGCGCGCAGATAGAGGGGATCGGTTTTGGAAAAAAAAATACGGGGGGGCTTTGTGGGTCACTGTGCTTCTATTGGGCTAGGGTTATCTCTATTGTGCTGACGTTGCTTGGCGAGCCGCCCTCTTCTCTTGGAGGCATCTGTTGAGTGCCGATGTCCACGGTTTTTATTTTCAAGTCGGGTAGAAATCGGCGTCTTACGACTTCTACAACATCGACTGCTCGGCTGATGGCTCTTCCTCTTGCTTTCACGTTCACTTCTTTTGTTCCGCCGTGGAAGAGAGTTATGCATGCTAGCACATAGTTCATTACTGGTTTTCTGCCAATTAAAACAGCGTTGCTCTCTGACATCTCGATGTTACACTCCTTGTTTCAGGTTTCTCTGGTTTGCGTTGCAATTTTTGATGTTAAATTAATATGTTTTGCTGTTTTATAACTGTTAAGGTTCTGCCCATAATATACTGTTTATATAACTAGTTTTGCGTAAAACTAATATTCGCATCTCTTTTACTTATGTAAAAAAGGAATTTAACTAAACATAAACTGGTGAATGTCATGACAGTAGAAATACCAACGGGAAAACCGCTTAAGCTGCTTCACACGCTTTACAGCCAAGGCAAACCAGTCACTACGTACACGATAAATCTGAAGCAGAGCGACTTGGCTAAGCAACTCAACATAAGCCGACAAGCATTAAACGTGCATCTACGCAAGCTACGCGACAATGGACTCATCCGCACAGGAAGAGGATTCATCGACGTAACGGAGAAGGGTCTAAACCTTCTTGGAATCTCAGCTAACCCAGCGTTCGTCTTCATCAAGGTTTCCCCGCTTCAACGAGGAGAAGCCTACCAGCACTTACTGAAGTTTCCAATTGAACGAATTTTCAGAGTCGCCGGCGACATGGACGCCATCCTCGTTGTCGAACAGAGAAAACTCGATGAAGCCCTCAAAAAACTCACCGCAGTAAAAGGAATACAAGACACAAAATCCTACGTGACCATACAAACCTTGAAATAGCCTAAAAGGAGACTGCAGGCAAGTGAAACTCCACGAATACGAAGCCAAAAAGATCTTCGCTAAATATGGAATACCCATTCCAAAAGGAGAGGTTGCTACCACATCAACGCAAGCAAGAGAGATCACTGCCAAACTTAACGTTCCAGTCATCGTGAAAGCTCAAATCCTCGTGGCTGGAAGGGGAAAAGCAGGTGGAATCCTGTTCGCAGACACTCCGGAAGAAGCTGAACTTGCCGCAAGAAAACTCTTAGACGCTGAAATAAAAGGCGTGAGAGTCTCCAGCGTTTTAGTTGAAGAAAAAGTTTCAGTGCAAAAGGAATTGTATTTGGGAATTACCGTAGACCGCGCTCAACGCTGCTATGTAGCCGTAGCTTCATCTCGAGGCGGCATGGAGATCGAGGAAATTGCAGCTAAAACGCCGGAAGAGATTGTCAAGCTTTTCATCGACCCTGCCTATGGGTTTCACCTCTATCTTGCACGTCAAGTAGCCCGAAAAATGGGATACGTTGGAAAACAGATGTTAAACTTGGCCTCGATCTTTTTCAAGCTCTACAGGTTGGCGATAGACTTTGACGCGGAATTGGCTGAAATGAACCCGCTTATGGAGAAGCCTAACCAAGAGTTTGTTGCTGCTGACACGCGGCTCATCGTAGACGACAATGCCCTTTACAGACATGTGGAACTCAAAAACCGACTAGCTGAGGGAGAAACTGAGCTGACTCCACAAGAACTGAAGGCTCAAGAAAGCGGGCTGGCATATGTTAAGCTTGAGGGAAACATTGGCATAATAGGGAACGGCGCTGGCTTGGTTATGGCAACATTGGATACAATTCAGTTGTACGGTGGAAATCCAGCTAACTTCTTAGACGTCGGCGGAGGAGCATCAGCAGAAAGGATGGCTGCGGCGTTGAACATTGTCTTGTCCGACTCTGAGGTTAAGGCTGTTTTAATCAACGTTCTAGGAGGCATCACTCGCTGTGATGATATAGCCAAAGGTGTTCTCGAAGTGAGAAAGCGGGTCGGCTTTGCCAAGCCCATTGTGATAAGGCTTGTGGGAACAAACGAAGAAGAGGGAAGACGCATTCTCACAGAGGCTGGAATCCATGTTCTAAGCAGTATGGAGCAATCTGCCGAAAAAGTTGTAGAAATTGTAAATGTGGAAGGTGGCGGTTAACGTGGGCATTTTCGTTGACAAACAAACCCGCGCTATTGTGCAGGGCATAACTGGAGCTCAAGGCAGCTTTCATACGAAACTTATGCTTAACTATGGAACCCAAATAATGGCTGGAGTCACGCCGGGGAAAGGAGGCACGCAAGTTCACCAAGTGCCAGTATATGATACGGTGAAAGAAGCAACAGAAAACCATGACGCAAACGCTTCCATAATTTTTGTTCCCGCCCCCTTTGCGGCTGAAGCAACCTTCGAAGCGTTGGAAGCCAACTTAAAGACGATCGTGATCATAACCGAGCACATTCCCATAAAAGATGCCATACGAGTAATGGCGAAGGCAAAGCAGCTCGGCACAGTTGTTATTGGCCCTAACACGCCTGGCGTAATCGCGCCGGGTGAGTGTAAGCTTGGAATAATGCCAGCGCATGTCTTCAAGCCTGGAATAGTGGGCATAGCCTCAAGAAGTGGAACCTTAACCTACGAGATTGCAGCTGGAATCACCGCTGCAGGTTTGGGGCAGTCAACTTGCATAGGGTTGGGCGGTGACCCGATCATAGGCTTAAGCTTTGTGGAAGCTCTGAAACAGTTTGAAAGAGATGAGCAGACGAAGGCTGTTGCCTTGATAGGTGAGATTGGCGGCAACTTGGAAGAGCGGGCAGCGGAGTTTATCGCGACAGAAGGTTATGAGAAGCCAGTTGTTGCTTATGTGGCTGGAAGAACAGCGCCGCGTGGGAAAAGAATGGGTCATGCGGGTGCAATTGTTATGGGGCGAACCGGTACAGCTAGAAGCAAGATAGAAGCTTTTGAGAAAGCTGGAGTGCGGGTGGCGGAAAAGCCAAGTGAAGTCGCGAAGATCTTGGGTCAACGTATATAGAGAAATACTGGTTCCTTCACACTGGTCGTTCCACATGTTTTCGAAACTTTAGTGGTTACTAGTGAGATTGGTATAAATTCACTTTTCAATGTTTACCAAACCTCACTTAACAATGGGAATAATGCATCTTGCGCGCGCAGAAAGAAGTTCTGAATTTACCAGAGGATGAACTGCCGTTATACATACTGCCCGTAGGGAAGAAAGTAAACATGTGATATCGCGGACGTACACTAAACTATCTCTGAGATGGTTTACTTTTCTCAGGCTCACCGGCTATAACCTCCTCTTCTATGAGCTCAACAACGAGTGTTGGCCCTTCCTTTGACAAAATCTTTACCCTACGATTAGGCTTTATGATCGTGTCTGAACGTGCTTTCCAATACTCACCACGAAACCGAATAAACCCCACTTTTTCCGGGCCGATCTCATCTAATGTTCGACCAACTCCGCCAATAAGTTCAAGCACAGTAAGCCGCTTTTTCTTTGCCTTAACTATCTTATAAAGAACTAAAGCGGAGAAACCTGTAAAGATTCCTACAAGAGCTATCACCATGACCATGAAAAACTGATACCATTCTGGAGAAATCAACCATCGTGTAGGATCAAATCGAAGCAGAAGCAACGTTCCTACTGATGAACAAAATATTCCAGCTGGACCAGAAAACTGGAGTCCTGGTTCTCGCATCTCCACGAATACTAAAACTCCGCCCAAAGTAATGAGTACAACAGATAAGAAATTAACATGGAACCCCAGCCCAATTAAACCCAAGAATAAAAGGATACCTCCTATGATTTCTCCTTCATATCCAGCGGTGAAGAAGCCAAAAATGACGCCATAAACCCCGAGAGTGAACAAGAGATAGGCGATCATAGGGTCTGAGATGACACGTAAAACCCGCACACGTATACTTGCCCCAAAATAATGTACTGCCGCATTTCTTGTTTGAATCACTAATTGCCCTTTTTCCGCCACTTCCACATCAATG
>JAUWZP010000010.1 GCA_030615265.1 Candidatus Bathyarchaeota archaeon
AGACGATCTGGCATACGCTCATGAAAAGCATCCACGTGAGACCCATCTTGAAGAGATTCTTTGGAGCGACCCTTGGGAAGAATTAACAGGAACCTACGCTTCGCCTAGAGGCGCTGGAAGGCTTTTTGGAGAGAACGAAACAAACAGGTTTCTGAATATGCTTAACGTCAATGTTTTGATTCGGGGACATGAACCAGATCAAAAGGGCTTTAAGATTAATCATAATGGGAAAGTTCTAACGTTATTTTCAAGGAGAGGTTCGCCTTATTTCAACAAGCAGGCGGCTTATCTACAATTGGATTTGAGCGATACGGTGAAAGATGCGTATCAGCTTAAACGTTTCATAAAACTGTTCTAAAGCAAATCGGTTATGCGTACATTGTCCCAGTTGACTTGTTGTCACTTTTCTTTCATAGCCTTTATAACCCATTTATCCTCAAGCTCCAGCTTCACCCCATAGCGAAATCCTCGTCTGACAAGTTCAAAATAGAGGCGAGGGGACTCATCGCGGTTAAGCGAGATTTCGGCTTCTTCAAGCTGAGGTTTCAAGAGCTGGTCCTTGAAAGCCACTTGTATCGCTTCTGACTGATTTTCTTCGGACTGTTTATTATCTGGTTTCTGAACTGAGTGTGAGCGGTGGAAATAGCAGAGGTTTGGGTTTCCCTTGCAATAGTGTTTTATGTCGAATTCGTCTAGAGTCCCATCTAGCCGTTGGTTTGCCATGAGCTTACAGATTTTGTTGTCTGCGACGACTGAGAGATGGAGGCACTCCATTTTCATGACCTTTGTATTCTTGTTGTACAGTTTTGAAGTTGTACGTAGATACGATATGTCCATTTTCGGACATACAACGATACTAGACCGCTCGGAGCTTATAAGAGTTTCTGAACTGTCACGAAACCCTAAACCTTAAGAGTCAACAGCGACAAGCCATCCAACCCACTCATGTCACATAAATCATATCAGACACTCAAATTGAAGGTCGTTTTTGACCGTCATGTAATCTTCTTAAAGAGAAGAGATTTAACCTAATTGCATATTTAGCAACATGACAGATACTAACCCGAGAGGAGTTTGCAATATATGCGAAATAATACTGAAATGGGCTTAGTCACAAGAAACGAAAGCGGCTGGTGCTCCACACAACTTCGCAGAGCAATGGAAAAACACGGCATAACACCAGTGTGCTTCAACTTCTCTCAACTTGTTGCCCGCATCAAGTCGAAACCAGAAGCCCAGATTGGCGAAACAAACATTCTTTCTGACCTATGCGCCTTGATAATACGACCAATTGGGCGTGGATCCCTTGAAGAAATCATCTTCCGAATGGACCTTCTTCACAGACTTCAACGGTTAGGCATGCTGATCATTAATCCACCCGTATCCATTGAACGCTCAGTAGACAAGTATTGCACACTCACGCTTCTGGAAGAAAATGGCCTACCGGTTCCCAAAACCATTGTAACCGAGAGCCACGGAGAAGCGTTGAAGGCTTTTCACGAGTTAGGCAGCGACGTCGTCATGAAACCCCTCTTCGGGTCGAGGGGAATAGGCTCCACAAGAATTTCTGACCCTGAGATCGCTACAAGAATTTTCAGAGCGGTTTCCTTTTACCATGGCGTTCTTTACCTGCAAGAGTTCATTCCTCACGGAGTTTCGGATGTACGTGCGTTTGTAATCGGCGACCATGTTGTAGCTGCTATGCACAGAGTAGCAGAAACATGGAAAACCAACGTAAGCCTAGGTGCAAGGCCGAGACCGCTCAAACTAGACAGAGAAACAGAGGATCTGGCAGTTAAAGCAGCTAGGGTAATTGGATGCAAAGTGGCTGGAGTCGACATTCTAGAAAGCTCACATGGCCCAGTCTTCGTTGAACTTAACAGTCAGCCTGGATGGCGCGGACTGCAATCGGTTACATCCATCAACATCGCAGAAGAAATTGTCAAACACGTTCTTTCGGAGTTGAAATCTTAAATGAACACCACAAAAGAGGTGGAAATCTACCGTATAGACGTGAAAGCCCAGAAGTTAGAGCGAAAAACAGATTATGTAGCCGAAGAAACACCGCTTCACATTTTCCTGAACCAAACGCATTATGTAACCATCCTATGCTTACCCACATTGCTGAAAGAATTAGCCATCGGAAACCTTCTCTCAGAAGGACTGCTAAAAACAACCGAAGAGATACAAGAAATACGCTTAAAAAAAGGCGGAAAATGTCAAATAAGACTGAAGCCCGCAGTGAACGTGGAAAAACGAATTTCTGTTGCGCAACCCTTTGCTCGACTTATTGTTTCCGCCTGCGGCTCACCAGACTATTGGCCCCTCTCCAAGCTGATTGACAGGCTTGAGCTCACCAAAATGCCCTTAAATCTGAAAGTGGAAGCAAAAACAGTTCTGGAGTCCGTTAGACGACTTAACACTTTGGCAGAGACCTTTAGAAAAACAGGTGGGGTTCACGTAGCAGCATTGTATTCTGCAGAAGGCGAATTGCAGACATACGCTGAAGATGTAGGACGCCACAACGCCGTAGACAAAATTATAGGTGTGGCAGCTTTGAAAAAGCTGGAGTTATCCAAGTGTTTCATTGCTTCAAGTGGTAGACTCACTGGAGACATCGTGTTGAAGGCGGCAAGAATGAAGGTTCCGATTATAGCTTCTATGACCGCAGCCATCAGTTCCGGAGTTGAAGCTGCTCAGCGGACAGGATTAACCTTGGTTAGCTTTGCGCGGGGAAACCGCCTAAATGTTTTAACTTACCCAGAAAGAATACTAATTTCTGGTTAATTATCCATCTCATGAGTCTTGTTCCAAAATACTTTATTTATAAATCGTGCAATTGGGTAACGTAACCTTGCAAAGATCTGGAGGTAATTGTGATGGTTCAACTATGGCTAAAAAAATACTTAGGATTCAGAGAAGACACACCAGATGAAATTGTTGAAAAAGAATGGAAACGCAGAACAGAACATGTTTGTAAACCATGCTGGGAATTAAAATATTGCCCATATGGACCTTTGGTAGAGCAATTTCCATTAAATCCAGACGAAGCCGAAAAAGCAGTAGAACTTGGATGGTATGCTAAATTGGTAAAGGGTAAAGGATGGTTACAATGTAATAAAGATGATATTGAGGCAATCCCAGATATCAACAGAGTTTTCTCAGAATTTGGATCCTTGAGTAAAAATTCGTGTGAGATCTTTGGACACATCTGCCCAGTTTTCTTTGTCAATGAACCTCTAACAGAAACTACCGAACTGAGAAGAGTTACACGAAACATTTCAAGAGCTATGTTCCTAAGAGTTGTCCGTAGAGATAATCAAACATGCCAAATTTGCGGCAGAAATCTGAAAGAAGACGAAATTGAAATCGATCATATCATCCCATTCGCTGAAGGAGGACCTACTGAAGAAAGTAATCTCAGAGTTCTTTGTAAATCTTGCAACCGTAAGAAGCACTCTTCAGTGGAAATTTAACATTGTGTAATTTCTGAACAAGGAGGAGAATATGTTCTTCACATTTTACAGGGAAAATGAAGGGAGAATCTTCTAACCCTCTGTGGTGCTCATTTTGAAAAGCTCTGCTATCATTCTCGCTGGGGGGTTTTCGAAGCGTTTTGGAAGAGATAAAGGGTTAGTTAAGCTGAAGGGTAGACCTCTTGTCATGTCTATACTTGAAGAGGTTGCCAAAGTCGTGGACGAAAAAGTTATCGTAGTAGGCTCAAAAGCTCAAAAAGATGTGTTTTCGCCTCTGCTTGAACATGTGGCAGACGTGATTGTTGACAAATACAGCGGGCACGGTCCTTTGATTGGCGCCTTAACAGGCTTTGAAACCGTGCAAAGTGAATACTCCTTGCTGCTTCCATGTGACACTCCTTTCTTGTCCAGCGAAATAGCAGCCTTGCTTCTCGACTGTTGCCTCGGAAGAAGCGCGGTCATTCCAAGATGGCCCAACGGGTGGATTGAACCTCTTCAGGCCGCATACCACACGAAGTCTGCAATTGTCGCCACGAAAAAGGCTTTGGCCAAAGGGAAAATGGACATGCTTTCCATGATTAGCCATCTGCATGGCATACGATACGTCTCAACGGTGGTTTTGCAGAAACTAGACCCGGAACTGTTTACTTTCTTTAACATCAATACACTTGTAGACCTTAGAAAAGCAGAATCTATGCCGAACCAGACCAAATAGTAGATCAATTTTAAAATCATGTCCGTTCATGAGTGCCAGCGCATATGGAAACCATAGAAACATTTAGAACAGTATTAGGAGCGATATTCTCTAAGTTGCTGGAGGCTCTTCAAATGGGCAATGTGCAAATAATCGAAGTTAAGGGCTTGCCAATAATTAAGAAAGGAGACAACTTAGCCAAACTGATCTCCTCAGCGGCGGAACGTCAAGGAACCTCAATTGAAGACGGAGACCTAATTGTCATTACTCATGTAGTGATTTCACGCGCCGAAGACGCTGTTGTCAACCTCGACGAAGTGACACCATCAGAGTTCGCGAAAAACGTGGCGAAGCAAGTCGAAAAAGACCCTGCTCTCGTAGAGACCATTTTCAGAGAGTCTAAGAGCATTGTGCGGATGGGCGACAAGCATCTAATATGCGAAACTAGACATGGGCTCATTTGCGCTAATGCGGGCATTGACAAATCTAATGTTCCAGGCGAACGAACTGTGGCACTCTTGCCCAGAAACCCCGACCGTTCAGCTAGAATCATTCGGCGAAAGATAAGGAAGCTAACTGGAAGAGATGTGGCGGTTATTATCTCTGACACTCATGGACGCCCTCTTCGTGAAGGTGAAATCAACATAGCCATAGGAGTTGCAGGCCTAGAGCCAATTCGACCTCGAATAGGAGAAACCGACCTCTTCGGATACACGTTAAAAGTGAAAAGAACAGCAATAGCCGACGAGCTGGCGTCCGCAGCCGAACTAGTCATTGGACAAACAAACGAAGGAATACCCGTGGCAATCATCAGGGGGTATAATTATCCAAAAGCGGAAAAAGCAAAGGCAAAGGAATTGATAAGAAAAAGAGAGAAAGATCTATTCATCTAACTTCTTTCACTTTTTGCCTTTTTCCTTTTTGATTTTTCTCTACACAGAGGACAACGGAAAGCCATACATTCGCCTCCTATAAATTCTAAACTTAATATAGAAAAGAAAGTATTTAAACTAAGAAGTTTACAGCATAGCAGTTAATCTAAAAAGGGAAAATTGCTATGCAACAAGAAAGCGAAGATGCGTGTTTATGTCCTCTAGAAGGCATAATCGATGTTATCAGCAAAAAATGGGCGTTGTTGACGATAGCCATGATAGGCAACCACAAAAAACTTAGATTCAATGAAATCATGAAAAACTTGAAAGGGATAAGCCCTAAAACTTTGGCTGACCTCTTAAAACGGCTCGAAGCCATCGGTTTGATACAAAGGAAAGCTTATGTCGAAATCCCGCCAAGAGTTGAATACTCCCTAAAACAAGATGGAGTTGAACTCAGAAAAGTGATAAGACCGCTGCTTGAATGGGCTTCAACTAAGCAGGGAGAAAGATATCGGGCTTCACCGTGCCTCAAAGAGTCTTCATAAAGTTTGCTGTCGCAGTTAGGTGCTTGTTTCTAATTTAATTTTCTGAGCGATTCGTTTGCCTAGGTTTCTGGCTTTTTCCAAGTCCACCTCTTTAGGTGGACCTCTACACTCCAAGGTTTCTATGATTTTGAAGCCCGACTGCTTTAGGCGGTCTTCTATTTGGCTGGTGGCTCCTCCGCCCCAACCGTAAGAACCGAAGATTGCAACCAGTTTAGTCCTAGGCTTTTGACCTCGAACAAATTCAGTGGCAGCCAGAGCTAAGGGGTGAGCTCCGCTAAGATAAGTGGGCGATCCGATGATGATGGCGCTTGCGTCCACTAGGTCACGGGAAAGATGTGACAGATCGGAAACGGCTAGATTGTAAGGAATGGCTTCTATGCCCTCTGCGGAAATCGCTTCTTCGAACGCTTTCAATAAGGCTTCTGTGCTTCCCCACATGGAAACAAAGAGGATGACAACCTTCTGTTTGAGGGGGCCTCGAGCCCACATTTCATAAGCATCCAAGATACGCTTCGGATTTCTGTATACAACGCCATGGCTTGGCGCAATCATCTTGATGTCTAAACCTTTGATTTTATCCAGAGCTCTTTGTACAAAAATTGGGAAAGGCATCATTATATCCGCGTAGTATCGTTTGGCTTCTGACATAAGATGGTCGCCAGCTTCATCGTCAAAGAGGCGGCTTATCGCGAGGTGAGCCCCGAAAAAGTCGCACGAAAAGAGGACGCCGTCTTCAACTAAGAATGTGAAAATCGTTTCAGGCCAGTGAAGCCAAGGAGCTGCGAGAAACCTTAAAGTTTTACCGCCTAAATCAATGGTATCGCCTTCTTTAACCTCAAGCATGCGCTCCTCGGGCATATCGTAATAAACCTTAGCCATGCCGATTCCTCTTTTCATTGCAACCAGTTTGGCGTTTTTGGCAACAGAAAGAACCTTTGGTATAGAGCCTGAATGGTCGGGCTCAGCGTGATTCATCACTAGATAATCTATTTTCTGAGGCTTCACAATCTTGCCAATTTTGGAAAGAAGCTGGTCTGCAAAAGGTGTCCAAACCGTGTCGATTAGGGCTGTTTTGTTCTCCCCGACAACAAGGTAGGCGTTGTAGGAGGTTCCGTAGGGTAGGGTGATTAAGCTGTCGAACAGTCTGCGGTGCCAGTCTGAGGCTCCAACCCAAAAAACGCCGGGTACAATTTCATTCAAGCCTTTGGTGCTCATTTAAATCACATACCTAACGATGAGAAAGAATTCTAGTCTTAACCTATTTTTAGTTGTTTCTCTAGTTCCTCAACTAGATGTATATACTCATGGTGTTTTTCTTCGCCGATTCTCTCTTTTTCAACTTTCTCAAATTTTTCCAACAGTTCTTTCTGGTCTGATGGACCCAGAATTCTGTTGGCAAACGGATACAAAATGTCGTCTTCCTTCGGAATGTGCTGAGCGAGAAGTTGCGTGTAGCCTCGAGCACTTTCAATTATAGCTGCTTTGGCATCTCGGTCACCTTGTTCATATCTTCCAACAGCATCAGCTAAGACTTTAACGAAGTTTCGCCCTTGCTCATGTTCCAAACGCATTACGCCTGTGGGACCTCCCTCTCGTGGAATTCCACGCTGTTCAACGAGGGGAAACAGGGTTTCTTCCTCTTTTCCATGATGACAGCGGTCAGCGAAAACGCGTATAAAGTCTATTGCTTTCCTGAAAATTTCGGGTGAGACTTCGTCTTTTTCCAGCTTTTCACAAGCAACATTCAGTATCGTAAGCATTCTTTTTATGACTCTGTGTTCTTCCTTTAAGATTTCAGTTGGCGATTCACCATGTGTATGCATATTTTCACCAATGTTAAGGATTTATGTTTATACATATGCTCGGTGTTTTTCAGGCTTTCAGTACATGGGCGACGAATTGAGCTTCTGGCACTGAACCTACGAATTCTGTTTGTTCGTTTATAACCGTTTTAGGCACACCCATGACACGGTATTTCTGTCCCAGATCGGGAAACTCGCTAACATCCACGACATCAGCTCGCACTAGCTCGTTTTCTAATGCAAGCTTATAGGCTAAACCCGCTGCGGGGGGGCAGTAGCGACACGTCAAAGTCACGAAAACTTGAATATGCACTGGCTTGCTGATTGACCCCAGCTTCTTCTTGGTTTCTTCTGTGAGATTTGTTGCTCCATTTGAAATGTTAATTATGCTGTCTATGAAAGCCTTAAACTCGTAACCCAAAGGAACACCGTAATATCTCATGCCATAGTCTTTCTTTCCGATCAGGGCTATAGCTGGAACCTTGTCTATCTTGTATTCCTTGGCTTTTCCGTTGTCTTCAACAAAGTCGTAGATCTCCAATTTGATCTTACTGGAAAGCCCAGCGATCTCCCGCACAAGCTCCTTTGCATCTTTGCAACGGGCGCATTCTGTTTCTTGCGTAAAAATAACGAGACGAACTTCATCTTTCAGCTTCGCCTCAAAAGCTTCTTTCAAATGTCGCTTAGGTTCTTCAGGAATAAAGCCCAAACGTGACCACCTATCATCTGTTAGGCTTTACGAAGACTTAAAAATCTAGCTACTCTTACACATGATATGTGATACCCTTGAGCCTGCAAGTTGCTTTGCCACCACTTCAAAGGCTCGGAAGAACCTACGATGCAATAGTGGTTGGTGCTGGTCCAGCAGGAATTGCAGCAGCCATTTATCTTGTAAGAGCCAACTTGAAAAGCCTGGTATTAGAGGCAGAACAGCCTGGTGGAAAACTTAACATTACACGGCTCATAGAAAACTATCCGGGTTTTCCGTCAACCAGCGGAACGAAACTTGCACAACGCATGGCTAAGCACGCCGAGACCGTTGGCGTGGAAATTGTGTATCCAGCTAGAGTTATGGGCTTTGAGCTGCACGCGGAACCTAAGATTCTGTGGACGAGAGAGAATGAATACCGTGCAAGAAATGTCATCTTAGCTATGGGAGTTCAACGGAAAAAACTGCGAATTCCAGGTGCTGCAGACCTCCTGAGTAAGGGTGTTTCATACTGCGCCATATGCGACGGAAGCTTCTTCAAGGGAAAAGACGTTGCTTTGATCGGGAACGATGAGGAAACAATCGCTGACGGCCTGTATCTGTCGGGTATGGCCAACAAGATATACTTAATATCAGGCTTCGGAACCCCAAAATTTAATCAGCAAAGCCTCGAAAGGCTGCTTTCGAAAGGAAATGTGCAGCATTTTGCTAAATATGAAGTAACTGAAGTCATAGGTGAATCGGTCGTTGAAAAAATGAAGATAAAAAGTGCACATACAGAAACAGACGAGCTTGACGTTCAAGGAGTTTTTGTTGCCGGAGAAAAAACGCCGATTGGTGCAATACTGGCGAACACTGGTTTGAAAACCGATTCTTCTGGATGCATAATGGTTGACAGCGGAATGCGCACCAGTCTTCGCGGAGTTTACGCTGCGGGCGACCTAACTTGTGGGAGAAAATATCAGGTTGCAGTCAGTGTGGGCCAAGGGGTCACAGCTGCATTGAGCATAATTAGAAGCCATGCAGAAGCAAAGGGGAACCAGAAATCTTGAAGAAACTCTTAGAAAACCTATTAGAAGAGAAAGCACCAGGGCCATACTTGTCCTTTTCCATATTTCACCTGATAAAAGCATTGGAACTCATCGCAAAAGAAGGTCCAATTGGCCGAGGCAAACTTTCACAAGAGCTCAAGACTGGTAAAGGCGCTACCCGCACGCTTATTGAGAGACTCAAAAACGCTGGCTTAACTACAGTTTCCATGCGGGGCTGCTCTCTGACAGATGAAGGAGAGAATGTCTGGAGCAAGATGCAGCTGCTTTTTCCCCAGAAAGTCAAACTGAAGCCGAACAAACTGGCTTTAGCTACTTGTAATGTTGCAATTAGAGTAAGGGGCTGTGGTGGTAAGGTTAGGTCTGGGTTGGAACAAAGAGATGCTGCTCTTCTTGCGGGAGCGAAAGGAGCTATAACCCTCTTATACAAAGAAGAGAAATTGGTTTTGCCTGCAATAAGTGAGGATGTTGCCAAAGACTTTCCCGATGCTTTCAGCGAGATTACCAAGCATTTGCTGTTAGAAGAGAACGATGTGATTGTCGTTGGAAGTGCCGATAATTGGGATAAGGCTGAATACGGCGCCCTAGCAGCTGCCTGGTCCCTAATTGAGAACGACGGCGATTAGAGTTCTTAGCTAGCAGTATTTTTTTGGGGTCTTTCGTTAACAGAAGTTGTTTTGTTCTTCCGAATGGGTAAGGCGACAATTGCGAGCGCGCGTACTGAGAAAAGAGAATGAGTAGGCGAGTTGTATTGTGGCAGAGAAACCAAAAGTAGAATTCGTTACAAAGACGTGTCATAACTGCCAAATATGCGTTCTAGCGCGGTGTTCAGGTTAATCAATCCGTCATTGGTTTTCGAGGAAACTGGGATCAGAAGAAATCGTAGGCCTAGTCGATAGATTACGCGCATCATGTCTCGGCTAAGCAGCCGTTTGGTTCCTTGCAGTGTTTCTTCTATAGCTGTTTCCAACGCTTTCGGGTTAGCTGACCAGTCTACCACTCGGTTGGCATCTTCGGGTGGAAGAAGGTCACATTTAGACAAGATGTATACTTGAGGCAGGAAAAAGCGGTTGTAGACGGCTGCTGACAGAAACAGGTTAGAAACGTAGTTTTGCGGGTTAGATGAGAAAACTGAGTCAAAGAGGTATACGAGTGCTTTGGGCTCGTTTGTCAATTCAGATGCGATGTAGGGTCCGCTGGCTCTGAAGGAGAAAAGTTCCATCTGCCCCGGTGTGTCTATGAGAACATAGTCTGATTTGAAACCTGTGATCTCTTCTTCAAGCCTATCAGTCTCCTCGGCAATGAGGTCGGCGGCCATAACCAACGCGCCGTTTGGTCCCAGCCCATACTCCCTCATGATATCTTCAATTCGGAAGTAGTCGCGAATGTCAATGTTAGGTGTGTAAGGAAGCGTAATGACCCCCGGATCCAAGTTTACAGTAATAACGTCTTGCTTGGCCATCCGAAGCCACTCAGAGAAAGAGGCTGTGAGAAGAGATTTGCCTGACCCAGCAGTTCCAATGATGAACACAATATACATGCAAGCCTCACCACTTAGAGGGATATTTCATTAGAATTCGTCATGCTCTCCTATTTATGTACTAGCAAGCTTTTTGAAAGTTGAGCGTACCTCGGCGCTGCAAATGGACCATACTAACTGAAAATCAGATGGCTAAGATTCTCAGATGTCACCAGAATATTAGAAAAATGGAGAATTTGTTTGGATATCTCCACTGTGGTGAGGTTCAAATCCCAACAAGACCACCCCGATAAGCGTGGCGGTTGAATCAGAGAGTTTCTTCAAGCATGTCTATGAATTGCTCAGCTTGTTTCATGCCTTTCTCCCAAAATGTCTCGTCAGTGATGTCGAGGCCTACTTCGCTGGCAAGTTCACGAGGAGACTTGCTTGAACCTGCTGCCAAGAGTCTCTTCAGCTTGGGAGCAAAGCTCTCACCCTGTTCTTTGTAGAGTTTGTACAGAGCGAACACAAAGAGTTGGGCAAACACGTAGGGGTAATTGTAGAAGCGATAGTTTGCAATATAATAATGTAGTTTCATTGTCCACTCCCATTTCATCACGTCCAGCCAATCGACGGCGCTACCGTAGATCTTGTCTCGCGCCGTCACCCATAATTTGGCAACAGTCTTTCCATCTAGGAATTCGCCTCGTTTTATGGTGTCATACATGCTTTGCTCAAAGAAAACCCGTGCAGAAACTTGAAACGCTGCCATGCCGAACTCGTCCAGTATGTTGGCGAGGATTGCCTGTTTCTCTCCCTTTGTCTTGGCTTTGCTGAGCAACAGTTCGGTGAGGAGTAGCTCGCCGAAGATGCTTCCTGTTTCCGCAATACAGCTGCCTATCTCCAGGTTGCTTGGTTTCTGTGCTCTTGAACCAAGATACGCATGTACAGCGTGGCCAAACTCGTGAGCTTGAGTGTAGACATCACCCATCTTGCCGTTGAAACTCTGAAGGATGTAAGCGCTTTTTCCAGCGGTCCACCCAGCACAGAAGGCTCCTGAGGTTTTGCCTTTCCGAATTTCACCGTCGATGTGTCGCTTTTCAAACATCTCGTCAACCCAGCCGCCTATCTCCTTATTGAATCCTGTGTATGCGCTGACTACTTCTTTCTGAGCGTCTCTCCAAGTGTAGTCCATCTTGGGCGCGTTTGTCAATGGAGCGACCACATCGTAGTTTGCCAACTTGTCCAAACCCATAAGCTTGGCTTTCAGCTTTAAGTAGCGCTGATATAAGTTCACATTCTTCTTAATGGTGTTCATGAGGCTGTTAATGGTCTGTTGGTCAACGTCATTGGCGATCAAACTTTGGGTCATTGCAGTTGGATACTTCCTCAGTTCAGAAGTCTGCAGATGGTCTTCGCATACTGCGCGGATGGCGCTTGCCCAGATGATCTCATCCTTCCAAAGTTTTTCATAGACTATCTGATTGGCTCGTTTCCGCAGGTCCCGATCTGGACTCTGATACAGGCCAACTATCTCGCCGTAGGGAAGCGTCTTTGTCTTTCCCTCGATCTCTATGTCAAAGGTTCTGGTAGACAGCCAGTCACTTTGAAGCATCTCCCAAGCATCAACTCCATTCTTGTCCTTGGTGATTATCAGGCGCTCCTCGGCCTCTGATAGCATGTGGGGCACTCTCCTCAATATTCTCTCAAGAAAGTGCTTGTACTCCGCTAGTACTAGATCCGTGACTAACGATGGTTTTTCAGCAAGGAGCTTGCCCAACTCGATGTCTATGAAGGCTAGTGTTTGGCCAACCTTCATGTATGCCCTGCGTGCAGCATTGTTGAGCTGTTTGGCCACATCATCAGTCGAATTTGCGTAGTACATTAGACGGCAGTACATGTTGACACCCTCAAACTTGAGCGCATAAGCGTCTTTTGTTTCCAAAAGTTCCAGTAGACCTTTCACATCGAGGCTGGCAATCTTGCCGTGATACTTCTCTCTAGTTTTTTCTGCTTCAGCCATCATTGACTCCAGTTTCTTTTGAATTGAGGCGGGATCATTGCTCTTAACAAGTTGCGAGAGATCCCAAATCATCTCATCCTTAGTCATGGTTAGTTATTCCAACCATTCCACAATTTTTGCAGTGTCTTATTAAATTATGCGTTGCGGTTGCTCGGTGAACACGAAACATTACTCTGACGGTATTCTCTGGGCTGAAACTCGCTGCGCCTCTGAACTTGAAGTACATTGTGTAACGTTCATGAGACAATAAAGTAAAATAGTTGTGCAGCTTTAAGCGATGCTGTGAAAAGTGAAGGAGAAGAGAAGAACCTGCATGACAAGCACCATTCTCCGGTCGACACACCATCGGGTAACAGAGCCTCTGGGCAAGTAGCCGCTTCGGTTCTGGAGTTTCATCCGCTGACTCCTGAGCGATGGGAGGATTTGGAAAAGTTGTTTGGAGAACGCGGAGCCTGTGGAGGTTGCTGGTGCATGTGGTGGCGACTTAAGCGCTCTGAGTTCGAACGGCAAAAAGGTGAAGAAAACAGAAGGGCTTTCAAAAACATAGTGGATTCAAGTCAAATCCCCGGGATACTAGCCTACGCCAACGGTCAACCGATTGCATGGTGTTCAGTTGCCCCGAGAGAGACCTATTCAACTCTGCAGCGATCTCGAATCCTAAAGCCAGTTGACAATGAACCCGTTTGGTCAATCGTCTGCTTCTTTGTTGCCAAACAGTATAGACGTAAAGGCGTAACCGTGAAATTGTTAAAAGCTGCCAAAGAGTACGTCGGAATACAAGGCGGCGAGATCCTCGAAGGATATCCACTGGAGCCTAAAAAGTCGAAGATCCCAGATGCATTTGCCTACACTGGTCTAGCCTCCGCATTTCGCAATGCCGGATTTGTAGAGGTTCTTCGCCGTTCAGAGACACGCCCAATTATGAGATATGTGATCCGTGAAAAATGAGAAACTGATTGCTGCCTTCTCTGCTACTCCCATTCTATTGTCGCTGGCGGCTTATGGGTAATGTCGTAAACAACTCTGACAACTTGGGGGATCTCATTTGTTATCCTCGTAGAGATTCTTTCTAAGACATCATACGGGATTTTTGCGAAGCTGGCAGTCATGGCTTCTTGACTCTCAACTGCTCGAACAGCAACAGTGTAACCATAAGCCCGAGCGTCGCCTTTCACACCAGTGGACTTGGTTTCAGTTAAAACGGCAAAATACTGCCAGAGGCTGTGTTTCAAGCCTGCCTTTTCGATTTCTTCAGTTACAATATTATCTGCTTTTCTGACGATTTCAACTTTTTCTTTGGTGATCTCCCCTGTCACTCTCACTGCTAAGCCTGGACCCGGGAAAGGTTGGCGCCAAACAATCTCTTTTGGCAGTCCTAGTTGGGCAGCGACTTTGCGTACTTCATCCTTGTAGAGGTTACGTAATGGCTCAACCACAGCTTTAAACTCCATTTTTGTGGGCAAGCCAGCTACGTTGTGATGAGTCTTTATCTTGTCTGAAAACTTTCTGAAGCCCGATTCAATGCGGTCTGGATAAATCGTGCCTTGAATAAGATATTCTGCGCCCACTTGTCTAGCGACTTCTTCAAAAACCCTGATGAACTCTTCTCCCACAATCTTCCGCTTCTTCTCCGGGTCCGCTACGCCTACCATTTTTTGCAGAAAACGTTCTTGCGCCTCTGCCAAGATAAAGTTTACCCCAAACTTCTCAAACGTAGATTTAACAAATTCTGGTTCACCTTCTCGCACGAATCCGTGGTCAACGAACACTGCAGTTAGGTTCTTACCTAGGGCTTTAGCCGCTAATGCTGTGGAAGCGCTTGAATCTATGCCTCCGCTCAACCCGATGATGGCTTTGCTTTCGCCTATGCTCCGTTTAATTTCTCTTATGGCGGTTTCTATAAAATCCTCCACCTTCCAGTTAGCTTCGCAATTGGACACTTCAAAGATGAAGTTGCGAAGCATCTGCGTGCCCTTTTCCGTGTGAACCACTTCAGGATGCCACTGCAAGCCGTAAATCGGCTTTTCTTTATGTCTAAAAGCCGCAACTGGACAACTTCCTGTGTGGGCTAGGGTTTCATATTCGGCTGGAAGGGCGAGAACGGTGTCGCCGTGGCTCATCCAGACTTTCTCTTTTTTGTCTAATCCTTTCAGAACGCCTACAGGCTTGTCGATGGTGACATAGGCGATTCCATATTCTCTGTGCTTGGCTGGCTCAACTTTTCCGCTGGCTATTTGAGCAATAAGTTGATGTCCATAGCAGAGACCCAGGACTGGTAGATTTAGATCTAGAATGTTTGGGTCGCATCTTGGCGCGTTAGGGTCGTAGACGCTGGCGGGTCCTCCTGAGAAGACTAGTCCTTTCACGTTGAACTTCTTGTTCAGAAGCTTGATTTCTTCGGGTTTTATGTCGTGTGGAACTATTTCAGAGTAGACGTTGTGCTCTCGTATTCTTCTTCCTATGAGGTGGCAGTATTGTCCACCGAAGTCGAGTACAAGTATGGTGTCGTATGTCATGGGTGCATCTTCTCAAGACTATGGAATAAATGCTTTGTTGCAACTAGTTAATTAGGAGTTTCCTTTTTTGACTTTTCAGGGACGTAGAGGATTACGGATATTGATTTCTACTATTATGTGGCTCTCCACCTACATCGTACATGTAAAAAAGAGAAGAATCATAGGTTAATTCTAGATGACCTAGAATCCCTAAACTATTTATCGATCCAGTGGGCATGTTCTCTGGTGGAAAAAAGCCCTAACAGTCACTCTTGAAGAGCTTCGTTCCACTTTTCAATAAGGACTTTGTCGTCTCCAACTTTAAAGGATATCTTTAGCTTTCTCGAGGAATCAGTTTTGAATGGAAACATGCTGTCCTCCGCCAAATCTAACGGAACATAGATCAGGTACTTGCCATCTTTCCTTCGAAACAATCTTCCTCTGCCCTCATTAACCATGGTGCCTTTCACCTCTATTAAACTCAAAGTAAACTAAAAGACATTAACTCGTAATATAAGTTGTGGAAAGCTCCGACACAAGTTTGAGCCAAATGAACTGTAGGCTGAACTTTTTGTGAATCACTTTGCTTGAAATAAAGGAATTTGTGAATCTATGAGCTCTATATTTCGCTATTCATCTGAGGAAAAGTGACGGCTGAGATTATCGGCGTTTTGGAATACATTAACCTGAACTAGCGTCACCAAAGAAGAGAACTAAACTTAGGAAAAAGTAGAAGCTCAAAGAAGTCGCATAAGTTCCTGTGGGTCTATCAATGCTTCTCACATTTACTTTCACTGAACAGTCTGAACTATTTCAAAATATGTTTCGCAGAGAGTTTTAAATGGCTACAGCTAGAATCTCTCTCTGTTATCCAAGCCGTCAATATCTCCTCCTCTCTGAAAAGGTATTGTTGTGGGGGAAACAGAAAGCGGGTAACTTTCGATGACTCTCCCACTTCTCCGCAAAAGAAGAATGAGACAGTTAGATGCTTAGCCCGATGCAGGGACTAAATAGAACAAAATTCAAGAACACTGTTGAACCTCAGAGAAATTTTCGCCTTATCTAAAGCAAGACTTAATTGAAAGCATAAAATTAGGGAATAAAGTAACCATCCTGAAATGCGGGGGTTGCCAAGCCAGGTTAAAGGCGCAGCCCTGAGGCGGCTGTCCCGTAGGGGTTCGTGGGTTCGAATCCCACCCCCCGCACTATTGGACGAACCCCCCACACTTTTTGGGCTCTATTTGCGCTTTCTAAAGATCTTGATCCTATCCATTTCACAGACGTATTCAAAGCCAGCCTCAACCAGTTCGCAGGCTTCTTTAACTGTTTTTGCTACCTTTGAGACGTAATCGTCGTCCTGTAGGTCTACGAGCTGCGTGTAGATTAAGGTGTTCTTGATGTTCTTGTGTCCGAGGATTTGCATTACGTGAAGTATGTCTTTCGTTTTGTGGTATTCCATTGTGGCTTTGAAATGTCTGAAGGTGTGAAAGCTTATCCTCATTATTCTAGAGCTCTGGAGCTTTCTTGCGATTTTTCGGCGTTGTTTGCAGAAGAGCCTTGCTTGGCTTTTAAGCGATTTTCCGAATATTCTGTCTGATTGTGATTTTCCTTGTCTGACAGTGAGCATCGCCATCAACTTGTTGGAAATCTTGAGGATTCTAGAGTTGCTCCCCTTTTCAAGCGTTTGGCTCATTTTGATAATGTTCTTGATTTTAATAACGTGCGCGTAGCAGAATGGGAGGCAACATTCGCATCATCAAAGAAGAACTTCTAGTATTTGGCTTTTTACTGGTACAATGGAGACATCACCTGCTTACCCCTGCACATTCCCTTTTTTTATATTCATATCCTGGTTCCTAGCTCTCTGATAACAGTTAACGAATTGTAGTGTTTACTTCATCTTGCTTGATTCATTCTACTTCTTAACAGACAGCCTATCTCCAAATATAGGTCGTAGCATATTCTCGTATTTTTCTCCCACATCCTTCCATGCTCCTTCAACATACCATTTTGTTTTTCCATATTTCTTGCCTGTTTTGATATTGAGTTTAGCCCCTCTCACATACTTCTTTAGCTCAACTTTTGTGATGTCGGAGTTGGGTATCCCATAGTTGTTCTTGTCAGCCTTCAAGATGTCTTCCAGAGATAACTCAAGTTGTTCCTTTTCCTTCTTTCTTGCTTTGCGAGCGGTAATAACAGCCTCAGCAGTAGCACCAACTGCACCAAACATCATTCCAATTCCACCTGAACCTTTTCTTGCTACAATCGTTCTATCTGGGGTAAAATACAAGATTTCAGCGATTTGCTTCATGAAAGCTGGTCTAAATACTCCAATAGTGCCTAAAACTTTTTCACTCATGGTATTGCACCTCCTCTATTCCCATGAAGTGTTCTCCCTTCAATATACTTGACTGGTGTCCTAGTTTATAAAACTTTAAATTTCGATTAATAATTTAATTTGTATGAATAATTTAAGAAGAAATGTTCTAGAGAGTGTTATGCTTGCATCCAGTTCATAATATTCCATGCATGCAGCATTAGGTTTATTGGGTTTTAACAGTTATTCCTTAACAGTTACTTCACATTCTTTTCAAGTTGCATTAATAATTTAAGGCACACACACATTTCTGTGGTGGAGGAGAACCCATTGAGGAAGGGAATGCAAATAACTGTCGTGCTTTGGACTTTGGCAGCACTGTCATGGCTGGTGATTTTCTTCCTCTTAAGCAAATTTGAATATGAATCACCAAGTGATATCGGGATGTTTTTATTTGGCGTCCAAGTTACTCTTGGCGTTGGAGCTTGGACAGTTGTATATTTTGTATATAGAATAGCCAGATGGGCAAGCCATCAATAACAAAGAACCTATGTGTATGCTTAATAATTTAAGGAGAAAAGTTCTAGGAATACGCAAGGTGATGTTGAGTTGAAAGAATGGAAATGTGTGCAACTTGGGCACCATAAGAACGTCGGTGAAACAATTGAGGAATGGCAAAAGAATGGCTGGCATCTCCACACCTATGTTTGTGCTGGAAACGCCAACATGGGAATGGGAACCGTTCACTACTTGCTGTTTGAAAAGGGCGAGTGAGTGGGACACGCCGATTCTTAACTTTCCCTTTTTTTTATCCAACTCCGTTGCATGTATGCAGAAGCGCGGACATCTTACTTTGAGAAGTGAGTATTTGGATCAGTTAACTTGAAAGATCTTGGAAAGCCCAACACAAACGCCAATTCATAGATTTTCCTTGTTTCTCCGCACTCTTGGCACTCATAGGTTTCCTCCGCAACCTCATTACCAGGCGCATAAAAGGTTTTGATTAGAACATGCCTTGTTCTTCCCACGCATTTCTCGCATCTAAGAAAAGTTACTGGCGTGTAGATTAGAAAGTCCACTGTTCGCTCCTCTTCCTATATGTCTAGTTTGCCTTCAGAAATAAAGCATTATGAACAAGCGATACAGTTTCAGAGTGTGTGCATTCTCGCACATTTGTTTCATTCCTCTGTATTTTTCAAACACTAAAATGGCAAACGTTTGAATCATTAGAGACAATGTTTTGATGTGTCTGGAAAGTTTTTGCATGCATACAGTCCACGAAAAAACTGACGTGGGATATATATCAAAAATGCAAAATCGTTTTATGTCAGATTACGTTGACAACAAAGCATGGGATTCGTAGCAGAACAACTGCGTGAGAGACTTATGTCTCCATTGTCAGTTTTCAATATTCTGCTACGAGTCCTATACCTACTTACGTTTGCGGTCCTTCTCCGTTAACTGCCATATCGCCTCTATTACGAAATGACCTAGACGCTTCAACTTCTCAAACATAGTTTACCACCAGCTTCTCGACGTCTGAACAATGTTAA
Organism: Candidatus Bathyarchaeota archaeon; assembly: GCA_030615265.1. Taxonomy (GTDB): domain Archaea; phylum Thermoproteota; class Bathyarchaeia; order Bathyarchaeales; family Bathyarchaeaceae. The sequence goes on from JAUWZP010000010.1 coordinate 18,998, forward strand.
AACCGCCAATATCTGCTGTGAATTCTCGTCCTTCATAGCAACCTTTGACGTGGACCCTCACTTTGTACGGATAAGCCAGGGTTTGACGTCCTTTAGGAATGAAAGTGACTTTAGGGATGCCATATGGATCCAGTTGAGTCAAGTCGAGAAAGATTATTTGATAGTGTCTTTTGTATTCACGTGTTTTGAAACGCTCATGTTGTTCTATCATAGCGTCTGTTAAGATCTTGATTCGTTGCCACAGGGTTTTACCTTGTAGCTTGAAATTCATTTCTTTAATTCTTTCTTGCTCTAATCTGCTAAAGTAAGCGCGACTCATACGGAAATAGTAAGGCTTGATCTTGTTCATGTCACGGATAACGGTTCTCCGGCTTATACCTAGCATCTCAGCTATTTCAGATTCCTTGTATTTCCCAGAGAGCAACCAGCAAAGTTTTCTTCGTAGCCTTTCCTTCTTGTATTGCTTGATTGACTTGTAATATTTTTTTATGCGTCTGTAAGTTGCTTTTCTGCGTGTTTTCAGCTTCCTTTCAGGCGTTTTTGTGTCCGAAACGCCACTGAACTGTGTGTTATCTGCAGTTTGAAAACTTTGAAAATAGCCTATTTTCCGCAAAGCGTCAACTAACTCGCTTATTTCCTTAGCGTGACCCCCATTCTCTAACATTAAAAGTGACATTTTTCATCATCAGCGTCTATGCTGTTTTCGAGGGTTTTTGCGGGTTGTGTCATACTTTTTGTCACCTGCCACAAATCTACGGAGAGGAGCCCTACATGCAGTCTGTACACCACTATGAGTGGTAAACACTTTCCATAATAAAGGTTTTCATCATAAGAATTGCGACGTGTGCGCCTGCGTATTTATCAAAACAAGAAAAGTAACACCTGATCTATTGACCAAAGTCTTCTCTTCAAGCGGTGTCTACCTATATTGGGTTAACGGTTCAATCTTGAAGTAGAGTTTCACGATGAATAAATGTGCCAACGCGCCTGTGTCTCAGACCTTTTGCTTGTCTTGTTCATACTTTCATTGTAGCCTCTTTTTTAGGCCTCTTGCTTCGTCTTATTATGACAATTCCGCCTACGAGGGCAACGACTATGACTGCTGCCATGAGGTATATCAACGGCGTTAGAAAAGCATGCATGCAACTATGCTCTATCACCAAACGAAAGACATCTTGTACGTCAAGGAGTTTCTAGGCCACAGGAAAATCGAGACTACTCTAAAGTATGTTCAGCTTGAACAAGCATTATTCGACAAAGACGCTGACTCTTTCACTTGTAGAGTAGCAAAGACACCTGAAGTAATCAAGCAACTCATAGAGGCAGGCTTCGACTACGTAACTGAGAAAGACGACTTAATCTACTTTCGCAAGCGCAAGTAACATAGCAAAGAGTCCTAGAAAAAGGGAAAATCGTGCTAGTATCTGGCTTTTTTCCCGTATTGCCTTTCATAGATTTCCCTAACCCTCTGTATAGTGTCTGCTTCTTCTGGGCTTTTGTCTTCTCGTATTCTCTTTATACGGGCGAAGCGCAATGCCATCTCACATTCGTATTTTGGGCTTTTCTGTATCTCGTTATAGACTACTTCAACCACAACTTTTGGAGCAACTGTTACGCCGTGAGGCTGCTTCTTAATTGTTAACGCTTTTAGACGTTTAGTCATCTGGATAAATTCTCTGTCAGTTAGTCCCTTGAAGGTTTTGCCCACAACCAGAAATATTCCCGTTTCAGCGTCACGAGCGGCCAAGTAATAATTAGAAAGCCAGCTGTGTCTTCTTCCATAGCCCCACTCTGCGCCTACAATAACAAGGTCAAGCGGCTCCAAAGTTTTCTTTATTTTGAACCAGCGTTTGCCCCGAATTCCAGGCGTGTATGCGCTGTCCAGCTTCTTCGCCATTAACCCTTCATGTCCAGCCTCTATAGCTTCTTCTAAAAACCGCTTCGCCTCTTTAGGGCTTCTCGTTATCAATTGCTCGGTCAATGGAATGTCGCCACAGACTTCACTAAGCTTCTTTCTCCGTTCAACATATGGGAGCGCAATCAGGCTCTTCTCGTCTAAATATATAATGTCAAACAAATACAGTTCAATTGGGATCCGCCTCTGCATCTCCTCTATCTTGTGAACCCTTCGAAACCTACGCATAAGATGCTGAAAAAGCATAGGGCTTCGGTCTTCTCCCACAGCCACAACCTCACCCTCCAAAACCGCTTGTCTAGCTTGCACACGAGTTTTAGTCAACTCCACAATCTCCGGCAGGCTTTGTGTAACATCGGTCAATCGCCGACTGAAAATTCTAACTTCCTCATCATACTTGTGAATCTGAATGCGAGCCCCATCAAGCTTATATTCAAAAGCTGTTTCTCTACCATGCTCCCCCAACACCTCTTCAACGCTCTCGCTGCTCTGAGCCATCATAGGCCTAAACGGTCTGAAAACTTGAAGCTTAAGTTTCAAAACTCCATCCTTTCCATGCAACTTAGCCATTTTGGCAACTTCGACAACGTCCCCACTTAACATGGCTGCCGTTTGAACAACATCAAGTGGAATGTTGAAGGCTTTTGAAACAGCAAGCTCCATTAGACCTTCGTAGAAGCCCGTTCTCATCTCACCGATTACGATTTTCACGAGGAATTTTACTTCGAGAGCCGAAGCTTGACTGAACAACGTTTCAAGCAAGCGTTCTTTTCGTTCCCTCGAACCGTAACCTGAAATTTCAGCAATTGCTTCTAGGGCACGTCTAACCTCAAGAATAGTCAAGGGTTTTTCGAAAAGCGTGGCTTGCTTTCGCATTTTGCTTGATTCAAACAAGATTTTTGTGGCTGCTCCGATGTCGCCAGTCTTTGCAAAGGCTTCTCTAAAACGTGTCCACTTCACATTGGTTAAGCTTTTAATTACGTCACTTAAGGTCGCCCAGCTTATCTCAAGCACTCGTTGATCCCATTTTGGAAAGGCCCTTCCTAACATCATTGAAACCGTAGGCTCAACTTCATCTGCGTCTAATTGGTTCAGGAAATCTGCTGTTAGATCAACCATAACCAGCCGCTTGCTCGTAGCTTCTAATTTCTCGCAAAGCTCTGCAAACACTTGAAATCGAGTTTCCATATCCTTCCCTTTCAGAGACAGCCCTCTTTGCTCTTCTCCTATTGACTCAATCTTATCAAAGGACATAAACATTTTCACGATTCACAACACAAAAACTTGAACAGCCGAGCGAAACAAACCGAACTCCTTATAGTTCAAAAACACAAAAAGTGGCCACACTTTCAGATTCGAGAAATCATGCTTTCCCTTCTTGAAAGTCTCGCGATCGGATGAGATAATTCTCTCTGAGAATGATTACTTTGCTTTTTGTGGCAGTCTCCTACGTTGATTTAGTTGCGAAAGAAGTCGAAATGGCCGTTTTTTAGCTAAATATGTCATTCTCAATCTTTCACCTTCGGAACGAATGTTCATTATTGCGTTGAACATGTTTTCCCATTGTCAGTTAACGTAAGAATATCTATCGTACAGGGATGTAGCCTTGAAAACGCATAGTTGAGATCACATTCTACAATTTTGGCTTGGATAGACCCGAAAAGAAAAAAAGAGAACACTGATTGCTCTTGATCAGATTAATCCGAGTTTCTTGCCGCCTTCCCTCAACGCTTCGATAGCCTTGTCCAGCTGCTCTTCCGTATGCTTCGTACACAACTGGGTTCGAATCCTCGCCTTGTCACGCGCTACCATAGGATAGACAATTGGAAGCGCAAAGATGCCTTTCTTCCAAATGAAATTGGCAAGATCCTTCGCTGTTTTGCTTTCACCGCACATAACTGGCACAATTGGCGTTTCGCTGTTGCCCGTGTCAAAACCGAGGTCTTTCAGTGCTTTTATGAAGTACTCGCGGTTCTCCCAGACTTTTCTCACATGCTGGGGCTCAGATTCTAAGACATCGATTGCTGCAATGCAAGCGGCAGCCACCCCAGGAGGCACTGCTCCACTGAGCAGCCAAGTCCTAGATTTATTGTAGGCGAAGTTTCGCAGGTCTTCGCCACCCGTGATGTGTCCACCTATAACTCCGAAAGCCTTAGAGAAAGTTCCCATTTCAACATGCACCTCTTCCCTGCTGAGGTTAAAGTGACTAACAATGCCACGCCCGCCTTCTCCGAGTACGCCTTCGCCGTGAGCATCGTCCACATATACGCCTGCGCCATGCTCCTTGGCGATTTTGGCAATTCCAGCTAGCGGAGCGAGGTCACCGTCCATACTGAAGACGCCGTCAGTGAGAATCCAAATGTGCTTATACGCAGGTTCATGTTTTTCCGCCTCATCCATAACACGTGCAAGGTCCTCCACATCCTTATGCTTGAAGATAGCGCGATCTGCATGACTCAGCCGCACACCGTCGATGATGGAGCCATGGTTCAACTCGTCGGAAACGTAGAGATCTCCTCTGCCGCAGAGTTGAGGAATAAGACCCTCATTAGCCATGAAACCTGTCTGATAAGTCAGCGAAGCAGGGGCCTGTTTAAACTTTGCAAGACGACGATCCAATTCTTCATGAACTGTCATGTTACCTGAAATTGAGCGGTCGCTGCCTGCGCCGGCACCGTATTTTCTTGTTTCTGCAATCATTGCTTCCACAAGTTTGGGGTGAGTTGACAAATTAAGATAGTTGTTGGCGCAGAGCATAATGACCTCTCTGCCGTCGACGGTGCAGACGGGTTCATTTGCGCCTTGGAGTTCTCTAAGCTCCCAGTTCAGGTTTTCACGGACTAAGCGCTGATACTCTTCGCCTAGATATCTTGTCGGATGCCTCTTAATTGACATACTAATCACCTTATGAGTAGCCTACACGTTTCTCTATTCCAACGATGTTTCTCTTAACTTTTTCACCATTTCGGCTCAAGCGAAACCTTGCCAGCCTGCTTAGATTTGATCAGGTCTATGCCTTTGGCTATGTTCCGCATGGGCAACCTATGTGTTATTATCCAACTCATCTTCTCTCTAAAACGAGAATTCGCAAGTAAACCCTTCACTTGAAACCAAGTTTGAAACATCCTTCGGCCAGTTATACCAAAAACAGTTGCAGCCTTAAAAATAACGGAATCAGTCAAGTCGAGTTCAACGGGTCTTTCAAAGATGCCCAAAAGAGAAACGCGTCCGCCTGGGGTTAGAATTTCAAAAGCCTGCTTAACAGCAGCCGTAGCTCCCGACATCTCCAATGCAACATCTACACCCTTGCCATCGGTTGCGTCCCGTATGATCTTAACAATGTTTTTGCCTTCTTCTCTGGCACTAAGAACCATGTCCGCACCCATCTTCTTGGCGAGTTCCATGCGAACCTTGTTGAACCCGCCTGCGGTGGCAAGAATTTTGGATGCACCTAGCTCTTGAAGAACAGCTATTGCCATTAATCCGATTGGTCCGCAGCCTAAGACTGCAACGTCTTTTCCAGCAATATCTTTAATGTAGTCTTTAGGTATAACAGCTTGCACAGCGTTTCCAAGCGGTTCTTGAATAGACGCAATCGCTGGATCCAGCTTCGGGTCGTTTTTCCAAGCGTTTCTTTCGGGTAACACAAAATATTCGGCGAAAACGCCGTCGGTGTCGACGCCCAAGATTTTTAGGTTTTGACAAATGTGCATACGGTCGGTTCTACATTGGTAACAAGTGCCATCTACAATGTGCGTTTCCGCTGAAATCATATCGCCTTCTTGTAGGCTTGTAACGTTTCGACCTAGTTCCACAATTTCACCGGCAACTTCATGACCAAAAACCATTGGTAACTTCTTTATGCGGTTTTGTGCCCATTGGTTCCAGTTCCATATGTGAACGTCTGTTCCGCAGATAGAGGCTGCTTTCACTTTGACAACAATTTCGTTTTCTCCAGCCTTTGGGACTTCTAAGGCTGTAATTTCCGCTCCTAGTTTTGGATATTTTTTAACAATTGCATGCATGTTAACTCAACCTTGGCTCTTGCGATCGACGCATGTGGCTTAAAGATTAGCAATTTATTAAACACTTTGGAATAGTTAAGCAATTGTTTCATTCAAACATTGCGTATAGTTAAGTGTTTTGCGCATATTGGGCGCCGTGATCTAAACCCATGCGTAAGAGGCTGTTTTTTCGTTGCATGCATGTCTATTTGGACGAAACTTTCCTCTTCTTTCATTTCTTTTCCTCACAGATCCTCTAACGTTAAGTCATTTTTGATCGGTTTTCCTATACGGATGATGTTATGTTCGCGTTCACATTTGGGGCATTTAACCCATTTACCTATTGCCCTGGGGACGATGGTGAGTTCCTTAAGCGAAGCCTTCCATTGATGCCCACAGTCTGGACACTCGAAGCCATATAGGTCAGTTTCTTCATCTGTCATTTTATGATCTCACCTCCCGAAATGGTTTTTGAGGTCTGCATGAAGTGATTAACATGGACACCTTCACGAACGGTGGCGATATTCTCCATGCAGACTTTCTCAACCGACCACTATTACAGACACATACTTCACATTCAGCAACCGGGCGTACTTGCTTCGTAACCGTACCGCAAAATGCGGTATCGATTCCAGATTACTCCCACTCAACAATGGTTCACTCACGACAGCCGTTATGCAAACCTTCATGGGGCGTCCAACATAGGATCGTGCCTTGCGCTTTCTCTCGATCTCTTCCTGGGTAGGCTGCTTTTGGTCTGTAAGTGTCGACTGATCCTTCTCGGACGTCCAGGGAGCTATCCGCGCAAGTTTCTTACTTTTCTCTGTCATTTCTGTTCAAGCTCCCGATAGTAGCGTAACCGTTGAATCCCTCTATTCGTGATTTTATACACAAACGGAGGCTTTCTCCACTTTCCGAAAGAGGCCCCTTTTATTCTATATGCTAAACCTTGTTTGAAGAGTTTTAACAAGCACATTCCAGCATTATGCACATCGATGGCTAAGGCTCCGGCGATATCGCTACTTGTCAGATCTCCTTGTGTTAGCAGCTCTAAAACTTCCTTTTTCAGTTGATTCCAGGACCTACTCGGCATTTTAGATCACCTTAACCTTATGGAGTTTTCACATTTAAGAATGTCGTAAGTAAGTGCTAGCATCTAACAAAGTAATAGTAAGTGCTAGTGCTTACTTAAACATGCTACGGTTTACGTCAGTAATGCGCAAAGGTGTTAATCTAGGGCTAAAAAGTAATGCGCATTCACATGAAAGATTATAAATACTCCTGTACGTACACATAATTGGTTACTTTGCAAGAATACAAGACGTCCACACTTCCGCGAATCAGGATAACTCCTACGATGCGAAGAAAACTCAGGGAGTTTGCTGAGAAAAACGGTAGAACCATGGCCGAGATCGTTCGAGCTGCACTTAGAATGGAGCTAGAGTTCAACGTGACTGAAATGATGGACGATATCAAGCTTCTGTTAAAAGAGGGAGAAGCTGTAACCGGAATAAAGGAGATCAAAAAGACTTGACAGAGAAACTATCCACAACCGAGAAAGAAGTTTCTCCGGAGGTCCTTCAAGAGTCGGACGAACAACCGACTACCGTTGAAAGTAAGGAAAACAATGGTGTAGAGCAAGGTATAGAGGAAACCGTCCATCCGTCCGAACCGTCCGAGATATCCCCAGAAGCACAGAAGATCATAAACCATATCATAAAACGGAAGGTTGTCGACAAAGCTTCATGGGCCACGATAGCGAAGGAAGTCAATATTCCGAAATCTACGCTTTTCGACAAGTTTGGAGCTATGACGAATCAACTAGCGAAAGAGAGAGAAGCTAGGCTAATACAAGAATCACAACCGCAAGCGCAATTTGAAGAGAATGTTCCACGTGGAACAATAGAAGAGGCTCCTTTAATCCTTCAAGGGCCTACTTTGCCACCTGGAGGCATTATTTTGACTCAAGACTTGATAACTGCTATTCGACAGGGTTTAAGCGCAACACAGAAACGAGTTTTTGATAGTGCTTTATCGGTTGCAGCTCAGAGACAAATCCAAACTTTGCGTAATAATGGTGGCGAAGGATTACCGATAGGAGCGCGAAACCCGGAAGACGCTTTCTGGATTGAAATGGCAAAGTCTGAGAAAATAGAGCGTGCTTTTCGTATGAGGGATCGTATGCAAAGAGGCCCACAAAACCCCTTACAAGGTAACGCTCTCAAGACAACTCTTGAAGCTATCAAGATAGGTGTCGGTCTAGCTGGTTCCGGAGGTCCTGATCCTCTAAAGGTTTATCGAGATGGACGAAAAGATGAAGGTGCAACTCAGCAAGCGATAAGGCAAGCTGGAGGCACAAGAGGCGGATCAACAAATCAATATGATTTAAACCTAGAAAAGCTCCGAGAAAGCCACGACATTGACATGATGAAGCTCGATTGGGAAATGAAGAAGTATTTTTTGGGGTTGGAGGCAGATAAGGACAAGTGGAGCAACATAACTAAAACCTTTTCTCCATTCTTTGAAATGGCAGCACCACAAGTTAAGAAAACCATGCAAAAAGTAGGTCAGTCGATAGGCCAAAACATTGAGCGTATAGCAGCCGGACAAGGCAACCCTAACCTTAGTGGCCCAACAGAACCGTTCACGTGTCCAGACTGTAAAGCTGGCTTTTCTATTCCCAAATCAGCCCTTGTAAATAGGGAAAACGCCAAAGTAGTATGTCCAGCGTGTAAGGCCGTACATAACTTAGCTCTCGAGGAAGAAACAGAACGTAGGGAATTGAGACCGAAAAGCCGTTTGGAGCCAACTTATAGTTGAGGGAGAGATGTGTCGTTTGAAAAAGCTAAGAAAACATCATATCATGGGATGCCTTCGAGAAATGCGTGTCTTGACTGTGGAAAATGTTGTGGGAGTAACCGTTCTTACTGTCCGAAATGCACCTGGAATCACGGCCAAATATGGCAGCTTAACATGGATTCATGGCGTTGGAGTATGGTGAATAAAGGTGACTGAAAAAAAAGACTCTGATATACTGCCGATCATTGTTGGAACCATAGCCCTTGCTGCCGGTGTGACCGTGGGGTATTTTGTTCTCCCAGAGGTCGTAAAACTGCTAAGTCCGCAAAAGAAAGAAACCGTTACCATGAAGAAGCCCAACCCAAACCCAGAGCCGAACCCTACACCAGAACCAGCTCAGTTGAGGCCTAAATTCACTAGGAGACTTCAAGGTCGATACGCGCATAGTGGAACGTCCTACGATTCCCAGAGCCTAGCGCAAAACGCGCGGGATCGTGAGGTTACACGACTAGCAGACGCGGTTAGGCAAAGCGAACAGAGAAACTGGACCCAACCAGAGATCAAGTTATCGCCGGATAACAAAGCTAGGTTCAGAGAGCCTCCGAGAAAATCTAGAGTGTGGAAGATTAAATAATGATGGAGACAAAAACATGGTAGAAAGGAGCGATGGGAGCTTGCTAAAGGCTCCCCCCCACAAGGACGAACTCGATAACATAATCGTAGGGCAAATAACGATATTTGCTTATCCCCAGGAGGTTGCTCCTAGTGGGTAATTCTCTTTCTGCTAATAAAAGGGTTTCGCCACATGTTTTTCGGATAAATCCAAACGTATCCGTGAGCGTCCTAAACCTTTGGAATAAGAAAAAGTGCAAGTGTGGCACTCGACTTAATAGCCGGAATAAAACGGGGTTCTGCCTCAAATGTAGAGCCAAACTGCTACGGTCCAATGGTGGCGCCAGGTTCAAACCGTTAGCCGAATGTTTGAACACAAAGAAACTATTACTTCAAAACCTCGATCAAGAACTCTCCTATCCGATTTATCGGCAACTAACCTTAGTGAATTTGCGTCCTCTTCAAGAGGAAGTTAGAGAGAAACTAGGGAGGTCTAAGCCTTGACACGGCTAAGACTCTCTCTAATGCCACGTGAAAGTGCAGCCTACGTCATGTTGAGAAGGCAAGGCCAAAGTATCAGCAACATTGCAAAACTGTTCGGACGATCCACAAGCCTTGTCCACCGTTATCTACGGTTAAATCTACTTCGTATAGACCTAAGAAAACTGCCAAACCGCGTTAAGAGATTGTCTTGCGCAAGGCAATGGAGAACCATACTGAAACTGTGGAATGAGTGGCAACGATTCGCCACAAGTGAAGAGGGTGAGCCTCCATAACCCTTGATTCTCCCCTATCTCCATGCTAGATCACTATTGATCTAGTGTGGAGAAGAAGAAGAAGAGTAGTAAAGTAGTAGTAGCGTAGTATCACTAACACTACATATTCATCTTTTTTAGGTGTAGTAGCGTAGTATCTTTCTTTTATGTAGATTAATGCGCAATGTTGCGGTGGAACTACCTTTCCCACCGCATTAGATCAAGCACGAAACGATTATTAATGCATGCGCTAACTTTACTGTGATGTATCATGTCTAAAGGTTCATGGGAATTTGGTGCCTTCGTAATTGGTGCAGCTCTAGGTGTCGGAGGCCTATGGCTATACAACGAATACGTAGCCCCTATAATGATAGGACGCGCGCGGTTAGCACGTAGACCGCGAAGGAGACTTCCAACTCCACAACCGTATGGTATAAGACCGGGACTAAGGAGTCGAGTTAGATACGCACCTGAAATGCGCGTGGTTACTGCCCCGAAATTTATCCCTGGGGTTCTACGACCTAAATATCAGCATGGCGCCTAATGCATGCATGCATAGTACGCATTAACGTTGTAAAGCGCAAGTATTCTACGAAGTAGCTCCATAAGGGAAAACAGAGCCTCCATTACAACACTATATTTCTCGACTGTTTACCCTACTTTTTGCCTAAAACTTTTTGAGCATGTCCCTGAGTGGCGATTGCAATATGGCGAAGCACTAGGAAGAACCCAAGGACATGTTTCTCAAGTTTTCTCTTGTTTTTTGTCTAAGTCTGCCGGCTTCCATTCCTTTCCTTGACGCAACCTTTCTTGCATAGCATCATACTCTTTAAAGCACACCACCAGGAAATCTACTTTATCCTGCAGGGCTGCTATTTTCTCTTCGTATTCAGCTCTTAGCTTTTGAACGTCCTCTCTTACTTCTACCTTGTAGATCCTAAGGTTTTCATAGGCTTCTGCATATTCTTCTCGGTGTCTCTCAATGTCTCTACTGACATAATGCGTCTGTGTGGTTTTATGTCCCAGCCAAAACTCTCTGAAGGCTGTATCGCACTTAATGTTGTTCATAAAGTATTTTCGCAAACAGTAAAGTCTGATATCTGCCGGTTTTCCCTTCTCGGTTCTCTCCGTGATTCCCAGCTTCATGGCAATAGTAGAAAACTTCTTTGTGAAGCTTGTGGGGCTTACAAACGCTAGTTTCTGATCGCTTCTTTCAGGAGCGAAAACAAGGTCTTCATCGCCTAATTTGCCGCGAGTGTCCAGGTATGACTCGAGTGCTTTTAATGCGTCTTCTCCTATGAATGTCCAACGGGCGCCTACGCGATCCTTTAGCAGCTTGCTCGGAAGGTCTATGAGCATAGGCATTCTATGAGCCTCAAAATCCTTCTTAATGTGCTTGTATCGTAGTTGCACAAGTGTGTAGGGCCTTAATCCACTCTCAGCCATCATAAGAAAGAAGGCTCTGTCTCTGATAGAAGCACGTTCAACTATTCGCTGGATCTCTTCTTTCTTAATGTCTCTGTTATGGTAAGTGACATAGACATGCCTCTTCCGAGAAGGGTTCACATTGATACCATGATGCTTAAAGAAGCTCACGACTATCGTTAATTCTTGCATAAGAGTTGTTGGAACAAGACCTTCTAATCCGTAGACATAGGCCTCTATTTTCTTCGTCCATTGCCTTAGAAACCTTTTCTCGGCTCCATAAGTCTCTATGCTTTCAAATTCTGAAACTAGAGTGTCCGGGTTCACATTAGCAAACTTGAAGAAAGGTTTTATGCGGTTCTCATATTCTCTCCTTGTCGTTTCTGAGCCACATGCTTTATTTAGCCAAAACACGACACTATTAACTTGAGTGTGTTTCATAGTGTTTGTCTCCAGACCTATGATACACGCTCCACACATATAAATGCTTGCTTATAGGTTAGCATTTTATTAAATACTTGCCTATTAACACGATGTACAAGACTTTGATAGGTGTGAGCAGACTTGAAGATGGGCTTCATTGTCAACCCAATCGCTGGCATGGGCGGAAGAGTTGGGCTCAAAGGAACAAACGGCGTGTTGAAAGAGGCTCTTGCTCGAGGAGCAGAACCTATTGCACCAATCAAAGCAAAGGAATTTCTCGAAAAGCTGAGAGAACTGCAACTCGAGTCTTCAATTCAATTTCTAACCTGTCCAGCTCCGATGGGCGAAGAACACATAAGGGCTACGGGGTTGAAGGCGCAAATTTTACCGATGTCTCTTGACTCTGAAACCACACTGGAAGACACCAAGTTGGCTGTTCGATTTTTGGTGAAGTCTAAGGTTGATTTGATAGTTTTTGTTGGCGGAGACGGCACAGCCCGAGACATACTAGACGCCATGCAAGAAGTAAACAACGTACTGGCTTTAGGGGTTCCTTCAGGCGTCAAGATGTACAGTGGCATATTCGCTGCAAGCGCATTAGATGCTGCAGAAGTTGTTCAAGCCTTCCTAGAAGGATCTGCTCAAACAATGGATTTTGAAATAATGGACGTCGATGAAACCGCAGCTCGGCAAGACCGCCTTTCAGTGAAGCTTTACGGCTTTCTTAAAGGACCGTTCGTACCAATGCGTCTCGTAGGCAGCAAGCAGGTGAGTCCAGAAACGGTTGATGAGCATGAAAATCAGATGGCCACTGCCCGTTTTGTAGTGGAAAACATGGATTCCAAAGCCGCGTATATCCTTGGTCCCGGCACAACAATCAAATGCATCGCTGAGTTGCTTGGTGTAGAGAAAACCTTGCTGGGCGTTGACATTTACCGAGACAAAACCCTGATTAAAGATGTAAACGAGCAGAAAATACTGCAAGAGATTAAGGATAGGCGAAACGTTTGGATTATAGTGTCGCCTATTGGGCGTCAAGGCCTGCTGCTCGGAAGAGGAAATCAGCAGATAAGTCCCGAAATAATTAAGCGCGTTGGAAAGGAAAAGATTATAGTTGCAGCTACAAGGAGCAAGATTCAGGGAATTGAAGGAAACGTTCTGCGAGTGGATACAGGAGACCGGGAAGTCGACAGCACGCTAAGAGGTTACATTAGAGTTGCCACAGACTACCGAGAATGGAGACTAATACAAGTACAATAACCTTACAAGCGAGGTTGTGTTGCAGAGTAACTTTTTCTCAGTAACACGAATCAGAGTCTATTCACCTATCACTTGAACTACAATCGTTCTTTGTCTCGGATACACGTCGGTTTCAACAAAGACCAAGGATTGCCATGTGCCCAGAACAACGTGGCCGTCAATTATAGGCAAGGTTCTGTCTGGACACAGAAATACTGATCGAAGATGAGAATGGGCGTTTGATGGATGCCTGTAAGACGTGCGTTTTGGGATAAGTCTTTCTAGGGTATCTTTCAAGTCTGCCATCAGGCTGGGTTCGTATTCAGTTAGGATCAAGATGCCAGTTGCATGGGGCGCAAAAACGTGGGCTAAGCCGTTTTTAACGCCTGAGTTCGCCACTATATCTTGAACCTTACCTGTGAGGTCTACAAGGTCGATTTCACCCTTTGTTGAAAACTTGAAACTTTCGTTGAAGACTTTCATCTTCCAAGTCCTCCAAACACAGCTTGGATTAATACTTCTGAAAGGATAAAACTATTGTGAATGTTTTCTTGCGGCTCGTTTGTCTCTCTTTCTAAACAGATGAGATGAGAGTTTTCTCTGCTGGACAAGCGAGGCAACCGTGTTTGAACTTTGTTTAGATAGCTTATGCAAATGCATAAGAAGGAATCTGTTGATGCTTTTGTATCCGGTGAAAAATCCTGAAGGCTTTAGTGAGCATTAGTGATGATACATGCTATTGTTAATACGTGTCCCACTAACGTCACCCACATGTGTTTCTCTAATATTCATGAATGGACAAATCATATGTGTTTGCCTACATAAAATGGTTAAGAATATATCAGTCACGTTAAAGCGCCTTGAATTAAGCTCCTTTTATTCGCTCGTTGCTTTCAAAATTCGTGGTGAAATCTGGTGGGAACCGTCACTGCCATGCGCTTTCAGTGGATACAGAAGCATATACACGCGCTGTTCTTTGAGATTATTTTATAAATCTAAACAAAATATCATAGGCTTGGTGTATTCTATGTCGCTTAAAGTTGAAGGTGCTATGGTTAAAAACGTAGTCACGGTTGATACCGACGCCACAGTGAAGAAAGCAGTGGAGATCATGAATAAACATGAAATTGGCTGCTTGGTTGTGATGAAAGGAAACAGACTGGTTGGCATTTTAACCGAACGCGACATACTGAAAAGAGTTTTAGGCGAATCCAGAAACCCAGAGAAGACAAAGGTAAGCGAAATAATGACCACCCCTGTCATAACAGCCTCACCTACAACTAACCTCGAAGAAGCAGCTAAACTCATGTTTGAAAAGAACGTGAAAAAGCTTCCCGTAGTGTCGGAAGGAAAACTTGTTGGCTTAATCACGCTTACAGACTTAGCCCGTTTCCAACCCGGAATCATCCGCTTACTTAGGCGAATTATAAATGAAAACACGCCTAAAAGAATGAAAAAGGTTGTCGACTACTACATAGTCTAAAGAACTGTTAATGTTTCAAATTTGCTTCTAAGCGCATACGTATACATAATATGTTCTTAAGTGATCTAAGTGCGCGGGTGTGTGCAAGTGTGTCATTTGTACAGCGTTTTGCGTTTTTAGTGGTTTTCAACGCGTTTTTTGCAATGTCCATAGATTTTGGTACACTCTTTTAATGAAGCTACCATAATCAGTAGGGGTTAATTTGTACACAAAAATGTGTCTATGTTACGAGTGGGTATCTTTTCATGGTTTAGTAGGGGGAGTATTTAGTGCAAAAATGCTATGTCATTTGTTGGTCCATGAAGTCTAAGGCTTTCTTTTGTTCTTTTTTGCTTGTTCCCAGGTATTCGTCTAAGACTCTTGCACTTTTTATTCCACTGAAACTTTTTAGCCTTAGTAAACTTGCTGTTGGATCGCTGCCTATTTCGGATAGTCTGTTGAGCCTCAGAAAGTGCGGATAGTATTTCTTGCCTAAAACCTTCTTTATGATCTCCCATGCCTTTGTGCTTTGAATGTTTGGAAAAACCCATCTTGCTTTCTTCACCAGTCTTGTGCGCTTCTTATCTTCATAGACATAAACTGCTTTACGGTGTGGCTTTCGCTGCTTAGCCTTCTTAACAACCTCAACAATCTTATCTACACCAAACCAGTAAAGAGGCAGCTCAATAGGGTCCACAGTAGCACCACCTTTCTTTCTCTGATGAAAGTCAACTATCAAGTGTGTCTCGTTTATCGTAAAGTCTTCTGCTATTCTTTCGTAGGCTTCACTCTTACGGACACCACAATAATAGAGTAGTATGAAATAGGCTTGCTCTGAAATTGACAGCTTTGTGTCTATGACTTTCTGTTTTACTTCCTGGAAGCTCATTATATCGTGCTGCTTACCATACTTGTATATCGGCATATGTTACAAACCTCTTACCATGAAAAATTCTTGCGAATACTATAGCCATAATATCCGTTTTCCCTTAATATGCCTTACCTTTCTCTTATGCACTCTGAAAATTAGACCCTTATATGAATTATATATAATATAGTAGATAGGGAGAAAAATAAAAAGAGGTGCGAAAGCCTATAAGAATCCTCAAATTGACAAAAGAGAGCTGTTACAGAAACACGGTTACAGCGCGGTGCGGGTCCCCGTCAGCAACCCAAGTCTTAATCCTCTACCAGACATCATAGCACGACGCGGTGAATACATCTATGCTTTTGAAGTGAAAAACGTCAACTATTACGCTTATGTTCCGAAAAGGCAAATTGACAAACTGTTTCGTTTTCTGGACGAGTTTATTCCTATTTCGAGAGAATCCAAGCACGCGGTATCAGCTGCGCATATGGGGAAGAAATGGATATTCAAAGAGATACTGTGGGCAAAATGGGAGAAGGGGAAACTGCCTGAGAAAGAGCGTATTCTAAAGAGAGACAAAGGCAACTTTAACATGGAAAAAAGTGGCAGAGAGTAGTTTCATTTTTTTGTTACTTTCTGAATTTAACGTTCAGCTCCTCAAACTTCTTCAGTATGTGAAAGACCATGTCATTTGACATTGAATAGAACATCCATTTTCCATGTCTTTCCCCATGGATTAGCCCAGCGTTTTCTAGGATATTTAAATGATGAGAAATTGTAGGTTGCGAAGTGTCAATTGCCAGATTTAACTCGCAAACACACATCTTTCTATGGGTCAGAAGCTTCAGAATTTTCAATCTCGTAGAATCTGAAAACGCTTTGAAAAGTCTAGTCTCCTCCTTCAGTTTCTTCAAGGAAATGCTTGCTGAAAGTGATTGAAGCTGCTTAATATACTCCGATGCACTTTCTGCGGGACAGATTCCAGAGGCAATCAATCTTTCAACAGCTTCTTTACTCAACCTATCAGCTCCATTCTAAAAGTATCTATCAAATAGATATTTTTAAATATATCTATCTATTACCCTCTTCTCTCTTGCAAAGGGAACACGCAATGAGTATCAAAAGGAGAGAAACTCTAGGAATTTTCGAGAAATATCTCATATTGTGGATTGCTATATGCATAGTTGTCGGGTTTCTATTGGGAAGATTTCTTCCCGGGTCTGGTCGATATCTTGACTCTCTAAGATAGAATGGAATACGATGGGGGTCATTCAAGAACTCGTTCAGGTTGGTGATTAGAATATGACAGAACAGAAAGTTGCCCTTGGAAAGTGGGAGAAGTATATTTATGTTTGGATTCTTCTGTGCATGGTTATTGGGATCCTTCTAGGCAGATTTCTAAGCGGGTTTCTGCCGGTGTTTGAGCTGCTTCTTGAGACATGGACGGTTTACGGCCTGTCAATTCCAATAGGCATTGCCTTGTTCCTCGTGATGTACCCAACAGTAGCTGAAATAGAGATTAAAGAAATAAAAAAGGCTACTAAAAAACCCAAACCGTTGCTGCTCACGTTAATCGGCAATTGGCTCATTGCCCCAATAATCATGACACTCTTAGCCAACTTCTTCTTAGCGGGCTACCCAGAGTTTATCGCAGGCGCGATTTTGCTGGGAATAGCGCCCTGTACCGCCCTTGTTCTATTTTGGATTAAGATGGCTCGAGCTGACTTGGGTCAAGGGATAGTAAACACAGCGATTAATTCGTTGACACTCTTAGGCCTTTATGGGTTCTCCGCAGGCGCCTTTTTAGGAGTCAGCGGAATTCCTGTTCCGTGGGAGCTAATTGCCCTTGGTGTAATTCTCTATATCGCCGTACCAATAGGCTTGGGAATAATCTTAAGGATAGAGTTAACGAAGAGGAGAGGAAAAGCGTGGTACGACAATAAGTATTTGCCCATCATGCGCCGTTTAGCGATAGTCGGATTGGTGTTTGACTTAATACTTATTTTCGCTTACGGGGGAGAGCCGATCATTAACAACCCCGCTGTAGTTGGGTTGATTTCCATCCCTCTACTGATTCAATACGGCATAATGGTTACGCTATTGTACGGGGTCGCATGGCTTTTCAACTGGGATTACGAAACCTCGGCTTGCAGCGCCCTCATAGGTTCAAGTAGTCATTTTGAAGTCGCTATCGCGGTGGCGATAACGTTATGGGGCGTCAGGTCAGGCGCAGTTCTGGCGACGGTGATTGGGCCCCTTTGGGAAGTCCCACTCATGATTATGGCTTCGAAGCTGTTTTTAAGAAGCAAACACTTCTTCCCACGGAAATCTAAGGTTGGAGGTTGAAAAAATGGGCCAAAAGGAGCCAAGCTTGGCAAGAAATAAAGGGAAGTGTGAACATGAATGGAAGGCAAACATAATTTCTTTTATATGTAGCAGTTTGTGACGCGTGAATTTTTGAGGGAAACTAGCTTAAATAGAAAAACTAAGTGAATTAAATTACACAGATTTTGTCAATCCTTTCCGCAAAAATGTTTTATGCTGAATTTACTGCAAAAATTTTGTTAATTTATGCTTTTCAGATTTGATTTTTATAGAGAAATGTGTTAGTAAATGTGTGTGGGCTGGCAGTTCATTTAGAAAGTTTTGGATCTTTAGTATGGGTACTATTGGGACTTTGTTGTGGAATTTGAAGGGTCCTTGTGTAAGTGATAATACCGTTGGAGTGAATATGGCTTGTTTCCATGTTTCCAGTCCTATTTTTTCATAGACTATGGGAAAGGCGTCTGCCAGGGCTTCAGTTCGGTTTGTCTGCATCTCAACGACTCTAACTATAGCTGCTCTACTCCAGCCATGATGCCAATGCTTACAGTCCACGCAAACGATTAGGGGCTCCATACGTGCTAAAAGGTCTATTTCAAATCTCTTTCCTGCATGTTTAAAACGGAAATTGTTCGAAACGCTGTAACCGTTAGCCCTGAAAGCCTCAGCAGCCAGGTTTTCAAACTCCTTCCATTGAAGAAAATTGCACACGCGTTCAAAGTCTGCGCCCAACTGAATAGCACGAACTGCAATCTTTACACGTTGAATCGATGTCGCCTCAACTACTCCTCGCCTTTGTTGACAAAGCATGCTTTGGCAAAGTTTCTCTAAAATTTCATCGACAATCGGCATCGAAACCCGGGCATCCTTGCCGAGAAGTTCTTTCCGAAATGGTCCCTGCCTCGTCAGTTTTAACAGTGAAACGAGAATTTGCTTTTCAATCATCATCTTTACTCAGAGTTAATTTGGAGCGCTCCTATTTTACGGTTGACTTGATGAGAGCTCATTCTGTCCATAGAAGGGAAAGCTGGCCTGTTTTTATTGGTTTACTGTAAGTGTGATTACGGTATATTCTGTGTTTTGGAATATTTTTCGGTTGGGAACGCCCCTTTTAGGGTCAGGTGTCTTATGTTATAGATGAATGATATAGAAAAAGCTTAGCGAGGATTATGACTTGGTTGACGGTTCCTTTGATGGTTCGCGTAAGCGTCGAGACCGCTCGGGTATTATGGCTGAAATCTTGGAGGTAGCCAGAGATGGCGTGCTTAAGACTCAGATCATGTATAGGGCAAATTTGAGCTTTGCACAGTTGAACGAGTACTTATCTCTACTTTCAGACTTGAATCTTCTTGAAGCTGTGAATACGTCTAAGAGAACCATCTACAAAACAACTGAGAAAGGCCTACGATACCTTCAGAGCTACATAGAAATTAGAAAAATGCTTTGAAAAAGGCAAAGAAGCAACATTAAAACGCGGACTAGGCACGTTCAGTTGAAGTTTTAACACGAGTTAGAGATATTAAAGCTACAGATAACTAGAGTGACTAATCCGTGAATGCTTAACTGATCTGGATCGTAAACGCGAGTAGGTAGAGGACTCGTAGCAGATTGAGTAAACCGACTAAGGAGACATGAGTCTCTCAAGCAGTTATTCTGCTACGAATCCCACATATTGTTGCTAGCATAATCTGATGAAACGATTTTGCATTTTTGATACATATTGCCTGTCAGTTTTTTTGGTGGACTATGTGAAATTCCACGAAAAGGGTAAGTTTGTGGAATTTTCCTTAGAAAATGCGCGTAGATGTTACCCTAAGAAGGGTATGTGTGTTCCCTTCCTGTCACAAGGGGGAAGCACACGATTCGCGCTGTGCGCTTAATTCTGATTCTTTCTGCAAAACAATATTAAACTTATGAAGCAAGAATCAACATTCATGCGCGCGCAATCTGCGAAGGAAATTGCTGATTTTGCCGGAGAAATCCAAGGAGACTGAAAAACAGAAATCGTGGGGGTTTACTCGTAGTAGATTAGTTCTTCTTTTTCAAGTCTTTCATGAA
>JAUWZP010000017.1 GCA_030615265.1 Candidatus Bathyarchaeota archaeon
CCGCGCGTAAAGCTTGCTCATAGAGAACTATAGCCTTTATCCAATCATACTTCTTCTCCAAAACCTGAGCTTTACCAAAAACCTCTTCTACCTTTTCTCTATGAGACATAACAACGAACCATTAAAACCTTAAACGTTGCGTGCAAAAAAGTCTTTTGCAAACATGCGCGCGCACTGCTTGCACGTGAACATGGTGGTATAGCTAATGTAAGAGAAGCGAAATCCATAGGTTGTTAAATGCTCAGAGTCGGATTTGGCGGAACTTCACAAAATCTCTGTTTAGTCCATAAGCTTTGAAAATCTTCAAAGAAAAGAAAAACGTTGCCATACTCTCGATGAATCGACTCACTTTCTTAGTCATCGTCAACCTGCGCCAAAGATGCTCTTTGGAACGATAATTTGCTGGTCTTCACATTTTCGATTTTTACAAATATATATGCACACATTATTGTGTTCTAAGCACGTCATTTCGGTCCCACATTCTGGACATGGTGGTGGTGTTTTCAACCTATCACCTCCCTTCTTCTTTGTGGACTTACAATTGTTATCCGAAGAATTGTACTTTACAGTCTAATAAGTGTTTGCATTCGATGAATTTAATCAACGTTTACTCACCTGTTTCGATATATTTCTCGCGCGCGCAAGCAGATAAGAAGTTTTAAACGAAAGGTAAACGCTAAACATAAGCATTAAGAAAGGAGGCTTGAAATCAAAATTGTTTAAACTCCGAATAGCAGACGCAAAGCTCTTACGCGACATGATAACCGTCATATCCACCCTAGTCGATGAGGCAACTTTCAACATAAACCCTGAAGGCATCAAACTGCGCGCAATGGATCCATCTCGCGTTGCCATGATAGACTTCAGCTGGCCAAAGACAATATTTGACGAGTATCTCTGTGACGCTCCAATGAAAATGTGCATAAATGTAAGTGAAATGCTTAAGCTTCTCCGCCGAGCGGCCAAAGAGGAGTCTGTTGAACTTGCATTAGATGAGAAGACCGCGCGTCTAACGATTGCGATCAAAGGCAGATACGACCGCACCTTCAACATGCCAACTTTGGAAGCAACTGAAGAAGAAGTGCCTACGCCGAAAGTAACTTTCAATGTCCGGGCTAAAACCACAACCCATGGCTTACATCAAGCCATAGAAGACGTACAGCTCGTAAGCGACCATGTCCGCGTTGAAATAGACAACGAAAAAATGACTTTGCGCGCCACTGGAGACCTCATGGGCGCCATAGTAGAACTCAAAAAAGGAAGCGAAACTCTTCTAGAACTCGAAGCTAAAGAGTCGTCTAAAGCAACGTTTAGCCTAAGCTACCTGTCAGATATAATCAAAAACGCATCCGCAACCAGCGACATCGCAACACTTGAATTCTCTACCGACATGCCAATAAAAATTGATTTTCAACAACCAAAAGAAGGAAAACTCACCTTTTATCTGGCTCCGCGCATAGAA
Organism: Candidatus Bathyarchaeota archaeon; assembly: GCA_030615265.1. Taxonomy (GTDB): domain Archaea; phylum Thermoproteota; class Bathyarchaeia; order Bathyarchaeales; family Bathyarchaeaceae. Next base: position 1,463 of record JAUWZP010000017.1, read on the forward strand.
GTAGAATAATAGACTAAGCCAACAGCATCCACGCTGTCAGACGAAGGAGGAGGGGAAACAGGTTCTAACCAGAAGTGACTTAGCCAAATATCCATTCACTCCAGATGCCGCAAAATTCATCAAAAGTCTAGACGTTAAAATCGATGAACTTGAAAAAAGCGAGTATAAACCTATCTTAGAAAGAGCAGAAGCTAGAATCGAAGAAGCCCTACTCTTCAATACAGTTGGCGAAAAATCAGCAAAAGACGATGTGGAAATTCCCTCCTTCCCAATAGCAATCATGATGGTAGCCACAACTGAGGATTCACGTATTAAAAGAACCTATGCATTAGCAGAAGCTAAACGCGCATCTAGCCTACTTAAAGGAGAAGGCAAACAAACAATTATGAAAATTGCGAACTACTTCACATTGAAACTGAGACCAATACAGCCTCGACCTAATCTGTCAAACTATAATTTCGCGCTAGATTTCACGGATTACATAAGAAACGCAGCAATTATTCAAGACAAAAAATGGAAGCTCACCAACAGATTGCTGTCAAAAGGAGAAGTCTTTCTAACAACAGTTGAGATTAGTCGGCTCTTAGAGGAAGAAGTACGCAGATACATAGAACAAAAGCTTCAGGTGAAAGTCAAATCCTTACCGCCAAGCATAATGAACCGCGTCAACAGGTTAAAACAGCTTTTTTACGAGAAAAGAGGCAAGACCAGCTGGGAAGAAATTCCCTCAGAAGTTATCATCGCTGCATATCCTCCATGCATAAGGAGGTTGCATGAAACAACAAGTTCTGGGCGCCATGTTTCTCACATTGGACGTTTTTCTCTCACAACCTTCTTGTTGAACATAGGTATGACCACTGAAAACGTGATTGACCTATTTCGTTCATTTGCTGACTTCAAGGAAAGAATGACCCGTTATCAGGTAGAACACTTAGCAGGGCTAAGAGGCTCTAGAACCAAGTACATCCCACCCACATGCGACACACTACGCACTCATGGCGTGTGCCTAGGCATGGATGAAATCTGCAGAGGAATAAGGCATCCGCTGGTTTACTATCGAAGAAAACTAAGAGTTTTAAAAATGAAAGCTCCCGTTGCGCCGGGGGCATGATTAAAATAGAAACCCAAGCCTTCATCCAAGCAAAATTCAGTGAATACTACGAAAAAAACTCGATGAATATTCAGCCGCCCGCTTCGATGGAAAAACGCGAGTTCGGTTTTTTCCTTCTAAAAGAAAGAATCATGCTTAGACACAAAAGCTACAAAACTGCAGAGGAACTTCGAGATTCCCTCAAAAAGTTGGTTCCATCCAACGTTTACTATTCAAGCGCCTATTACGAACTCCCAGAAGAGAAAATGGACGAAAAGGGCTGGTTAGGCGCCGACTTAATATTCGACATAGACGCCGACCACATTCCAACTCCCTGCGCCAAAACTCACGACACATGGACCTGCAGAAAATGCAAAACAACAGGAAGCGGAACACCACCTGAAAGATGCCCGAAATGCAATGAACAGAAATTTGAAGAGAAAACATGGCCGTGTGACGTTTGCTTGGAATCTGCAAAAGAAGAAACCATAAAGCTCATCGATATTTTGACAAAGGACTTCGGGGTGTCCACCCGAGAAATAAGCATTGGCTTCTCTGGGCATAGAGGCTATCATCTTCACGTGGAAAGCGAAGAAACCGTTGCTCTCGGCTCAATAGGCCGCAAAGAAATCGTGGATTACATCGTTGGAATAGGGCTTGACCCTCAACTGCATGGATTAAGCAGAATTGCTGGTCCAAACTTGGATGATTTTGGATGGAAAGGAAGAATTGCCCGAGGAACTTATGAATATCTTTTGTCCGCCACACCGGAGCAACTGGAGAAAATTGGGCTGCGAAAGGGAGCCATTCAAAGTTTGAGTGAACATAAGGAACGCATATTGGAGAGCTGGAAGTATAAGGGTCCCTGGGCTATGGTTAAAGGAGTAAGCCCTGAAAGCTGGGGCAAAATTGTTGAGGAAGCCGTGAAGAAACAGGCAGCTCAGATAGACACTGTGGTTACAACAGATATTCACCGGCTGATAAGACTAGGTAATACCTTGCATGGGAAAACAGGCTTAAAGAAAACTGGAACTTCTCTTGCAGCTATAGAAGAGTTCGACCCGTTGAAAAGCGCAGTCGCCTTTCATCATGGTACAGCAACAGTAGTTGTCTCTGAAGCTCCCAAATTTAGAATTGGAGACGAATTTCACGGTCCATACCGGAATGAAAAAGTGGAGTTGCCCTTGGCTGCAGCTTTGTTTCTCTTGTGCAAGGGAGCTGCAAGAATAACGGAGGATGGCTCGAGTGTACGATGAACTCTATGAGGCTTGGATAAAGGAAAGAGAAACCACGGAGATTCAAGCCTTACCTAAGGATTTCTACGTTAAACTTGCTGGCTACATAAAGAAGATGAAAGAAGAAAGCCGAATGCTTGATGATAAAACGGTTAGAGCCAAGCTTCTGAGGCGAGAAGCTGACAATGTTAAGAAGATGGTTAAAGAAATTATTGAGCTACGCCGTGAAAAGACGCTCAAAAAGGCTACAGACGGCAAACCAGTAGCGAAAGAAGCTCTGACTTATGAAGAGGAAAAGCTACTTGGAGAAGTTTCGCCTTCGTTAGAATCTTATCAGACCTTGCTAAAAGGCATCTTGGGCGGGCGTTCACCACGCATCGAGGTTAAACAAAAACCCAAAACAATGATTCTGAGATTCATTCAGGAAATTCCAGCTATTATCGGAGCCGACATGAAACCCTATGGCCCATTTAAACCCGAAGACACGGCAAGTTTACCCATTGAAAACGCTAGAATTCTTATCAAGCAAGGTGTCGCAGTAGAAGTAGAAACCAAATAGCACAGTAGTAGTTCGCCGCCTGAAAAAGTATAAATAATCATGTAGGATGTTCTATACCACTCGGTTAGTGAGTATTTGGAACCATTCAAAATACGGGATGCATCTCAAAAACTCGCTGTAACGAGAGGAGATGAAAACACTTGAGTGATTGGGAAAAACTTATTCCAAGGCCCCCAAGCAGATTCTTACGAGTAAAGTGCTCCGACTGCGGCAATGAGCAAATTATTTTCAGCCACGTGACCAATGTTGTGCACTGCAATGTTTGTGGAGAGGTTATCGCTGAACCTACGGGTGGAAAAGCTGCAATTAAAGGCGAAATTGTTGCCGTTTTGGAATGAAAATTGGAGGAGTAAAACTGTCCACTACGAAGGCTGAGTGGCCTGAAGTTGGCGACCTTGTAATAGCTTCTATTCAGAAGGTTACAAGCTATGGCGCCTACGTTTTTCTCGACGAATATGAAAAGGAAGGTTTACTGCATATATCTGAAGTGTCCTCCGGTTGGGTTCGAAATATCCGCTCTTTTATACGTGAAGGACAGAAAACCGTTTTGAAAGTTTTGCGGGTGAACCCCGAAAAGGAACATGTAGACGTCTCGCTTAGAAGAGTGACAAAACGAGGGCGAAGAGAAAAACTTCTCGCTTGGAAAAAAGACAGAAAAGCCGAAGGGCTTCTACGTAGCGTTTCCGAAAAACTAAACATACCTATCGAAGAGGTCCAGGAAAAAGCTGGCTCTCTAATTGAAGCGAAATATGGGGGATTATACTGGGGTTTAGAGAAAACTGCAAGGGAAGGCCCCGACGTGCTGTTAGAACTGGGGGTTCCTAAGACCCTAGCTACTGCAATCGTTGAGATTGTTAAAGAAAAGGTAAAACCGCCTCTAGTCAAGATAAAGGGAACACTTGAGCTTCAATCCACTAAGCCAGACGGCGTAGTCCACATTCGTGAGGCTCTCAAGAGAGCTCAGAAAACTCAAAAGCCTTCTGGAACAAAGGTTCAGGTCTATGTAGTTGCGCCCCCAAAATACCGCATAGAAGTTTCAGCTGAAGACTACAAGAACGCTGAAAAGGTTCTTGAAAAAGCCACAGAAGCCGCAATAAAAAGTATAACAAAGGCTGGGGGAACCGGCGCCTTCCGTAGGGAAAGATAATGGTTTGGCTGCTTAGAAAATGTGAGAAGTGTGAAAAATACACGTTGAATCAGGAGAAGTGCCCCTATTGTGGAGGCAAGGTTCATATTCCGCATCCCGCGAAGTTTTCGCCTGACGATAAATATGCTAAGTATAAGGGTGCAATGAGAGCTGAAACCCGATGAAAGAAACATTCGTTAAACAAAGAATGAAGGTCACTTTAGAAAACTCCATACTAATTGAAGGGCTTCCTGGACTTGGAATGGTCGGCAGAATTGCAACTCGATACCTTATTAAGCAGTTGAATGCTAAGAAGTTCGCTGAGCTCTATTCCCCCCATTTCCCGTATTACGTGCTTGTAAACAAGAAGGGAAGTGTGAGGCTTCTTAGAGGCAACTTCTACGTTTGGAGAAACAACACTGGAGAAAACGACCTCATCTTTTTAACTGGAGATAGCCAAGCGCAAACCATTGAAGGACAATATGAAGTTTCAAGTTGCATTCTCAACTTTGTTTCTAAGTTGAACACTAAACTGATCATTACTGTTGGCGGCTACAGAAAAGAGGTTGAGGAAAAGCCCAATGTTGTGGCTGTCTCGACAAACCCTAAGGTTTTGAAAAAGGCCTTGCAGGCAAAGGCTTTGCTTGGTTCATCTGGCAATCCAATCGTAGGCACAGCTGGTTTGCTCTTGGGATTGGCGAAGTTCCAAAACATAGATGCTTTATGCCTGCTAGGAGAAACACGGGGTTATCTCTCCGACCCTTTAGCTGCCCAAAGTGTTCTGGAAGTCTTGCAGAGAATGCTTGGAATAAAGGTGGACATGAGCGACTTAGATCAGGAGATTGAAAAGTCCAAGCAAATTGTGGCGAGAATGCAGGAGATTGAGCAGCGAAGAGAAGAGTATGCTCGGAAAATGCGTAAAACCGAAGAGGGACGCATAACGTATATCAGTTAGGGCTTGCAGGCGCCTTCTATTCTTCGAGACTTCTAACATAATCAGCATATTGCTCAGCGGTTAGCAGTTTCTTTAAATCTTCACTGAAGTTTGCTAGTTGAACTTTCGCAATCCACCCTTTCCCATAAGGGTCTTCATTCAAAAGTTCAGGGCTTTCGGCAAGATATGCATTGATCTCCATTATTTTACCAGAAACCGGAACGAAGAGGTCGGAAACCGACTTTATAGATTCAACCGAGCCCATAGTCTGGAATTGTTCAATTTGGCTTCCAACCTTCGGGGTTTCCACGTAGACTATTTCATGGAGAGATTCTTGGGCATAGTCTGTTATTCCAATAACTGCGGTTTCGCCTTCTATCTTTATCCACTCATGTTCCTTTGAATAGTAAAGGTTGTCTGGGATGTCATAATCCAGCACCTGCATTGTTCTGCCTCCTATAACCGTATCTGATTGGGTCGTAAAACGGAAACTTAACCACTTCTGCCTTAACAAGTTTACCTCTTATCTTAACCATAACCATTGAATCTTTAACCGCGTGCTCAGTGGGCACATATGCCACGGCTATTCCACATTGGAGAACAGGAGAGAAAGTACCACTTGTTACACGGCCTATTATCTGACCGTTCTTCCAAACCTCATAATTGGGGCGAGGAATGCTCTTCTCTAACATCCGCAACCCTACACGTTTTCTCTTAACGCCTTCAGCTTTCTGCTTCAGTAGCGCATCTTTACCAATGAAGTTCTCTTTCTTAAATTTCACAACAAACCCGAGTCTAGCTTCTAACGGCGTTGTGTTTTCGTCAATGTCATTTCCATAGAGGCACATGCCTGCCTCCAGCCTAAGAGTGTCTCTTGCACCTAAACCGCAAGGTTCAATCCCAAAGTCTTTACCAGTTTCTAGGATAGCGTTCCAAACTTTTTCCGCTTTGGCTGGGTTCGAGAGTGAAGTGTCCCAGACAAAAATTTCAAATCCATCTTCGCCTGTATATCCGGTTCTTGAAAGGAACACGTTTACTCCAGCCAGCTTGGTCCAGCCACATTTGAACCGTTCAATCTTGCTTAGGTCGGAATCAGCTATTTTCTGCAGGGTTTCTTGGGCTTTGGGTCCCTGCACTGCGAACATTGCGATGATGTCTGAAACGTCTTCAACCTTTACGTTGAAGGATTTGGAGTGTTGAACTAGCCACTCATAGTTCTTTGTCCTGTTGGCTGCATTGTAGACCATGAAGAATTTGTCGGGTTCAAGCCTTGAGAGGATGAAGTCGTCTTTGATTCCCCCTTTTTCGTTGCACATTGTGGAGTAATGGGCGCTAAGAGGGGTCAAGCGTGCAACATCGTTGGTTGTTACATAGTTTAAAAAGGCTTCACTTTCAGGACCGCTGATTAATGCTCTTCCCATATGGCTAATGTCAAATACGCCAACTTTATTGCGTACAGTCATGTGCTCTGGGATTATTCCCTTATACCAAAGGGGCATTTCAAATCCTGCGAAGAGTGTTATTCTGCCACTTTGCTTATGAAACTTGTAGAGATGGGTTCTTCGCGTAGACTCTGTCAACCTTATGCCTCCGTCATCTTGGCTTTGACAGAATATTCGTAACTATTTCCTCTTCGTAATTTCAACATTTATGGGATTAAAGGATAGTTTCCTGCCGCATTTTGGGCATTTACCATCGTAACGTTGAATAATTTCATCTGGTGGCGTTAGATCCATGCCTTCATAGAGGACAGCACCACACTTTTCACAGCTAATTCGTTGAGGCAACGCATCACTTCCACATATATCTGAAGTAGAAGCACGCAAACTATTTATAACTTCCATTTTATCTCTGAGAAGAGAAAAGGCGTCGCACATGGAGAAGTACACTCTCATCATCACGGAGAAACCGAACGCTGCCCAACGGATTGCACAAGCACTTGACCATAAAGGCAAACCAAAAAGGGTTGAAGAGAAAAATGTGTCATATTTCCTAGCCAAACGAGATAAACTGCTGGTTGTTGTTTCAGCTCTTGGGCATCTCTACACGGTCATGCACATTGGGAAAGGAAGAAATTACTATCCTGTTTTCAATTTCAAATGGGCGCCACGCTACTTGGCTGAAAGAGGCGCAAAACATATTCGCGCGTGGATAGAGGTTGTCTCCAAACTGGCGAAAAACGCTGAAGAGTTTATCGACGCCTGTGACTATGACATTGAAGGAAGCCTAATTGGCTATTGTCTACTTAAATACGCTTGTGGAAACAAAGAAAACGTAGCGAAAAGAATGAAGTTTTCCACTCTAACCAAGAAAGAGTTAGAAAAAGCCTACAGCGAACCTTTGCCAGAACTAGATTTCGCTTTAATTGAAGCTGGAAAAACAAGACATGAAGTAGACTGGCTATACGGCGTAAACGTTTCAAGAGCCCTAACCCTCGCTGCAAAACGTTGGAGCGGAAGATACGCCACGCTCAGCACTGGCAGGGTTCAGGGGCCAACCCTAAATTTTTTGATTGACAGAGAAAGAAGCATTCGCAGTTTTGTGCCTGTGCCTTATTGGAATGTAAGGGCTGCAGTTTACGTGGAAGGTACAGCCTACGAGGTGGAATATGAAAAGAAAACCTTCGAGAAAAGGGTGGACGCAGATGCAGTTGTAAAGGCATGTAAAGGAAAAGCTGGCAAAATCGAAAAAATTGAAAAGAGAAGCACTAAGCAGAAGCCTCCAATTCCATTTGACTTAGGCGCTTTGCAAACTGAAGCCTATGGCTTGTTTGGGTGCACGCCCAGAAGAACTTCACACATCGCTGAGCGCTTGTATCTTGGAGCCCTGATTTCCTATCCTAGAACAAGCAGCCAAAAACTGCCGTCTGCGATAGGCTACCGAGCAATCTTGAAGGGGTTGAACAAAGAACGAGCCTATAAGCGCCTTGCTTCTGGGCTTCTCAAAATAGGCGAATTGAAACCAAGAGAAGGAGTCAAGGAAGACCCTGCGCATCCAGCGGTTTATCCAACTGGAAACGTTCCCGAAAGAGCTCTCGACGAGTCGGAAAGAAGAATATGGGATCTCGTTGTTAGGCGCTTTATGGCAGTTTTCGGCGAGCCAGCAGTTAAACAGAGCATGAGGGTTACCATAAATGTGAACGGGCATCGCTTTTACTTGCGGGGAAGGCGTATTCTGAAGGAAGGCTGGATGAAGTTCTACAAGCCTTACGTGAGAACTGAGGAATTGGCGCTGCCGCCTCTAAATGAAGGAGAAACTGTGCAATTAGGGGAGATGCTTCGTGAAGACAAGTTTACCAAGCCGCCGCCGCGGTTCAACCCTAGCAGTTTGTTGAAGAAGATGGAGGAGGTTGGAATAGGAACAAAAGCAACGAGAGCCGACATAATTGAAACCTTGCATAGCAGAAAATACATCACCGAAGAGAGAATAGTCGTCACCGACCTAGGTTTCGACATAATTGACGTTCTTCATAGGTACTGTCAAGGAGTAATCTCAGTTGAGCTTACGCGTGAACTCGAAGAAAAGATGCAGCGAATTCAAACAAACAGTGAGAAGAGGGAAAACGTCCTCTTTGAAGTAGTTGAGGGACTTAAACCCATGTTGGAAGAGCTGAAGCAAAGAGAAGCCGTTATAGGTGAAGCTTTAAGTAACGCGATCAAACGGTCGCGAATGCAGGAGAGAATAGTAGGCGACTGCCCCACATGTCACACAGGCAAACTGATGATACTTTACTCTAGGAAAACAAGAAAACGATTCATCGGCTGCACAAACTACTTCAAAAACGTCTGCCAAACATCGTTTCCGCTTCCCCAACGAGGAACAGTTAAGCCGTTGCATAGGCCTTGTAAGGGCTGCGGCTGGCCTACATTAATCGTGAAAATGAGAGGACGCAGACCATGGACCCTCTGTTTCAATGATAGTTGCCCAAAAAAGGAGGAAAGGAGGAAACGTCTTGAAATGCGAAGTTTGCAAAAGAGAAACCCCGAATAGGTACTGCGAGTTACATGAAAATGCCTATGGTAATATTATGCAGAAATTTGAGGTTTGGAAAGATGCCGCCGGCATGTCTTGGGAACAATACTTAAATGAGATTGTGGAAAATCAATTTACAGGCATATGGGCAAAAGAAGTGGCTCAGCACCTGTTGAAGAACAAGGAGTGAACAAGCACTTGAAAGGTCAAATTAAAAATAGACTTTCGTCACTTGGGTTTCGACTACAAAGGGCAATAAGAAAAGTATCGACCGCTAAGCCTTCTATATTTGTTGTCGCCTTTGTGATAGTTGCTTCAACTGTTTTCTTCCTCGGAGGCGGAGTCTACAACCTCTTGGCAGAGCCTTTAATAGCGGTTCCCGTTGGCAGACAAATTCTCTTTTTCTACCCCTACTCAGTGCATGAACAAGCCGTTCTCGAAAGCCTCTTAGTCATGATTTCCTATGTCATGGGCTTTTTCGGTGTCTTCTTGATCTATCAAAGCACAAAATACGCCTACAAACCTCGCCAAGCATACATGCTGCTAATAAGCGGCGTAGTCTTTCTTCTTATCGCGTACATTTACATTGAAAATCTCTTATGGGCAAAGTTCACAGTTTCTGTTTAACCTTTAAATGCGCACGCAATTGTGTGAAACACGTTTTTCACCATGGAGTCTTCTTGGCGCCAATAAGATACGCAAGGGAATTCATTAAGAGATGTATAGGAGCAGTAGCAATTAGAATGATGACAGCGGCTAGCCACGACGGCGGATAAACCACAACGGAAAAGAGGAGGGCCCCCAAAGCAAAGTCAAGCTGGTCTGCCACTGGAAGAGGCGAACCTGGAGAAATGTCTAACCGTCTTTTAACAAAGGAATGAAGCAAGTCGCCAGTTAAGGCTCCTAAAGAAAGCATGAAGCCAAGAGAAACATCATATTGAAACAGAAAATTGGGAAATCCTTCAAGCTGGTAGAGGCCGCTTAGCACAAAACCCGCAAGAGTTCCAAGTAGTAGACCAGCGAAGAGGCCTCGTATGGTTTTGTTTGAGCCAAAGATAGGCTTTCCATCCCAAAAGAGCTTGCCGGCATCTAGGGGGAAGCCTCCTCCAAAAATGACTGGCACAGCGTTGGCGATGTAAGCTGGTGCAATGAAATAGAAAGCGTAAATGATGTCGTTTATGATTGTCTGCATGTTCTCGCCTAATATTTATGCAAAAGAAGATAAAGCTAACGTCTGTAATCGCGGATTCCTGTTTCACCTATTATGAAATAACAACTAATAGGTCGTTTTCGCTCTGGATGTTTTTCAAGTACAGCCTTCATGATGCGCGACTGACCGGTATGCTTGAGGTTGAGCACGATGTCAGCCCAGAATTTTAAAACGCGGTTGGCGACAGGCTCCATTGTTACCATGCCTTCAAGAAACACGTTTCGAACCTGACTGTTAATGAGAACTGCCACCTTACGAGTTTTTGCTATTTGAGCCAAACATGCTACTTGTCTTCCAAGCTCTCTGTTAAGCGTGAACGTTTTCTTAGGCTTACCCAACTCCAGCCGGTAGCGAGATGTAACGGTGTCAACAGCCACAAGTCTCACGGTTTTCGTTAAGTATTCGTCTAGTCTGTCTATGGCTAAAGCCTGCTCCTGAAAAACGGTTGGCTTCACCAGCGTTATTGAAGGCGCAACTTCATCTATGTCCTTTCCCGCTATCTGAGACAGCCGCACAGGTGAAAAGGTGCCGTCTGAATCAACGAAGATGACTTTATAGCCAACTCTAGCTGTGTTGACTGCGCATTGAATTGCCAAAGCTGTTTTTCCAGTTTCAGCCTCTCCGTAAACAAGCGTGACATCTCCAACAGCTAAGCCTCCATCCAACATCTTATCTAAAGCATGACACCCCGTTGGAATCCTACGTTGCAAGATGTCCACAGTAAAGCGATACTAAAGGTGAAAGTTAATAATTTTGCCTTGCAATAGGCATTAACGGAAACATTATGAATGCAAAGATAGCTGTTGCCACAGTGTCTGGGAAAGCCTATTATCATCTGGTCAATGAACTTAAAGCCAGAGGCTTGCCCTTTCTGAGTTTAACACCATATGACCCAATTCCAGTCGACATTAAAATTGTAATAACCACAGAGAACGAGCGCCATTTAATCAATCATCCAAACATCATGATTTTCGAAGAAACCATGGACCCTGCAACAATTGTAAACGAAGCTGTTAGAAGCGTTGAAGGCAGGCGAAACCATGATACAATTACCGTTGGAGTTGACCCCGGCAAAACCTTCGGAATAGCGGTGCTGAACAACGGAAACGTTTTGGAAACCACGGTTCACTCAAGCGTAGAGCAGACTGTAAACACTGTTTTAGACGTTTTAACCAAGAACCCGGCAGCCAAGTACATTGTTAAAATAGGCGATGGCGCCCCCGAATATACCCAAGTGCTCTTGTCCCAACTGAATGAAGCCTTACCTAAAGACGTTGAGATAGAGATTGTAAGCGAAGCTGGGACAAGCCGCTTCGCGAAAGAAACAGTTCACAGGCGAGGCTTAAGAGATGCCATGTCAGCCGTAAAGATTGCAGAACGAAGGGGACGACCTTTCCACAGAGGAAAAGGAAAACAACAATGAAACGAAAGATAGAAAAAGGGCGTACACTGCTGGTTGACGGACCAGCCTGCGTAAACCTCCTTGCAGGAAAAGTTGAAGTTTTTGGTGCTCCATTAAAAACTGGCGCTAAAACGGTGATAAGAGAAGGCAAACGGCTCGCCTTTAAGGTTAAGCAGACCGCTCATTTCGATTTGATTCTGGGTGAAAACGCTTCGGTTGAAGAGTTTGAAGGAAACACGATTCCAGATTCTTGGGAAAAAGCTTGTAGGACAACCTTGGCTCTTGATGAAAAACCAGTTATAGTCGTGGTTATGGGCGAAGTGGATTCTGGAAAGACAAGTTTCTGCACCATTCTGGCTAATAAGGCGCTAAAAGAAAAACGTAGGGTTGCAATTATCGACGCTGACCTCGGGCAATCGGACATTGGTCCACCCTCAACAATTGGCTTCTGCCGCCTAACTTTGCCAATAAGCGACCCTTTTCTTTTGAAGGCTGAAAACGCATATTTTATTGGAACAACAACCCCCAGCGGAGCTTTGAATAAAGTTATTGACAAATTAGGCAAAATGAAAGATGAGAGTCTAAAGAAAGCCGTAGATTTTCTAGTTATCAACACAGATGGCTGGGTTCTAGGCGAAGAGGCTGTGCAATATAAACTTCGACTGGTAAAACATATAGCCCCAAATGTGGTCGTAGGAATACAACGACAAAACGAGTTAACATCCATACTCGCTGCCCTGAAAGGAACCAAAGTACTGTCTATTGAATTTCCATCTGCCATCAAGAAGAGAGACCGAGAAAAACGGAAAATCTTGCGAGAGTTAGGCTATAAGAAGTATTTGAAAGGCGCGAAAATGCAGTCTTTCCCTTTAAAATGGGTGAAAGTCGAAGGCGTCCCCTTTGGAACTGGCATAACTCTAAATGAAAGGACGCTGGAGAAAATAAATGCAGAGTTGGGAGTTAGCCCTCTCTATTGTGAGGAAATCCCAAACCTGATTGTTATAGTTACGGAGAAGAATCAAAGGATTGAAGAAGAGCAGATTTTCAACTTGGCGGAGGAGTTGGGCAAAAAGGTGAAGCTGATTGAAGAGGGTGATGAACAAGGCTTGCTTGTTGGATTGCACGATGAGAAAGAGAATTTTTTGGGCATTGGGGTGCTTAACAAAATCGATTATAGAAGACATATAATTCAAGTTTACACTCCTGTAACCGCTGATATTGCTTCAGTTCATGTGGGTCAAGTCAAGCTGGATAAACAGGGTAAGGAAATCGGTTTGAACCCGGTTTTCAAAGATTACTATATTATTGCTTAGTTTCTTTTCTGCACAGTGCCTTGCCGTTTTTCCCCTTCTTTATATAAATCATTGAGAAACTATTTTACTTGGTCGCTGAGAACTCGTATGGTAGACTAGGTCGTTTCCATGGTAGAAAAGATAATTGGGCACGGAACTTGGTATGACAAGACAGCGCTTCAAATTCTCGAAAGAGAGCGGAAGCTGGGTAGAAGCCTCGATTTGATACGAACCGAAATGGGCATCGGGGTCTCAGGCATCCCCCACGTAGGGCATATTGGCGATTCTTCACGCTCTTATGCTATGGCTGTGGCTCTTCAAGCTCGAGGCTACCACTCGGAGCTAATAGCTTTCGCAGATGACAAAGATGGCTTACGCAAGGTTCCCGCTGGGCTTCCAAAGTCGTTAAAGAAGCATTTGGGTTATCCTGTGAGGGAGATTCCTGACCCTTACGAATGTCATGAAAACTTTGCAGAGCATATGATGCTGCTTCTGGTTGAGGCCTTAGACAAGTGTAGGATTCAATACAAGCTTGTTTCGGGCGCTGAGATGTATGAAAAAGGACTGCTTAAAAATGAGATTAGAACAATTCTGATGAACGCCAAACGTGTAGGCGAAATCATTAGAGAAGAGGTTGGACAAGAAAAATATGGAGAAGTACTACCATACTTTGCCATATGCAGCAACTGCGGTCGAATCTATACAACTAGAGCGTACGAGTTTTTACCAAAAGAAGACAAGGTTCTCTACACCTGCGAAGGAATGGAAGTCAAGGGACAATGGTTCAAAGGATGCGGACATAAGGGCGAAGCTGACTACAGGAAAGGTGAAGGCAAGCTTGTTTGGAAAGTAGAATTCGCCGCCAGATGGAAAGTCCTTGACATCCGCTTTGAGGCCTGTGGAAAAGACATAGCCGACTCAGTTAGGGTTAACGATAGGATATGCCAAGAAATTCTAGACTGGCCTCCACCTAGTCATGCGCAGTATGAGATGTTCCTCGACAAAGGCGGCAAAAGAATCTCTAAATCAGCAGGCAACGTTTTCACTCCGCAGGTTTGGTTCCGTTATGGTTCACCTCAATCGCTTGTCTTATTGATGCTGAAACGATTTGTTGGAACTCGTTCGCTTTCTGTGGTTGACATACCCCAATACATGAATGAACTCGACGTACTTGAAGACATATACTTTGGAAAGAAACAGATCTCCGAAAAGAAGGAGCATGCCAAGCTGACTGGTCTCTACAAATACTGTTGGTGGCTTGAGCCACCTCGCAAACCTAGCATTCACGCTCCATACAATCTTCTAGTTTACTTGGCGAGAGTGGCGCCGAAAGGCTCGGAAATCAACTATATCACCCAAAAACTGATGGAATACGGCTACCTTAAGGAAGAAAAACTGCCAGAAGGCCTTAGCCAAAGAATCGAATACGGGCGCAACTGGGCTAAAGACTTTATGGAGATAAAGGAAACCACAATAAGACTAAGTCCTCAAGAGATATCTGCAATCAATAAGCTTACGGATGTTCTTCAGACAGAATCAGATGAAAACCAGATACAAACTGCCATTTTCAGCATCGCAAGAGAACACGATATTAAGCCCCGCCAATTCTTCAAAACCCTCTACACTATATTGCTTGGAGTTTCCGAAGGCCCAAGACTAGGCCCCTACATAATTGCAATGAAAAGAGAAAACGTGATTGACGCCCTAAGCAGAGCCTTAAAACGTTATAGGGGTCAATAACCCGTGGAGTTTCGAAAAATAACCGCAGATGAACTCGACTTCGTTCCACCCGTCTGCCTCGACCCTAGCGTGGGGCGAAGGGGAAGAGAAGCCATGAGAGAACATATGGAAAATCGGCTAAAATGGCTTCGAAAAATGATGGCGCAGGGGCTTGGAATAATAGTAGCCTTAGAGAATCCGAAATCAGAAGTGCTACATTATCCTTGGGCTGGGAACATACAACATGCGGATTTGGCGGTGAAAGGAAAGGTTCCTAAAGGCTTAATTGAATATCTGCCAATCGAAACGGCTCTTGAACCCGTGAAAGGAGAAAAGTCGCTGTTTATTGATTGTATATGGATTTTGCCGCCCTTTTGGAAAACAGGGGTAGCGAAAGGGCTTATGCACCATCTTATCGAGGAAGCTGGAAAGTGGGGTGGAGCTACCGTGCTCGCTTATGAGGATGACAAGTGGTTTGGAACCTCTATCAAGTACATGCCTTCCAGCTTTTTCATGAAATTCGGCTTTAGGGAAGTCTCTAGAGATGAAACTCGTGTGCTGCTTCATTTAGACCTAGGAGCTCATAAATCACCAATGCTTGTTCTTCCTAAGAAGCGAGTGGCAGGCGAGAAAGGCAAAACAGTAATGGATGTCTTCTGCAACAGCCAGTGTCCTTGGTGTGGGCGTATGGTGAACAAAATCAGGAGAAATATAAGAAAGTATCCTGATGTAACGCTTAATGTGATTAATACCGATAGAAAAGACACTATTGAAGAATTTGGAATGGCAAGAGGAATATGTATTAATGGTGAGCCAGTAATTACAAGAATGGCGTCATGGAAAGAAATCAAATCAGCCTTAGATAGATTCACAAAAAGAAATGTTCATAGCTAGAGTTTGTGTTGACTAATCGATTGTTTAATAAATGATGTTTGGAAATGAGAATTGATTAGAGGAGTTTGTTCTGTATGAGGCTCTATTGGGGCGAAATCAAAGACCCAGTTTTCGGCTACGTGTACATAACTGAAGCTGAAAAAGAGATCATTGACTCCTTTCCAGTGCAAAGACTGAGACGGCTACGGCAACTTGCAGGCTCCGAGTACGTCTATCCCGGCGCTAACCACACAAGGTTTGAGCATTCGGTTGGCGTGATGTACTTGGCTGGACTTTTAGCTGAAAACCCTTACCTGTCATCTTATTTCTCCGAAGAAGACTACCAGACCATCCGAATTGCAGCTTTACTTCACGATGTTGGGCATGGACCTTTCTCCCACATCTTCGAACACTTACTGGAGAAGTTTCTCAAGAAAACCCATGAAGACATGAATGTTTGGATCGTTCAAAAATCCGAATTGAAAGACATTCTCAGCAAGTTGGGCTACGACCCCAACATGATTGCCAAGCTTTCAGTTGGCTGGCTGCGTAAGCCTGGGAAAGCATTTATGGATCAAATTATTCGTAGCGCCGTGGACGTGGATAAACTGGACTTTGTAGTTCGAGACACTTTCCATACAGGCGCGCAATATGGATATGTAGACATCTTTCGTCTCATTCACATGATAGATGTTTTAGACGAGAACTTAGCCGTGGACTTAGGTGCTCTTTCAGCCCTTGAATCCTTTATTATAGCACGAATTGAATCGTTTAAAAGCATATATTTCCACCGAGTTGGAAGAGCAGCCCAGCTCATGCTGGCTATGGCAATGGAAAAGGCAAAAGATGAACTGGGCCTTGTCGCCTTCAAGACGCCTGAGGAGTATCTAGCCTTTAACGACTACACCGTGTGGACTGGACTTAAACAATGCGAAAAATCCAGGAGAATTATAGAAGACTTGGAGAAGCGTAAACTGCTCAAATGCGCCTATGAGCAGACTTTTTATGTAAAGGACAAAACGGTTTCAAGCATCTTCACTGTAGAGGGATTTCGAAACCAAATACGCGATCAAATTGCCTCCAAAGCCAAAGTCAACCCTGAATCTGTGGTGATTGACGTGCCAACCTTGCCCTCAGTGCCCTATCGACATTCAGTGTTGTTAGAGCCTATGGAAATCCCTGTTTTCCGTCGAACGAAAGATGGAGGAAAAGTGCCGCAGAGACTCAGCGACTTGTCTAGCATATTCGACGTGTTAAGAGGCTTCATGAACATACTTCGTGTCTACACCGATGAGAAGAACCGAGAAAAAGTAGGCGAGGCAGCATCCAAACTTCTTGGCGGAATCCCCTCCTCAGCAAAGATCTCCTTCTAAACGAAAAATAGAAGGCTGCGCGATTGAAAGTTAAAACGTTGAAAGGGCGAGTAGTTGTCGCAGGCTCTTGTAAAGGAAGAGCATTGGACCGCTGTCGAAAGCTTTCATAATTGAAGAGGCTTCAAAACGTGGTGAAACTCCATCTTTAACGTGAACGACCTCTCCTTTTTTCTCCATCTCCTCAAGAAATCTTCGTAAGCTCATTCTCCACGGCTCCCTTTTTCTAATGTTTTTTTGAACAGTTTAAGAAACACTGAGCTGGCTTCTTTCTCGGTTAGTGTTTTGGCGAAAACCGAAACTAATGCGATTCCTTTTGTTCTCTTGGCTAGGTGCTCAGCGAGAAGACGGGCAATCAGAGTGTTTCTGTCTCCTAGCAGAATAGACGAGAGAGGTGGTCCCAACATTCTTTGAGCTTGAGGTAACGCCACAGCTAAAGTGCCCAGTTTGTCTTCACCTTCGCTTAAGAGAATGAGGTTGGCATTTCCGGTTTCCAAGTGAAGCGCCAAAAAAAGTTTGCCGTCTTCTTTCATCTCTTCCTTAATAATCTTGGCTCTCTGCATGCTGTGCCATCCACGCATATTTATTGCTTAGGTGTTACCTAATTAGTGCTTCTAAAGGTTAGCGATGAACCATGACGGAGGAAGAGAGAGCTCAACAGATTTTGCGGATTCTGCGAAGGGAGTTTTCTCTCCCAGACTGGGTGAATATACCTAAGGAGCCTTTTTCAATGTTGATTCGCACAGTGCTTTCTCAGGCAACCAATGACAAGAACAGTGGCAAGGCCTTCAGAAATCTTGGCGAAAAGTTTGAAATAACTCCCAAAGTCTTGGCAGAAGCAGACGTAAAGGAAATTGAAAAGGCAATCAAGGTTGGCGGGCTTTACCGAAACAAGTCTCGTGTCATCAAAGAGCTTTCTCGCGTGATTATCGAAAAATTCGATGGCACACTAGATTTTGTCCGTTCATCGCCGCTTGAAGAAACGCGTAAACTTCTTCTGGCTCTTCCCGGGGTTGGTCCTAAAACTGCTGATGTGGTTCTTCTCTTCTCCGTCAATAAACCTGTTCTGCCCGTGGATACTCATGTGAATCGGGTTTCAAAGCGGCTTGGACTTGTTGCGTCGAACGCAGATTATGAACGTATTCGGCTGGCGCTTGAGTCTCTCTATTCTTCCAAAGACTATTTGACTGCGCATCTAATGTTAATCATGCTTGGGCGAAAATATTGTAAGGCTAGAAGTCCACTGCATGAGTCTTGTCCAGTAAACATGTTGTGTCCATCAGCCAAATTGGGAGATTAAAACCATGACATCAACCGGTGCAGCTATGCTAGAACTTCACGAGAGAGTTAAGGAATACTTCCCCTATTCAACTGTGAGGCCTTCTCAAGGCGAGTTCATTAACACTATTTACGAGGCGCTGGAAAATCGCAGTCATGCGCTCTTGGAAGGAAGCAATGGGCTGGGCAAAACGGTTGCAGCCTTGTCCGCTTGTCTGCCAGTTGCTAAGGAACATGGTTTGCGAGTTCTTTATGCGGCGAAGACTCATCGGCAGCACGACCGCGTAATCGAAGAGTTGAATGTCATATCAAAGCGAATGGATGTTTCCGGTATCTCTCTTCGTGGACGGTGCAATATGTGTCTTAACCCGCTGATTACTCAGCACACGAAGGACGCTAGAGCAGCTATGGAAATCTGTGAACTATTGAAAAGTAGAGAGCGATGTTCTTACTATATGAACAGAGAGAGAAACTCCGACCGATACAATGACATCTTACTGCACGTCTCTTCTAAGCCGTATAAAGCTTCAGAAATCATTGAAGTTTGCAAGGCTGAGAATTTCTGCCCCTACGAAGTTACAAAGTTCGCGGTGGAAGACACAGACGTTGTCGCTTTAAGCTACATGTACGTTTTTCACCCAACGGTTAGAGGAGCCTTCATGCGCCATTTAGGCAAGCCTCTGAGCCAAGTTATCCTTGTCGTGGACGAAGCACATAACCTACCTAACACTGCAGTGGAGATAGCCAGCGACACCTTAACTCTATTTGTCATCCGGCAAGCTCTACGAGAAGCAGAAACGTTCAACCGTCCAGACATTGCCGCCTTTTCTAAACGGTTTCAAGCTATACTGAAGAAGATGTTGGCTCAAACTAAGAAAGAACGTCTCATATCACCCCATTCGCTGATTGAAGCTCTTGAAAGGGAAGCTGAGATAGATGAGCCCAAGTTCTTTTTTGAAGAACTGCACGAGGCTGGAACCGTCATTAGGCAAGCTTTGTTGACGCGTGGCAAGCATCCTCGCTCTTATATTCACAGAGTGGGCGAGTTTCTCCTAAAATGGTTGGAAACGAAAGATGACCCTTCGTACGCTCATGTTTTGAGCATATACCTAACCCGAAGGGGTTCAGTTTCAGGCAAACTGGAAATCATTGCTTTGGACCCGGCGAAAATAACTGTACCAGTTTTCTCTGCTGTCTACTCCACCATCTGCATTTCAGGGACACTTGAACCTCTGGCATCGTATGCTCGAATTACCCGTTTGCCGCCGGAAACCACTGTTTGCAGGGCTGTTCCCTCGCCTTTTCCAAGGGAGCATATTTTGGCGCTTGTTTGCTGCGGTGTCACCACGGCAATGCAGTATAGAACCGCGGGTATGTATAGAAAAATGGTCAAACGCATTGCAGAAGTTGCGCGCTACACGCCCGCTAATGTTGGGGTTTTCACCGCTTCCTACAAGGTTTTACAGAAACTGCTTGACGCTGGGCTGAAAAACGCTGTGAAAAAGCCTGTGTTTGCGGAGTACAGAGGCATGACTTCCAGAGAAAACGACCTTCTGGTAGGCAAGTTCAAGTCTTATGCCGAGCGAGGAGGCGCCGTTCTGCTTGGGGTTCAAGGTGGACGTGCTTCAGAAGGTGCTGACTATCCGGGTGACCAGATGAACTCTGTAATGGTTGTTGGTGTTCCCTACGCTGAGCCTACTCCTCGGATAGAGGCGCAGATCAGGTATTACGAAAGATGTTTTCCAGGGCATGGACGCCAATTTGGCTATGTTCTTCCAGCCTTGAAGAAGGCTTCTCAGACAGCGGGCAGACCCATACGGACCCTTAAGGACAGAGGGGCCATAATCTTTCTTGACTATCGGTTTGCAACAAATTATTGCAGGCAGTTTTTGCCTCTATGGATTAGCCGAGGATTGAAAACACTGCCTGACGAAGACGGTGCGATTGCTCAGGAACTCATGCTCTTCTACGGACTTACGGATGCTCGCTAGGATGGAAAATGTGGTGTTAGAAAAAGGAGGGTTTGTTCAGAGTTAGCTATCGTATGGTGTTTGGGTTACTCGTCCCATGCGCGGTTTTGAGAATTCAATTGCGTTCAGAACTTTTTGTTTGAAATCGCTGTCTTTGCATTCTAGTTTTGCTATTCGATTCTGCCGAGTTTTCTTTTTCCAAGGTAGAGGAATACGATGCCCACTAACCAACTCAACGGGACTGTGACATAGAGCAATATATCGTACAATCCGAGGTCAAATACCCTTCCAAGAACGATTAGAGGGATCAGGAACAGTCCGTTCGGTATTGCAAACATGGTTATCATCATGTTTATCACATAGTTTCCCGACTTGTCCGAGAAGGCCGGGTTTAAGAGGGAGAGGCCGAGTACGAAAGCCACGTTCGCTGCAACGAATAGCGTCGCCAAACCGGTGATAGTCAGCGATGAAATAAACGTAGTTTGGGGGCTTAGGATTGTTGAGACAGTTATGATCGCCGCAGTGATCGGAACCACCACTAGCCAACCATGTAGCAGCCTAGCCTTAACAAGTCTCCCTACACCCGAAGGCGTTTTCTTATAGATGAACAGGGCTTCTTTCCCTCGGAGCGTCACTTCACCGACCACGAACGCAGCAAGGAGCGGAAGTATAAATTGGGGCATCAACAGAGCGCCTTCGGCATCGTCAGGACCAATCAAGAATATGTTAATAATAGCAAGGAGACCCACCATATAGAAGATCTTCGATAGGTTTTCCAGCCTTCTGCTGTAGTCCTTGAAGATGGATACTAAAAGAGTGCCGAAAGATCCGCCGCCTCCCAAGTACTTCACGGTCTTGTAGAAGGCACCATCCGGCTTAGCCCTCGAAGCTATGAAAGTCGTGGGTTCAAGGCTGTAGGCCCGGTTAGCCGCTTTTGCGCCCAGCCACAGCACCGCTACGAAGAAGGCGACAAGACCTCCGAACCTCGTCACCGTCTCAAAACCAACGGCACCGATATTACCCGGGTTAGAAGCGAAGCCGACGAAAACTTCAGCTCCCCAAGAACTCGGCAACAGACCGAGAATAGCTCTGACAGCCCCACTGGTCCCGGGGTCGACAAGAGCTTCAGTCAAGCCTCCACCCATAATCGCATACATTATTGCAATCATGGGTAAAGCGATGACCAGGGCTAGGGCTCTTCCAATATCCTTTCCACGGGCGGTTTTCCCGAGCCTCGTTCTCAGGATGGCAGCAATCACAACGCCAATCCAGTAAGCGGAAAGAAACGTGACGACGAAGACTATGATGATTATCGCAGTCTGAACCATGTCCAGCCCCAGAGGAGTCAGAACAGCTGTGAAGAAGCCGGTGATCACGGTGATGGCGATGGCGTAGAGAGGCATGTGGCCAAGAAACTCGCCTAGCAGAACGTCGCTTGGCTTTATGGGGGCTGCGAGGAAGATCTCCAGCTGCCCAGTTTCCATCTCTTTTAATGTTTGGGTGATTGGAAGTATTATGAAATAGAAGAAGATCATGAACAGAAAAATCTGCACCATGGGTACAGCAGCAAAGGTTATGATGAAAGCGAGGAAGTCGTCGATCAACAGGCTAGCAACTGCTGGCGCGATGAACGCCACGTAAACCGCTAGCAGCCCAATAATCAGAATTGGAAAGTAGGGTCTTATCTTTCGTATCTTGCTTGTGGTGATGCGGTATTCGTTCCTCGCCACCACGAGCCACTTAGGCACCGGCACCCTTCTGCTCCCTCCACGCCAAAAGCTCCTTCTCTTGAACTCCGCCGGTTATGGCGATGAACGCCTCTTCTAAAGTCTTCGTTTCCGCTTTAGCGATGATTTCATCCACTGTGCCTACTGCGATGAGTCTGCCTCGGTTGATGATGCCTATGCGGTCACAAAGCTCTTCTACGACGGGTAGAATGTGGCTGCAAATGAAGATGGTTTTTCCTACAGTGTCGGCTAATTTCTTTATCAGGTCTTTCACCATGAGGGCGGCGCGGGGGTCTAACATCGAGGTGGGCTCGTCAAAGAACAGAATGGGCGGGTCGTGTATCAGGGCTGATGCGATTAAGACTTTCTGTTTCATTCCTCTGCTGTAGCCTTCAAGCAGATAGTCGCGTCTGTCATAAAGCCCGAAAAGCTTCAGTAAGTCATCTATCCTTTCGGGCAGAATATTACTTGGTACATCGTAAAGGGCTCCCATGAACTCTAGAAACTCGTGGGCACTAAGCTTCTCGTACAAGCCTGGCGACTCAGCAAGTAAGCCTGTTACGCGTTTTACATCCGTTTCTTCTTTCAGAATGTCATAGCCGTTTACGGTGGCTGTGCCGCTAGTCGGCTTTATGATACAGTTTAACAGGCGAACGGTCGTCGTTTTACCCGCTCCGTTTGGGCCGAGCAATCCAAAGGTTTCTCCCTCATAGACTTCGAGGTCAAGTTCATCCACGGCCTTGATCTCGCCTCCTTTGCCATAATGCTTGGACAACTTATCTGTACGGATCAAAACTTTCATTCTGCTGTCTCCTTTGTTGAGATTTATTATGCACGCAAATATCTATGGTACGTACGGCAGAAAAAAAGGTTTTTATACATTTTGCCACGAGCGCATTGATTATTTTTTTGCGCGCGCTAAGGTTTTCTCCAGAGTTTCAAGCAATTGGTGCCTATCTGACTTATGTTACTAAGGAAAAATTTATTGTGACGCTTAGGTAGTTAATCCTCATGCTCGGTGGTTGGAGGAGTTAAATAATTGCTAAAGGCGAAGGTTCCGCGAGAGTTTGTGGCTAAGGACGGTAGAAAGGTCGTTTTAAGGAAGCCTAGATGGGAAGACCTCGATGACCTGCTTGACTTCATCAATTCTTTAGTTGAGGAAAGCGCCGATATCATGCGAGAAACACCGGTAACCACAAAAGAAGAAGCCGAGTGGTTAGAAAGACGGCTTGCTTCCATAGCGAAAGGAGAGACAATAGGAGTCGTTGCAGAGGTTGATGGGAAAGTTGTGGGTAACTCAGAAGTTGGAAGAAGAGGAGGCTCTATGAGCCATGTCGGCGGTCTTGGAATCGCGGTTAAAAAGGGCTATCGCGGAATAGGAATAGGCAAGGAGCTTATGAAGACTCTTATAGGAGAGTCGAGGAAGGCTGGATTAAAAGTGCTGGTGCTAGATGTATTTGGCTCTAACACTGTTGCAAAAAGCCTCTATTCCAAAATGGGATTTAAAGACGCTGGCAGAATCCCTAGGGGAGTTTTTAAAAAAGGAAAGTACATCGACCTCTTGAGAATGACCTTAGAACTTTAAATCTGAAAGCCACAGATGAAAGATGAATATTGGTGGTTAAGCATCTTAGAAAGAATTCTCCAAGAAGATTTCAGGTAAGGATTCACCGTTCATAATCCTTATCATACTAGAGATTAATCTGATTCCGATTAAGATGAATCAAAAACAGATTCTTTTAACAGAGATGCTCAAAAAAGTTGGGGACAGAATCAGTGAGGAAATCGTTTCCGAGAAAGTAGATCAGTTCATCAAGTATGGCAATGTCTTTCTTTTCTTTGAACTGATGAGTCTCCGAAAGGAGATCGAAAGAATCAAAGAAGAGGTTCCATCTGTTTACGCGGTCACGCACACAAGCACCTAAGCGCTTTTGAAAACACATAGACTATTTCCATCGTGAGAAATAGACTTCGGAATGTAAGGTATTTATGTTGCGAAAGACAAGTTGTGATTGGTGAAAACATTGAAAGAAACGGTTGAAGATAGGGTGCAAAAAGCTATCCAAGAGTTGAGACCGAATCTACAGGCTGACGGAGGAGACATAGAATTCGTAGGCGTAGAAGGAGGCATCGTGAAGGTTAGGTTGACCGGAACCTGCGCCCACTGTCCAATGTCAACTATGACTATCCAATGGGGAGTCGAGAACTTCCTTAAGAAAAAGATACCTGAAGTAGTCAAGGTTGAAGCAGTTCAATAAAGTTTGGTTAATTGGTCAACCAGATCATCAAAAAGTCAAATGTGCACGCGACTAGCAGTTTCGGATACACCTGAGAAATGCTGTTGTGGGAACATTCAAGTATGTTCTCGCTTTGCAAGAGAGACTTTGAGCCATCTATATACTAGCAGTATTTTTTGAAGGTGAAGATGCATTTGGAAAGACCGCGTCTAAAGCATGTACCTAATTTTCTCCAAAATCGTGCCGTGAATCTAACCCTTACGAAACTCCAATCTGTTCTTCAGCGAGTAACGTTTTTAAAACACGCCCCTTCTGTTCCTAAATGATGAACATGAGAAACGCGACGACCCAGAGAAAGCATATTATGCGTTGTCCAGCATGCGGCTTCACCTTCGACATCTCATATGGCAGAGCCTTTGCATGCGGAGGCTGCCCTTCTCTTGTTCAATGTGGAATGGCGAAATGCCCCAAATGCAGTCACGAATTTCCGTTGCCGGATCAGGGTGGAAGCGCTTCTGGAAGATACCGACAGAAACTTTGAGCTGGCATAGAGAGTTTTAAGAATTAGTAATATGAATTGTTAAGCTTTGAGGACAGGTTTTGACCACAGAGAACCTCGAGAAACCGCAATCGAAACGTCCACGACTTGTCGTCTTTGACGTTGAAGGAGTGCTACTGCCGAAAAGGCGCTATCTGCCCTTTGAGGCTGCAAGAAAACTTGGCTTCTTAAGATTCGTTAAAATTCTCTTGATAGGTTTCCTCTATGAAATTGGGCTAACGTCTCTTAAATCCGCGCTTAAAAGAATTTTCAAAATGCTTAAAGGGCTTACCTTAGCCAATCTGTTTCAGCTCTACCGAAGGATTCCCCTGATATATGGGGTTGAAGAAGTTTTCAAACGGCTGAAGCAAGCTGGATGCAAAACTGCACTTATAAGTTCCGGTTTGCCTCAACCCATCGTGGAGGCATTAGCTTCTAGGCTACACGCGGATTATGCATATGGATTAGACTTAGAAGTTGACAACAACTGCTTAACAGGTAAGATTAGTGGTGTTGTCATCGAGCCCGAAGGCAAAGCTGTGGTCTTAAAGGAGATTCTGGATGCAAGCGGTTTAACTGCGGAAGACTGTGCTGTGGTTGCTGATGACCGAAACAACTTACCTATGTTTCCGTTGTGTTCATGGCGAATTGGCTATAATCCAGACTTTCTCTTAACCGTCAAGTCAGACGCTGTTATAAGAGGCAAGCTGTCCGAGATTTTGTCACCTTTAAACTTGGAGACTTCAACCACTTCTTATTCATCCGTTTCCAGAGCCATGGTTATGCGAGAATCTATACATATGAGTGGGGTGCTTGTGCCCGCTATCAGCCTCTATTTACTTCCCTCCTTCACCACAGCCTTTCTAATCCTTCTCATAACCCTGCTATACATCGCATCGGAATTCGCGCGAATTGAAGGATTCAACTTTCCGGTAATATCTTCAGTAACACGCCGAGCTGCCACAAAACCTGAAATCCACGAATTTGTAACCGCCCCCATATTTTTCGCCGCTGGTATAATGTTGGCTCTTCTTTTATTTCCGGTACCGATCAGCTACGCATCTATAGCTATATTTGCATTCGGCGACGGAGCTGCTACGTTGTTCGGAAGAAAGCTGGGAAGAACGGTGTTTCCCTTCAACAAGGGCAAAAGACTAGAAGGAACAATTTTCGGGTTCATATTCGCTTTGCTTGGAGCTTTTCTCTTCCTTGGAAATCCGTGGAAAGCGCTAATTGGCGCCACAGTAGGCATGCTTGTAGAGGCTCTGCCCACACCTATAAGCGATAACTTGACCATACCCTTAGCGTCAGGACTTGTGTTAATGATATTGTGACACGTTGATACATTAGGATTCGGATTCCATTTTCCGTTCGCTTGATTGCATAGTTGAGGTATACATTTAAGATTCGAAACTACAAGTATTGAGTATCCCTTCAGAATTAAAAGATAAAGAATAAATTAGAAAACAATGGAATTGGTGTTTGCAATGACCAGTCAAGAAAAACGTCGGAGACGCCTCATCATCCGGTGGACAGCCCCTAAAGGATTTGCGGCGATGCTACTCTTCCTAGCCCTAGCCTTCTTGCTGGAATATCTGTTAATCATCTCTTTTCTGTCAACTGGGATAACCGATAATTCTACATGGATGGAAACATTTCAGGTTCCATATGTCAACTGGAGTTTCACGTTAACTATCAGCCCACTGCTCCACCTTTTACCTTTAAGCGTTGTAATTGTTCTCATCTCAAGCTGGATATTCCTCACCAAGCAAATAGCCTTCATACCCCAAAGAATAGGATCAGCAAAGAGGGCAGCAATTAGACGGCGACGACCTCAACGTCGCAGACTTAAGTTTGTCAGGAATTTTTCCAAGCGAATAAACCGAGGCATGCAAAAGATTGGCAGAGCTTTCAAGAACTCTTTTCTCCGAATTCCAGGCTTCTCCAGATTGTCTCGGCGACTTTTCTTCGCTAGAACAGCCATTAGAGGTGCGATGATAATTCTCGTAACCTTCGTCTGCTTTGTTCTCATAGCGTATTCATTGGCATATCCGTGGTGGGTGCACGATCTAGTAATCAGCTTTTACCGCGAAAATCCTTCTTTCATGTCATCTGTGATTGGGGTCCAACAGAGTTTTAGATCTCTAGGGCAAACCTTAGCACCTATCGAATCGATTGCAGCAGCCGTAAACAACGCATTGATTGCCGCCGGGCCAGGTCTTAAAAACAGTGTCCAAAGCTTAGGAGCCTCCGCAGCGCCCATTGCCAAGTTGGACATTACTGAAAAGTACATTCTTGTTCAAAACCTAGCCGCATGGATCTGTGCCTTAATCGCATTGGCATACGGAAGATATGCAAGCGCTCGTCGATATAGACCGAGATAGGTGGAAGAAAGCCGGAAATGGCCGACCGCCCAAGATTTGGCCCTGCATGCATGCATGCATGCATGCCCTGCAGGAATGCCTCCAGGCTTCAAAGTTTAAAAAAACCAGTGTCTGATATCCCAAAGTATCTTCACGATGAAGGGCTGGATGCCTTCGAGTACCAGGCGGCCAGGTGGGGTCCAAAGCCTCAAATGAAAAGGGAAACGGCGGAAAAACTTGGGAGAAACGTTGTTCATCACGATGTTTGGTTGACGCTTCACGGCTCTTACTTCGTCAATCTCTGCACTGAAGGAGAGGTTCTTGAAGCCAGCAAGAGACGCCTACTTGCATGTGTAACCGCAGCTGACTGGATGGGCGCCCACGCAGTTGTATTTCATCCTGGTTATTACGGCAAGAGACCCCCCAAAAGAGGCATTAGAGATTTGTGTCAATGCAATGAAAGAGGTGGTGGAATCTATGCGGTCCAACAGCATAACAAAAGTACATCTTGCACCTGAAGCCTCGGGCAAGCGGTCTCAACTTGGCAACTTGCAGGAAGTTATGACTCTATGCGAGAAAGTTGAATTAACTGAACCCAGCATTGACTGGTCGCATCTACATGCTAGAGAAAAAGGCAAGCTAAGACCAGTAGATGATTTCAGAAAGGTCGTGGACGAAATTGAAAAACGATTAGGAACAAATGCTGTGAAAAACTTGCACTGTCATTATTCCCACAGAGTTCACTGACAAGGGAGAAAGACGCCACCACACAATGGACGAAGTTGAA
>JAUWZP010000064.1 GCA_030615265.1 Candidatus Bathyarchaeota archaeon
ATGCAGCAAGTTTCCTTTTCGTCGTTCGACGTAGAAATTCGAGGCCTAGGTGCCTTCCCTAAACTACAGTATGCTCGAGTGATCTGGGCGGGAATAAGCAAGGGTGCAGAACAACTCAGCAACATTTCCAGTCAATTGGAACCCAGACTGCGTGGACTTGGTTTCCGACCTGACTCTAAAGGGTTTAGCCCCCATCTGACATTTGCCCGCGTGAGATCTGGGCGAAATAAGGCTGAGCTCATCCGTTGCGTAAAAGATTCAGTTAACTACGAGTTTGGCATTGTGAGAGCAAAATGTTTACGACTGAAAAGAAGCGTTTTAACGCCGAGAGGCCCCGTATACAGCACAATTCGTGAAGTCAAAGTGACTTGAATTGATGTAGTATCTCATAAACACATTTGCTTTAACAGTCATAGAGTTGATTATACTTATCCCGCAAAGTATTTATCCTATACTCCTTTCCGGTTTTATCATTGCATCTCCGCCAGTGCCAACCATTTACATTTGTACCAGTTATGTGACTCGCAGCATGAGAAAGGCTCTCAAATGTTTCATTGTCATGTAACGTTTTGATCTTACAATCCGACGTAATAATAGCTTCATAACGTTCTCTATAATGGTACCCAAAGATTTTCTCACCCGAATGAATCAATCCTCTATTAATTAGGTCAGAGAGATCAACTTTTTCATGATATGGCACGGAGAAGCTTATTCTCACGGTGCAGTTTTCAGGCGGCGAAATCAGTTTAAGTTGGTTCTTCTCAAGTCCAACATTTTTAAGTCTTCCTCTAACTCATCCATAAGAGCATTAAACTGCTTCAAAAGAAGCATTTCTGCATAAATATCTGCATCAATCCAGTAAAGGTCTTTTTCAACTTCTGAAAAAAAGGCCTCTTTTACCATGACCCCGCGCTATATGATCCAAATATGTTCACCCTTACTTGAGCCTTCTATGCACATGAAAGAATCATCATTTTGCGAGAGGTTTTACCTCCTAAAATCGATCCCCCCTATGTTTTTTCAGTTTTTCATCTCGAACAGCCTTAACCCTCTCAAGTGCCCACCGGTGTAACTCTTCAAGCTCAGCGATAAGCGCGCCACGCACAGCTTGGGTTTTCCCATCAAACTCTGCGCGTAGCTTTCTGATTTTAAGCCTCACGGAAAAACATATTGTTTTCCCATACCTTTTATATTTGGATCCAAATATATTCGCCCTATTCAATTCTACACTAGTTCTATTGAACCCCGAGAGGCTCAGGTGTTGTTGTGACCTTTTTCTGTGGGGCCCTCACAACAACACGCAGGCCTATACGTCAGAGTTTCTCGTTAATGGCGCCTTCAGACCGCTTATGCGCGCGCAGAAAAGGAAGTTTGAGGTAAACATATTTGGATTCTAATAGCAATCGAATGTTGAAAACAACCTTTTTTCCAAAGGTAAAAAAGTAACGAAAAAACACGAGAAACTCCACACCCAGAGAGGACGCGCTGAACTTATTTTTGACTTGAAAGTTATCCTTGAGACCTACAAAAAATACACGGCCAAGCTGGATAAGTCCGGTCCTCCCGGAAAACGAGCGCGCGCTTCTCTTCTGACATCTAAAAAGCGGCATTTAAGATCTATTTTTATCACTATGTCCGCGCTTGAATAAAGGGAAAGGCACTTATTTTACTTGAAAGAAGAATGCATGAAGTCACTTAGGACACATCTACAACTAATAAAAAGTAAAACATAGGAAAGACGAACAAATGAGAGAAAGAAATAAGGAGAGAGTCATGAAAGAAATCTGCAAGAAAGTCCTTAGGAAGGTAACACCAAGTGAAAAAGAGAAAGAGGAAATTCTTCAGTTTTCCAAAAACTTGGCGAGTAAACTGACTGAAAAAATGCAAAGTTCGGGCGTAGAAGCAGAGGCTCAGGTTCAGGGGTCAGTAGCCAAGGATACGTGGCTTGCTGGAGAAAAAGACGTGGACATGTTTATATTGCTTCCAAAGAAATACACAAAAGAAATTTTTCTAAAAGTTCTCGACGTTATCAAAGCCTTAGTAGGGGAAAAATGGGTAGAAGCGTATGCTGAGCATCCTTATATCGAAGCGGAGGTCGAGGGATACAAAATCGATTTTGTCCCATGTTTTAAAATCGAAAGGGCAGAAGAAGCAATCTCATCCGTAGACAGAACCCCTCTGCATACTTCTTACATAAAACGACATCTTGATCAACAAGTTAAAAACGAGGTGCGCTTACTCAAGCGATTTATGCGAGGAATTGATACTTATGGAGCTGAAATCAAAGTGGGCGGTTTCAGCGGGTACCTCTGTGAACTCCTTGCTTTGGATTTCAAATCATTTTTGGAAGTTTTGATGTCTTTTGCAGACTGGAAAGAACGCAAGTTCATCGATTACGAGGGCTTTTACAAAGGAAGAGAACAAGAAGCCGAGAAGATTTTCGGGGAACCCCTAATTGTAGTTGATCCAGTTGACAAGGGAAGAAATGTAGCTTCTGCCTTGAGAAGAAAACGCCTACACGAGTTTGTTGCAGCTTCTCGGATGTTTCTCGAAAAACCGTGCAGGGAATATTTTTATCCGCCAGAGACTCACCCCTTCAAGCCGAAAAAGATAGCAGACATTTTGAAAACTCACGGCTCTACCTTAATCTCTGTAAATGTCGGAAAAGTCAATGCAGTTCCCGACGTTTTGTGGGGACAACTCTACAAGTCGCAAAGATCACTGCGTAAGATGCTTCAACTGCATGACTTCAACGTGATTCGTGACGCTGTTTGGAGCAACGAGCAAGACTTTACCGTTTTCTTGTTCGAAGTTGAGCATCGTTTTCTCCCATTCATCAAAAGGCATTTGGGGCCACCAGTCGAGAAGAGAAAAGACTGTGAAAAATTTCTACAAAAACATGTTGGCTCATCGAAGACAATTTCTGGACCCCGCGTAGAAAAGGGGCGCTGGATAGTTGAAACCAGACGAAAACATACAGATGTCGTAACTCTACTCGCTGAAACACTGAAAAACGGCGGAAGACAAGCCGGAGTGGCAAATCTAGTTGCGCAATCTGTAAAGAGAAATTTTCAGATTTTGACAAATGAAGAAATCCTAGAATTATATGCGGCTAACAACGAATTTGCAGTTTTCTTAACTGAATATCTTGTGGGAAAGCCTCACTGGTTATAATCACAAAAGGATTTGCATTTTCATGAAGTAGTTTGGTGGGGTCGCGGGGATTTGAACCCCGGATCTCCAGCGCCCCAGGCCGGTATCCTAAACCATGCTAGACTACGACCCCTACACACTGGTTTACGACCTCTGTGAAAGGTAAATTTGTCAACACATTAATTAAACTTAAGGCATCTGGGGAGTTCTCTGCTCGATGCAACGGTAACGCTTTAGACGCATTGCATATATCAGCTGCCTGCTCAAGCGGGGCCAGTTTCTCATAACCTGCGACGACGAGATTGTGAACAAGAAGATTTGCATAGAAAAACTTGCTGCTGAAAGAGAGTATAGGTTAAAAGTTAGAAATCCAATTAATTATGTACGGGAAAGATGGAGGGTTAAACTTTGACTGCAAAGTCCAGAGTAGCCACGGTCGAAGTGCCGTTTGAAGCCCTAGTTAAGGAGCTTGGGGTCAAGAGAGCAATCAAGTTTATCGGTGAGATTAGAAGAAGCTATGGAGACTCGGTTGTCGAACTAAGAAAAGCCACAGAAAAACTTACGATCGAACAGATTGAAGCTGAAGTCAAAGCCCTGAAAAAAGAAGGAAAGACATAGAATAAAACCGATAACCCTACTAATCCCATGCAGTGCGAGAGGCGTTCCGAAAATTTCTGGAAAAAACACAAGCAAACACGGAAAGAATCATAGAAAATTATGAGCTTTTATTTTCAAAAGATTACCCGCTCAATCGCGCGCGCAAACTGAGGATTTCAGAACATGCCTGAAAAAAAGGGAAGATGCCGGGGAGGATATCGCCATTAAGCTTTAAGTCCAAGCTAGACTACGACCCTTACATAAAATTGTGAAATGTGCATCTCTCTGATAAAACTTGAGTTTAATGGCGAAACAAGAGAAAGGTGAGTTGCTCACCTAGAAGTCTCTTCTATTTGTTTTCTCCATGTATCTCTATTAAGAACCAAGTTTTCAAGTACAATTTAGAGAGAGGAGAATAGGGCTTTGACAAAAACCTTGAAGTGGTTGTTTGTGGAGAGCATTCCTTTACTTTACAATGCGGTGAGAGTTGCCAAACAGTTTCAGATAGAACTATGGCTTGACTCTCCTCCGCTTCTGCAAACGTCTACTCCTAAACCAGTTAACTATGACGAACAAGGGCAAATGAGTTACATAGCCTAACTTTGTTCTCCAAGACATGTAAACTCTTGTATGCGCCAGTAGTTTTAATGTGCGAAGTTGGCGTTAAATAGGATTCCAGTTCGCTGCTTAGATGCACAAGTCCTCACATAAAAGACTCCACCTCAACTCTTTTAACTCTGCTCGCTCCATTCTGCATCAATGGTGAAGCTATAAATGCCGAAAACACTGCCACCCTGGAAAATCAAGCGTAAGTTGATAGTAAAAGCTGAGGAGGAAACTGACCCCCGCTATGGACATCAACCTGCAGAGCGTCCAATCCAAGACTATATTCGATTCGGCGTCATCAATCTTGACAAGCCTGCAGGTCCTTCAAGCCACGAAGTCACAGCGTGGGCTAAGCGCCTTCTCAGCATTAGTCATGCAGGTCACGGCGGAACCCTAGAAGCGTGAAGGAAAAGCAGCTCTTCTTTCAAGCTGGGGAAATCCAAAAGTGACCGGTGTCCTGCCGATTGCGCTAGAAGAAGCCACAAAAGTTGTGCAGGCACTTCTGATTGCTGGAAAAGAATACATATGTGTAATGAAACTTCACAGAGCGGTTTCTGAAAGCCGTGTAAAAGCGGTCTTAAAAGAGTTTCGCGGTGTCATCTATCAGCGTCCCCCCATAAGGGCTTCAGTTAAGCGCAGGCTACGTACGAGAAGAATCTACTATCTGCGTTTTCTTGAGCAAGATGAACGCAACGTGTTGTTTCATGTGGGCTGCGAAGCTGGAACCTACATTCGCAAGCTTTGCCATGACATTGGCGAGGTTCTAGGTGTGGGCGCTCACATGCAGGAGCTTCGCCGAACGAGAGCTGGTCCGTTCTCAGAGGACAACGGCTTGGTAACATTGCATGACCTAGCCTACATGCAGGCGAGTTGGCAACAAACCAAAGACGAAACCTTACTGCGAAGATTCATACAACCCATGGAAAAAGCACTGGGGTCACTGCCAAAGATTTACATACGCGACTCCGCCGTCGACGCCATCTGCCATGGAGCATCTTTAGCCGCACCAGGCGTGGTTTCCTTGGAAGCAGACCTGAAACCCAACGAGATGGTGGCTATTTTAAGTCAAAAGGGAGAAGCTGTAGCCTTGGCAAAAGCGCTGGCGTCAACCGAGAGGATTCTGAAGATGAACCACGGACTGGTAACCAAAACCCTAAGAGTGCTCATGTCACGTGGGGTTTACCCTAAAACATGGCAAAAAATAAAAAACAACTCTTAGCCTTCTAGTATGTTAGGAGCCGGGGTCTCCTAGAGCAAACAGCGCGAAAGCGCAAGCGGGAAATCCGGTAGGGAGCAGACATCATGAGACAACGTATGGCTCAAGCCTGGAGTCCACGCGTAAAAGCCCGCGGAAAGCCTGTGACCTTTCGAGGTCGCGTGGGTTCAAATCCCTCCCCCGGCGCCAAACTTCTCCAGCCAATATTGAATTCCAAGTTTTACATTTAATGTATTCAGAACCTTAAAGGGTGCCATGAGATTTTGGCGGGTGAATGATGTTAACAATTATCAAGATTGCGTTCTTGAAGCTTTTTCTTCCATTCTTTTCTGAGCTTTGCTGCTAGTTTGCTGTCTTCGAGAATCAATGTTCCGTGATAGCCGCATTCTCTACATTCCCAGAGCGACCACAATTGAGGAAGTCCAGAAGCCCAAAACACGTTTGTTGAGCCGCATTTCGGACAAGCTTTCGTTCTTTTCAGTGCATGTTCCATCTTTTTAGCCCTCTTGGTTGTCTGCAGGCTCGGTGTTTCCAAGCTCTACTTTTTCTTTCTGTGTTTCTTTAGCAGTTTCTTCTTGGGCAGTTTGGGTTTACGAGCGCGTTCTGCTTCTTTCACTGCCATTTTTGATCATCTTCTTTCTGCCAGTAATTCTTTGTGGAATCTCTTTAATCTTTTGATAACCCCTTAACTCAATGAAAACAGCGTTTTTTTTGTTTTTATTCTTGTTTTAGGTTGTTTTTGTGAGGTGAAGCGGTTGACGTGCTTGATTGCTTTGTTTAGAATGAGACTTCGAATTTTAGTAGTAGTCCGAAGATTCCGGCTAGTTTTATGTTTCTAGTTCGTCTATTATGGCTCTTTTCAGTTCTTCTCGTTTTGGCACGCCGACGAATTTGAGGATGCCATTTATGGCAACTGCTGGAACCGACATGACGCCGTATTGGACGGCTCTTGTAGGCTCAACTGTGATGTCCACCTCTTCTACCGTAACGTCGCCTTTCAGTTCGTCAGCTAACTCTTTCAACAGTTTCTTTACAGCGGGGCAGTTGGCACATCCCGGTGAAGTAAGCATCTCGATATAGACTTCTCCCATGCGTTTTCAACACCAGGCTTTGAGAGTGTCATTAATAACAGACTTTGAGTCTTAAGCTTTTTGTTACGCTGCTACGAAGCACCACTAAAGCTTTCTAGCTTGCGTTTGCCGCTTTCACCATGAATTCTGGAAGCATAATCTTGCCCTTTCTCAGTTCGCTGTCGGCGCATGAGGCTGCTGCTTTAGCTTGAACAATAGCGTCGGGAATGTCTTTGGGTCCTTGGGCGCAACCGCAAATGTAAATTCCACGAATGTTGGTTTCCACGGGCTTCAGCTTGGGATGGATCTCCTTAAACCAGCCGTCTTTATCTATCTCTATGCGTAAAAGCTCTGCAAGTTGGTTGGTGCCATGAGACGGTTCCATTGCACACGAAAGCACAACCAGATCCGCGTCTATTGTTACTGGCTGACCGATAAAAGTGTCTTCAACCCTAACCAACAGGTTCTTTGTTTCTGGGTCTTCTATGATTTGGCTTGGTTTCCCACGTAGAAACGTGACACCTAAGTCTCTCGTCTGCCTGTAGTATTCCTCAAACCCTTTTCCCGGCGTTCTCATGTCCGTATAGGCAATGCTGATCTCAGCGTCTGGTAGAACCATTTCCTTGATGATTTGAGCATGCTTCAGAGCGTACATGCAGCAAACCGCGGAGCAGTATGTGTTGCCTTTTTCTTCCCGTGAGCCTACGCATTGAATCATCAGAACGGTTTTTGGCTCTTTGCCGTCTGAGGGTCGAAGAAGTTTACCTTTTGTTGGGCCGTCGATGTCGAGTATTCTTGCCAATTGAAGTTGCGTAACAACGTTGCTGTACTGTCCGTAGCCATATTCCTTTTTCGCTGAGGGGTCGTATTCCTTGAATCCAGTGGCTACAATGACCGCGCCCACTTGCAATTCGATGTTTTCGGGCTTTTGTTCAAAATCTATGGCGTCTGCTGGACAAAACTTTTCGCATACTTTGCAGACTCCTTTTTGGAAGTAGAGGCAGGCTTCCTTGTCTATTATGGCTTTTCGCGGAATAGCCTGAGGAAACGGAATGTAAACTGCTTTGTGTTGTCCCGTGCCTGCTAAGAATTTGGTGTCTAACGCTTTGGCTGGACATTTTTCAACGCAGATTGCACAGCCAGTGCATTTCTTTTCATCTACAAAACGGGGACGCTTGAGAACGTTGACTTTGAAGCTGCCAACGTAGCCTTGCACGCTGGTTACTTCAGAGTTTGTGAGCAACGTGATGTTTCGATGCATGTTGGCGTAGGCGGTTTTAGGCGCTAAGATGCAAGGGGCACAGTCGTTAGTTGGAAACACTTTATAGAGAAGTGCCATTTTTCCGCCGATTGTTGGCAACCGCTCCACTAAATACGCTTTGTATCCTTTGTCAGCAAGGTCTAAAGACGCCTCGACGCCTGCTATTCCGCCGCCGATAACTAAGACAGAAGGCTCAACTTTCACCTCAACTTTGGGAATAACCCTCTTTAGTCGAATCCGCTTCACAGTTTGC
This sequence comes from Candidatus Bathyarchaeota archaeon, assembly GCA_030615265.1. GTDB lineage: Archaea > Thermoproteota > Bathyarchaeia > Bathyarchaeales > Bathyarchaeaceae. The sequence goes on from JAUWZP010000064.1 coordinate 8,157, forward strand.
GCCATGAGCCTCTTCGAGTTTTCCAAAGCCTGCGCATGGTCAACTTTTTGTGGACTCCCATGCATGGTCCACTTTCTAACGTCGATAAGTTCAGTGAAAGCAGGATTTACTCCCACTTGCTCACCGCATCGTTGAAAAGTTGCCAAATGCAAAGCTGGGTCGCATGCGACTACAACAAGGCGGTTGAGGTTGTGTTGCTTAACAGCGTCCTGAATACTGCTTTGCCCCTCTTCGGAACATGAGAAACGGTTGTCTTCGGCTACGACTACGCCTTTAAGTTGACTGGCGTATTCAAGGAGAGCATTAATATCCACGCCGCCAGCAATATTTTTGCCGCAGTGACAGATGAACACGCCAACGCGTTTTTCTTCTTTCGACATCAATGGTTCAACCTTTGTAATAGTACGGACGCTTTATGTAGCCGAATCCCTCAGTTGCAGCCACTATGGCTTGCCCTACTGCTGTGCCAACCTGCTTAACCGGCCCGTTTGTAACGTCTCCAGCTGCATAAACGCCAGCAATGTTGGTCCTTTGACGTTCATTTACAATGATGTAGCCGCCTTCATCTACCTTAACACCTGCCTGGATGGCGATCTGGCTATTTGGGACTTCACCTACTTGGACAAAGACGCCGTCAACTTCGATTTCTTTGGTTTTGCCAGTCTTATTGTTGTAAACGACAACGCTTCTAACCTTAACGTCTCCCTTGATTTCCTTCGCTACCGTGTTCCACAAAAACTCCACATTCCGTTCTTGCAAGTTCCTAAACAGCGTTTCCTCTGCTCTCAACTGATCTCTTCGGTGGACAAGCTTTACACTAGAAGCAACATTTGAAAGGTATAGCGCTGAAGTAGCCGCGGAGTTGCCGCCGCCAACAACGAGTACTCGTTTCTCTTTAAAGAAGGCTCCGTCGCAAACGGCGCAGTAGCTTACGCCTCTGCCTTTAAACTCGTTTTCTCCAGGCACACCCAATTTTCTGTAATGGCACCCGGTAGCAATTACGACTGAAAAAGCCGAGTAAGAGGCTTGGTCTGTTTTGACAGTTTTCATTTCACTTGAAAGATCGAGTTCTAATGCGCCTTCGATCTCTTTAATTGTTACTGCAAACCTGCGGCAGTGCTCCGCCATTTTGCTGACAAGTTCTTGCCCGGTGATCGCTGGGAATCCAGGATAGTTCTCGATAAGCGGCGATTCAGCTGTGGCTCCACCTAAGGTTTTCTCTTCTAGGATCAGGGTTTTAAGCCCGCTTCTGGCACCGTAAATTCCAGCAGTAAGTCCAGCTGGGCCTCCGCCAATTATGATTAAATCCCATTGCTCCAAGCTTTATCCATCCTAAGTGTTTCATATTATTTTTTGGAGAGTAGATTATTACCAAGAAACAGCCTAATAAGCGTATTTTCTCCTTGACTTCTTCTGTGAACAGTCTGATCAGAACGTTTAATCCATATTTTAGCTTCTGAGTGTTTGAGTTTATTCCAAATCATTAAATCATTTATATGGAAGATTGCAAAGGTAACTTTGAGTTCAAATGCTGTTAACAAATAAGGAACTCCTAGCTTCCGCAGTGACTGGAAAGTACGCAGTTGGAGCCTTTAACATTCACAACCTAGAAAGCCTTCAAGCGGTGGTTACAGCAGCCCAAGAAGAAAACTCGCCAGTAATAGTGT
>JAUWZP010000102.1 GCA_030615265.1 Candidatus Bathyarchaeota archaeon
AGGCATAGAAGGCACAGTATCGCCAGATAAGACTCCGGATGGACGCCCAGGAGCTTTAATTCAGATCTATCATCGTTCACGAAGAGACTTGAAGACGCAGATGATTTTGAGGATCGGACAATGCATAATGACCTGTCCTACGACAGCCGCTTTTGACGGTTTACCCAAGGCAAAAAGAAGGTTAAAGGTGGGGCGAAGTCTCCGCTTGTTTGGCGACGGCTTTCAACGAAAAGATGAGATGTATGGTAGAAAAGTGTGGCGAATCCCGGTTATGGAGGGTGAGTTCATTGTTGAAGACCGTTTCGGCGCTATGCGCGCTGTTGCGGGAGGAAACCTTCTGATTATGGCTGAAAACCGAAAAGCTGGATTGCAGGCGGCTGAAGCAGCGGTTAATGCTATAAATGAGAGGTCGCAGTTTGTGGTTTTACCTTTTCCAGGAGGCGTCTGTAGAGCGGGCTCTAAGGCGGGGTCGCTGAAGTACAAACTTAAGGCATCTACATTTCATTCTTACTGTCCAAAGCTGAAGACGCTGGTGCCAGATTCAAAGGTTCCAGAGAACGTTAATGCAATTTATGAGATTGTCATCAACGGGTTGGACCTTGATGCCGTGAAAAAAGCGATGAGCGAGGGGATAAAGGCAGTTGTGAAAGTTCCAGGCATTGCGAAGATTTCGGCTGGCAACTATGGAGGCAAGCTGGGACCTTTTAAGGCTTATCTGAAGGAAGCTTTGGAACTGAAATAGTTGGCGGTATGTTTGCGGCTGATTGTTGCTATAACTGGAGCCAGCGGAGTCGTTTACGGCAAACGGCTACTTGAGGTGCTACGAGGAAAGAAAGTTGAGACATACTTAATTATCAGCAAAGCTGCAGAAAACGTGATTGAACATGAATTAGAGATGACGAAAAACGAATTGGAAAAGCTGGCTAGCCATGTTTACGATGTAAATGACTTAACCGCGCCGATTGTAAGCGGCTCGTTCAAAACAGACGGCATGATTGTTATTCCGTGCAGCATGAAAACGCTGGCTGGAATAGCGCATGGATACTCTGAAAATCTCATTTTGAGAGCAGCCGATGTAATGTTAAAGGAGAAACGCAAACTAGTTCTGGTTCCACGAGAAACTCCGTTAAGCGTGGTTCATCTAAGAAACATGCTGGATCTGGCAAGTCAAGGCGTCCTTGTTGTGCCTGCTATGCCTGCTTACTATCATAAACCCGAGAAGATAGAAGACATCATAGACTTCGTTGTTGGAAAAACATTAGACCAACTAGGAATAGAACACGAACTTTTCAAACGATGGACAAACTGAAGGAAAATCAGCTAAGAACAAAAGTTGCTCATGCGCAATTATGATGAGTCAGGATTTTTATTCATCAGCTTTCCGTCCATCCTCAACACAAAAGGCGAGGCTAGGAACAATAGTGACCAAAGAGAATTACAAGAAATGTCTTTATTCGTGGCAATTTTCTTATTCAGGCGGTGACAGCACCCCGCGATTACACTGCTTCTAGTCGCCCGGTTTTTCTGGCGACATGCTCAAATGACCGAAAGAAGACGTATCCTAACACGATTGAGATGAAGCCGACTATCAGCATCTGACCCAACAGCGGGGCGATGTCGATCAGTGTGGCTCCTGCGATGGCTTTTCTTCCTGCGTCTATGCCGTAGGTTAACGGAAAAATATACGAAATAAACTGAATCGGTTGAGGCAAATCGTGAACTGGAAAGTTTGCACCACAGAATATCAAGAGAACAAACGTGAAGATATTAGCGAACACGAGAGGGTTTCTAAAGTAGAAGGAGAAGCCTCCTATCAACAATCCAAAACCAGCCATAGTGAAAGCCGTTAGAAACACCACAACGATGAGAGCCAATATATCTGTGTTTCCGAAGTTCACTCCAAACAGAAAGACGGCATAAACAAAGGAGATTGCAACGCTCAGCATGCCGTCGAAAACGTGAATCATGGCTCTCCCAACGAAGAGTGGGAGTCTATGGGCCGGCGTCGCAAGTACGAGAGGCAGTGTTCCATCCCACTTGTCGTGGCTTGTTATGTTAATGACTGAGAAGATGGTGTTCCAAGATAACACGGTCATGGCGTTGCCAATGGCTATGTAGGCGACTATGTCAACAGAGGCATTGCCAGTTGTTATGAGGAATTGTCCCACAAATACGAAGAAGGACATCTGAGAGAGCGGCATAACCAGCTTCATTGCTAACCACATTGGGGGGTACAACCAACTGAACTGTGCTTTGAAGGAGAATACGGCACTGCTGAAGAATATTCTAAGGAGACTCATGCTTGACCCAGCGTCCCGTCTCGTCTAGATTTGGTCTCCACTTTCTTGAAGAGAAAAGCGGCTATCGCCACATAAGCTAATGTTATCAATAGCATCACACTTACATTTATCCAGAATGTTAAAGAAACGTTCTCTTGACCAGCAGCTATTCTAATGGCTTCTATCCCCCATGTTGGTCCAAGAATGTAAGATGCGGGGTGAACCCAGAACGGCAGTAGCCCTATTGGGAACATAGATCCCGAGATTACGTAAATGGGGAATTCCAATCCATTGGTAAACACCTGCGCCGACCTAGTGAGCACAAAGGCAGAGGCGAAGATCAAACCAAGTGCTGAGACCGAAAGAAGCGTCAAAACAAGTGAAAGCGCAAACAGAACAGGATTAGCGACGTCCAACGAGACTCTGAACACCAGAGATGCTATCAGAAGTATAGCCATCATGTTGACGAGGCCAAAGAGAGCATTTGAAACCGACTTCCCAGCAATCACGTGTAGAAGATTTGAAGGAGTTGCCACAACTTCCTCCAATGTGCCTTGCCATTTCTCAAACGATATAGCGAAACCTGAAGAGTAAAGAGTGTTGCCCCACATCCCCATCATTCCTCCTCCCAAGACAGCGTAAAGCCCGAATGGGCCGGTGGCTTCTTTAAAGAGTGTGAGAGCCACAAACGTGAAAACGAAGGGCGCAATCACGTTGGGTATGACCCATTGGGGATCAGCCATCCAGTGAAGCATTGCCATTCTGAAGGCGCTATATATGACTCTCAGCGTCTGCGGCATTACTTTACGCTCCCTTCAACCAGTCTGAGATAAGCGTCTTCCAACGTGGGTTCCTTGATCTTGATGTCGTAGATTCGACTGTTCTTCAATATCTCGTGCACCTCAGATATTATCTCTGAGCCCTTCGGCGTCTGAATCTTCAAAACCTGTTTATTCTCACTCAGGTCTGCACTCACAGCCAAGACCTCGGGCACTTCCCTGAATCTAGCCACTTCTTTTTCTGTTATTCCAAAGCCTTCAACCTCAACCACGCTTGCATCCATGACGTACTTTTTCAGTCCAGACGGTGTGTCCAACGCCACGATTTCACCGTTTCTTATGATGGCTACTCGCTTGCAGAGCTCGTCCGCCTCAAACATGTAATGAGTAGTTAATAGAACGGTTTTGCCTTTCTCAACCAGTTCTTTGATCATGTTTCTCGTTTCTTTGGCTATCTCAGGGTCTAACCCGATTGTGGGTTCGTCCATAAAGATGAGCTGAGGATCGTGGATTAATCCTCTGGCCAGATGGAGCCGTTGTTTCATGCCCTTGGAGTATGTTTCAACGCGGTCTCGGGCCCTGTCCCACAATCCCATAAACTGCAAGAGCTCCTTGATCCGTTTATCTCGAATGTTCACTGGCACTCCGTATAGGTCAGCGAAGTATCTGAGATTGTCAATGGCGCTGACTCTCGTGTAGAGTCCTCTTTCTCCCCCTAAGACGATGCCTATTCTCTCTCTGATCTTCGTGACATCTTTTTGAATATCAAAGCCAAGAACGGTAGCGTTGCCTGATGTTGGAATGAGCATCGTGGTCAACAACTTTATAGTGGTTGTTTTGCCCGCTCCGTTTGGACCAACCAGTCCAAAAAGTTCTCCGTAGTTTACCTCAAAAGAAACATCCTTCACCGCCACAACTTGAGTCTTGGTTCTCCGCAAAATGCCCTTGGTAACATTAAACACTTTGCAAAGATGCTCCGCTACGATAGCCTTATCTGAAGACTCTTGTCCATGTTGCGGGCTCAGTTCCAACACCGCAAAAACTAGTGCTTGCGACTGTTATTTAAGCGTGCCTTCGCATCTTTGCGCGTGCGAATTAAGCACATTTTCCATGTCAAGCGGTTGATGAGACAAAAAACTGGAAAACACCGAAACATACACACCTTATAAACTTTGGAAGGCGATGAGAGGCATGTGGCCTATGCTAAGAACCCCGAAGAAGAGAGTAAACTAACAGAAGCTGGATCAGAATATGGTTCACTACAGCCAAAAAAGACGGTGCTGCTATATACAGGAAACGCAAATGAAGAAAATAGTATCATTCGGGCTCCGGTAGTATAGTTCGGTTAAGTATAGCGGCCTCTCGACGCCACACGGAAGAAAGCCGCCGACCCGGGTTCAAATCCCGGCCGGAGCACCACCTTACACATTTTGATCAGAACCTTCAACGTACAAAATATTCAAGGTTCTACTGTGCTAAGTTTTTCATCGACCTCCGCAAGGGTCTCGAGTTAACACAGATGAAAGCAACAGAAGAAGCACACCTGACGCGCGCATCTCTAGGTTGATGGTTAAACAATGGGAAAAGCTATCAAAAAAGCTGTCAAAAAGCTATCAAACCCCAAAAACCGGAGAAACTGGAAATTTCAGCACTCAACTAGGGAAAAAAGGTTTGCTCAACCTAGTGGTTTTGGAGGTTCAGAGAGATGAACATGGACAGCCTAAAATGGGCTTCTTTCTCTGAACACCTATGAACACTGCCTGCAAATCAAAGATCAACCGAAAATCAACGGTTGACCCACATGAAAAAGACCATAGTTTCATAAGAACAGATGTGAACTTGTTCAGAACAGAGAAGTGAACAGACGGAAAAAACTAGACAAACACAGGTACGTAAAGACAAAAGTCAGTTTTGTTCTGAAACGACTGAAAATGTGCGCGCGCA
>JAUWZP010000111.1 GCA_030615265.1 Candidatus Bathyarchaeota archaeon
CTTGGCGGATTATGCTTCAGATTTTGATACGCGTGCAAGAACGATGCTAATTGTATTGGATTTTAAGCGTGGACTTCATGTTACCATTGTATTGGGTTACTGTCTCATTCCGCTTATGGTTCTCGTCGGCATCCTATTCCGCTTGAATCTGCTTTACTTCCTTGTCTTTACTGCACTTGTAGCCTATATGTCCCTTCGTTTAATTCAAAAACGATCTGTACTCTTTGGAGATGTGGGAGATAACACAGAACCAATACTCAAGTTGGGAGAGATTTTCGCCAAAGATTTCGCAATTATAGCGATAATACAAATGACAAACTTAATGTTAAGTAGTTATCTAAAGTACCAGCCACCCTTCTTAGGTTGAAGCGGATGCGTTTCCACACCTACTCCACTGGAAAGCAACCATGCTCTACCACCAAACAAAAGACATCTTATGCGTCATGAATTTTCTAGGCCACAAAAACATAAAGAACGCGTTGATCTATACGCAACTGGTTAACCCAGCCGAAGACGAATACGTTTCAAAAGTAGCCAGAACAGTCAACGAAGCAAGAGAGCTAGTGGAGGCAGCTTTGAATATGTCTGCGACATCGATAGAGCTAGGATCTTCAAAAAACCCAAGTAACTACTGAAAGAAAATTTGGGGCAGTGGTCCGGGAGAATTCATGGTGGGCCGGGAGAGATTTGTATTCATGCACCTGAGTTCTTGAGTACTCCAAAATTAGAGAGGATTTCCCATTCAAACTCTACCAGCATGCATGCCCGCAATTAGGTTTTGCTAATACACGTGTACATGGCAAAAGGTGTGTTAGGATAGATAATACATACACGCAAACCACAAATATCTTATGGAAAACGCGTAGATGTTTCTTGCACAACAGAAGATAGTCAACATGAGGACGTGAGTTAAATCGGTCTCCGTCAGGCTGTCAAAGAGTTACTGGAGAACAATCAAGAACTTAGAAAACAGCATAGGCTGAGAGTCTTCCGAAGAATTTTGAAACCATTGTTAATCGGTTTTTTCATTGGTAAAGATGCAGATATTAGATTTTCACTTCTTGCCACTAGGAAAAGTCGAATCGTAGACAGAATAGATAGGCTTGTGAACAATGAATTAGAGGCTATTGGTAGGCAAGTTAAGGAAATTCAGAATAGTGGCACCTATCTGACACATGTTGATGAAGAGCGATGTATTGGGGAATTACAATCATTTAGGGCCAACCTCAAAGATGTGGGAGCAACTAAAGTATTTGAAAGAGATTTCGTTTGCACCAAATTGGACGAATTGGAAGAATATCGTCAAATCATTTCAAACTACAATAAGGAATTCATCAAACAACGAAAAAGAGACTACGATGACCTTTTCAACAAAGAAGACCTTTCTCTCGACGATGAGCAAAAAGATGCGGTGATTGTAGATGATCAACATAACCTGGTGGTCGCAGGGGCAGGCACTGGCAAAACTGAAATTCTCATTACCAGAGTTGCATATCTGATAAAGAGAAAGCTTGATAATGTTCATCCGAATCGAATCTTAGCAATCGCTTACCAAAGGAAAGCTAGAGAAGAGATTGAACAACGGCTACTTCAACGCTACAACATAAATGATGTTAGTATCAAAACCTTCCACAAGCTAGGCAAAGACATTTTAGAAAAAGCTAGTGGAAGAATCAAACCTATAGATGAAAACAAGAAGCGCGAAATGATAAAAAGAATCTATAAACACAAACTAAAAGATGAACCAGATTACTATCAGGTCTTCCTACGATACATGAAAACCCTTCACGACCCTGAACCACAAGAAGAGTACAAGAGAAAAGAGAATACTCTCGCGTACAAGAAAATCTTACCTTACACATCCATAGACAACACTCGTGTCAAAAGCAGAGCTGAAAAGGAGATCCTAGATTTCTTTCTCACAAACAAACTCAACGGAGAACCCATTAAGATAGAATACGAACCTACTGTCGCTGGCTTCTCAAACCATCTCACCCGCAAGCCAGATTTTTGGTTAGCTAGATATGATCTCTTTATCGAGCATTGGGGACTCGACGAAAAAGGAGAAGTGCCGTGGTGGTTCAACCAGACTGCCGAGGACTATAAGAGAAACATGAAAACAAAGAAAGAATGGTTCATCAAGAATGATAAACTGTTTGTGGAAACATTTGCTCACGAGTACAACGAAGATAACCCTGCTAAGTTCATTGAGCTGCTCAAGAAACGAGTGATAAAGAAGCTTCAAACAAGATACGAAGGTAAGCTTGAATTCATCCCAATGACTTGTGATGAAGTTGTTGAAGTTGCTTGGAGACCCTACAAAGATCGAACAACCCATAACATTTTTAACTTCATCACGAATGCCAAGACCTACGGCATAACACCGGAAAAAGCTCTGAAAAGACTTGGCGGGAAATGGTCTCGAAAGCAATTGGCGTTTGGTGATTTAGCAGTAAAGGTATATTGTGCTTACGAAGAGGAGTTGCGGAAACAGAAAAAAATCGACTTTGAGGATATGATCAACGAGGCCATCAACAAATTGCAGAATGACCCACACCTCTACGCTGATGTCTATGACCACATATTGATCGATGAATATCAAGACATAAGCACACAACGATATGAGCTAATCAAGAAATTACTTGACCGTAATCCGAGGTGCAAACTATTCTGCGTTGGTGATGATTGGCAAAGCATAATGGGATTTGCGGGCTCCAACCTAAGATTCTTCGTTGACTTCCAGAAGTATTTCCCAAATCCTGCAATAACCAAAGTGTCTACTAACTATCGGAGCATAAAATCGATTGTCGATGCAGGAGCCGACGTTATAAAGAACAACATCAACAGCCAAATACCAAAAGCTACGAGGTCCCATCGAAAAGAAGTTAGAGAAATCAAGGTTTTTAGGTCACTTCATGAACAACGATACAAAGACAGGTATCCTGAACAAATTGCTGAAGACTGCCTTGATCACATTGCCAAGTATATTCAAGAAGGATGTGCACCCAAAGATATACTTGTGCTCTGCAGGTACAATTTCATTCCAACTATAGAAATTCTTCTGAAGAAGGCAGAAGAAATGGGCATTGATATTGCTTATCACAAAGGATTTGCAGGGAAAGATCAAGTTAGATTAATGACTGTTCATAAGAGCAAGGGATTGGAAGCCAAAGTTGTCTTCATTCTGGATTTTGTCAAGGGTCTTTACGGTTTTCCATGTGAGATTGAAGATTCTTCGATTTATGAACCTGTAAGAGAGGATTACCCTCGCCAAGATCAGAAAGAAGAAGAACGAAGACTCTTCTACGTGGCGTTGACTCGTGCTAAAGAAGACGTTATTATATACACTTGGGAGCCGTCAATGAGTGAGTTTCTTGAAGAGATTAGAGAGCATACCGTTGAAGAAGGCCTACACTACTAATGCGACGC
>JAUWZP010000073.1 GCA_030615265.1 Candidatus Bathyarchaeota archaeon
CATGCATGCATGTAACATAGAAAATGAAAGGTTTTATCAGAGCGCGTGCGAGATTGTTTCGGTGAGATTAGCTAGGATTCGCTTTAGATAATTTTCGAAATCGTCAATTTCTTTTGGAGTAAATCCTTTGTAAAACAGATCTATCATTTTATTAGAAACTTGGATGTATTTGTTTTCAAGGCGTTTGTCCTTTTCTGTGCGTTTTATTAGAATGATTCTGCGATCCTTTTTGAGCGGTACTCGGATTATGTAGCCTGTTCTTTCGAGGCGGTCAAGCATACTTGTCAGCGTTGATTTACTGAGCAGTGTTTTTCTAGCCAACTCTGTGATTGGAATCTCATCTTTCTTCCAGAGAACGAACAGGATTCTTCCTTGTGCAGGATTGATTTCATCGATATCCGATTTCTTCAATATATTAGCAAAGATTCGACCCGATACTTGATGGATTTTAGCAACAAGAAAACCTCCTTCTCGTCGGACCTTCATTTTTTTCCCTTCATGCATGCATTCCACATCTGCCAACCAAAGCATAGTTTACCATTGAATGATCCCTTCTACCTTTTCTTCTTCAAGGTGAAGCTGAACTTGCCTTGCCCTCCTTTCCAACCTTTTACGTGCGTGGGATATAGGCTTAGTATTGTGTAGTCTGGGTCGTTGACCCCTTTTGGGTAGTATCTTGTCCAATCATATTCCTTCGTGGAAGCGTCATGCCAGATTGCCTTTTTTAGATTAGTATCCGTAACAATCTCTGCCAATCCGCCAAGCATTACTCCACGAAACGCTCTGGGCTCGCAATAGTAAGCAGACACGGCAGGGTTTTTCTTAATGTGGCTCACTTTAGCCGATGAAGTGTTTGTGCTAATAAGAACCCAGAAATCATTTTCATGATCTTTGAACAACTCTGCTAAGTTGGGGAATCGTTCTTTACTTCTCAAATTATCGACAGCTCGTGTCTGGGGAAAGCCATTTGTATCAATCGTGGTGAGATACACTACCCACGCAACTTCCATTAGCTGGAGACTGAAACGTTTTGCCTCATTTTCATTCATTTTAATCTCTTCCATCATTTAATTAGTTCTATATAGAACTATTAGATATAAAACTATTTCTGTTAAAAAAACAAACCTAATCCTGAAATCAGGAAAATGGCACATGGTCACAAAACACGAGTGCAGTTCTTTTTGTTGAGATTTCTTGTGTTCCAGTTTTGCAAAAATCTTAACTCGCGCGCGTTTCGAAACCTTCTCCTCAAGCTGCTCCAAAATTTCCACGATTTTCTTGGCGTCATATTCACGACAAATGCTGTTGATCACCTGACTAATGTACGCCGCGACGAGCGTCCAGTTCTGTTTTTTGCTTTCATGAATTATTCGCTAGGATCATCGATCTTTGATAGAGATGGTTAGGCTTTAATAACGATGTGAGCGTTATTGTTGGTTGTTGTTGAATGAATGAGGGTGAATTTAGTCCTATGGGCTATATTTTGAGGATTTCGAGGGATGAGTGGGTTAAACAGGTCTTTGATCTTAAGAAGTATTACGTTGGGGTTAGGGGGAGATGGGAGCTGGGGCTAACCATTTTCTTTGCCCGCAAGGCGGAGAGGGGCGACTCCTTCCTTGGATACGGCTTGATTGAGAGCGTTCAGGAGTTAGGGGAATTGTCTGAGGAGGAGAGAAGCGAGTGCGAGAAATGGGGTTGGAAGCATGCCTTGAACTTTAAAGATGTGGTCAAGTTTGAGCCGCCGTTGCCGATCAAGGAAACGGTAATAAAGGATGTAGGATTGTGGGGAAGCCGTTTGCACGGGTACCGCCTCACCTCAGAACAGGTGCGATCCATTTTAAGCAAGGCCGAGCAGATGTGCAATTTCGTGTGATCCTCATCTGAATCGCGCGCGTTACTTTAACGCTTCTTCCACTAAGTTCCAAGCGTCTAGGAATTGGGAATAATCCATCAACTCGTTTTCAATTTTCACTCGTCTATCAATAACCTTTTCACCTTCAAAATGGAAATAGAATGCATAAACACCTCTTTTCCCAGCACTTTTAGCCGCCAAGCGTTTTGCCAATTCCTTAGGTGGCACTATTACAAACTTGTGTTCAAATGAACTAAGTTTATGTTCGCCATACATCGGCACATAAGTTAGGAAGGCATAAAAATCTATTTTGCTCCTGTCACGTTCAAATTTCTTTTTACTCAAATCATGCCAACTATGGTCTTTCCTGTGGTCTTCCAGAGTATAATACCTTGACTCTTTAACTTGAATTCCAACATACTTCTTGCCTTTGACCACCATAAGGTCAACACCCACATCACGCAACGGAAAATATACCCCGCAATCTTTAATCACTTCAAAAATCTTTTCGGCGGTAATGCACTCACCTGGTTCCAACGACCATAAATTTCTGATCGGCATATTCTCAAAACCCAATGAAAAATCATAAATCACATTTAAAAGGCTAACCGGTATTAGCCGCGTCGATGCGCGCTCGGACATACAACCCGCATAAAAAAGGGAGGAATTGCGGGGGACAACCCGAAAAAAGTCGGAACTTGATATACCTCACAAACGTGCGCTATCTACTCGCTGAAAACTTAAATCGTTTAAAAACAAAGAGCTTGGAGAAGAATAGGTGAGGAATAATATGGCACACCAGAAAGACTTGCGCAAATGGTTAATAGAAGCTTTGAAAGCACATAACCGCAGCGCATCAATTGTAGAAGTATGTAAATATGTGTGGAAGAATTATGAGAACGAGCTGAGAAGATCTGGCGATCTGTTTTTCACTTGGCAATATGACATTAGATGGAGTGCTACTCAACTACGAAAAGAGGGTATCATGCGTGCAACCGACTTAACTCCCAAAGGGATTTGGGAACTGGTCTGATGCCGATCAGAGCGCGTGTGAAAACGAGGAAAAAGAAGAATACTATTGCGAAGTTTGCGGTCGAAAAATAAGTAAGGAAGAATGTGAAGCCTACGACGGCCTCTGCTGGGAATCCTGGGACGACCAAATGACAGAAGAATGCGAATTCGAAGAAGACATAATCTAAACGGAACAAGAACCAGCTTAGAAACGTGAACACGAAATGGTCAAATGCGCAGATTGCGGAAAAGAGACTTCTGAAGACAGCGTTGTATGCTGTGACATGTGTGGGGCTCCTCTCTGCGAAGAATGCGGAACCACCGGACTGTGCTCTACCTGTGCCGAACTTTGGGAAGCCGAAATAGACCTAGAAGACATGGAAGCTGAGGAAGAAGGGGAATAGATTTCGTTCCTTCCTTTCCGTGATTATTTGTGTGTTGTTAAGCCATAGCTGTAGAGATGTCTTTTGTTTTTAAGTTTAGCAATGGGTTCTGGTACCGTAACATTGAAAAGGACTAAATACATGCTGACCAAGAAATCTGATCGTGAATTTCATTGATTAGAAGCGTTGCAGAAGCAGGGAAGTCGATCCGCCAAAAAAGACAAGAATTTGAACAGCGCATGAAGGAAACATGCATAATAGCTGTGCTATTAGGAGCCGGAGGCAAAGGACTTGAAAAAAGGAGAAACATTGAAGAGAAACTGGAGAAAGAAGGGATACTCGCTTTAATACCTGAGGACGACTTTGCTCCTGATGTTGCCCCTAGTATAACAGAAGAGGTGGTTCTGGAAAAGTCCGATGTGGATATAATATTTATAAATGTGGAGTCTTGGGGATCAGCAACTGAATTTGGGCAGTATCATGATAAGGAAGGAGTTGCTCCAAAGCTTAGGATACTTGTCCCTTATAGATATCATCCGTTATATGGAACATCCACTGGCTACTTGACAGACCTGTATCTGACCCATATAGTGAAATATGGACATGTCTATGCTTATGACGACAGTGAAACAACCGACTACCCTACTTCTGAAAAAATAATTATGAAGCTTACTACACGACACAGATTATTAGCAGCATTAGGTAAAATCTAACTTATCAGATAAACTTTTATATACCTGATTCTTCAATAATTTCTTCGGTGAGTAATATGGACGTAAAGGCGCGTCAAAAGCTGAAGGTCTACCGTGCAATAGACAATAATTATAGACTAAACGTTTTGGCTAGATTGCATGATGAGCCGGATATCGCCTTCAACGATCTCGCAAAGAAAGTGAGGATCGATAGGGCACTGCTTGCTTATCATGTAGGTGTTTTAAAAGACGTTGGATTAATTGAAAGCAAATATGAAAGAAGAAGTAAAAAGTCCTCGAAATATCGATTAACTGATGAAGGAATAAAAATCCTTAAAGAGTTCAAATTAGTCAAAACTTCGACAAAAAAAGAACAGCAATAGAAATCTGCAATATCTTTCCTTTTTCCCTTCTAAACAATTCCCGCAATTGAAATAACTCAAGATGATTATCTAGATTACAATCAAACAACCCTCAATCTCAGGATATCATCAAGTACGGGAGCTCCTACGTGAAGAATGTAGAACCCTAGGATTACACTCTACGTCCGCTGAACTTTGGTAAGCCGAAATAGACCTAGAAGACATGGAAACAGAAGAAGAATAGAGAAAACAGAAAAAAGCAGAATTACTTGGAACATTTTCAGTCTTAGCTTCACGCTAGTGTATTTTTGATTGTTGAGAGGAACTCTTTTGCTTTATTTAAGCAGTATCTAGCATCTTTTTCGCTGCTTTCTGTTTCGAGCCCGTAAAGTGTCTCATGCCTGTCTATTCTGATGGAGTCTAGGGTGTTGATTAGAGACTCGCTTAGTCGCCCTGTGTTCACGTATTTTTCCCTCAGATATACAATTAGACAAACATGGCTCTTTTCAACGATTCCATCCTTGAACAATATTGCTCTTGCCGCATGGAACATGGTAGTATAGGCGAGAACTACTGTTGCGTCCAACAATCCGTGGCTGAATGCTCTCTGCTTCGTTCAACTTAGCTTCAGTAACCTCAATCGATCTCTTACTCTTTTCTAAGTCTGGTCTATCCCTTCTCAACAGTCTCTTCCTGAAGCACTCATTCAATCTCATCATTTCACTACCGGAAGGTTGCCTTGAAGCACGATGCCATCAACTAATATTCTCTCATAGAACGCCTTGTCCTTTTTTGCTTTTTCTTCCCATTCATGTAGAGTGTAAATGAGGGGAGTGACTTTTCTTCCCAATTTATTCTCGAATTTGCCTAAGTCAAACCGTTCTGTTTTCCTCCCCACGATAAGCAAGTCCACATCACTTTCCGGATCATCTTCTCCACGAGCACAACTTCCGTACAACACGATAGAAGAGTTCGGGTAAGTATCCTTCAAGAAATCAACCAACGGCTTCACTTTCATCATAAAATAACTAAGCTTCATATACCTAAAGCTGAGGTTCTCCAGATTAGCCCTAAACAACACAAGGTTAGCTCTCCTACTCTTTACAAGAAACTTGTTTTCATTATAAAAGTCGAGGAATCTCTTCGCTGTGCTTGAGCTTACATCGGCAAGCTTTGCTATTTCCCTCAGGTGGAAGTCTCCATACGGCTCATTAAAAAACACGACGAGAATGCGCAGTCCCGGATAATCAAATGGATTATTCATCGAACAATCGTTCTACATATAGAACAAAAGTTCTCTTTAAAAGTTTCCGCCATCTCCCTTCCAAGACTCGACATGAGTCCTATAAAACGGACATATCTGAGACTGTCACATACTCATAGACCTCGAAAACCGTGTGGTTCTACAAGACTGCGCAGACTGGAGCAGAGTGTTGCCGAGCAAGAGGCTCTGCAGGCATATAGGCAAACTATTATTATTATCCTTGGATAAGCAAAAAGCCTCAAACATCCTCAAACAAATCTACGCAAACAAAGAAGCATGGAATTTAAACCATACACAAAATAACTAACAAGTGAGACATGCAACAAACATAAAAAGAGGGAGTTTGCGTCGAAAACCGTATTAAAGCAAAAGAGATCTTTATTTTGAACAAAATGAAACGAATCACTTTAGAGAGCGATTCTCATTTTCAACCTAAAATCGCAGTCTGCAGGTTTGGCAAAGTAGACGATCAAAAAGTAAACCAGATAGTTACCATTATACAAGAGTGCTATAATCGGCTGGCTCCTCACGAAGTTGACGTTGTCGATTTGTATATTTTTGAGCGTTCCTCTACGGTTGAGGCCTTTCTGGCTGAAGAATCAAGGAAGGTTGGAGTAACTTCATCATCCTTTGACGAGCTGTTTTTCAGCATGCACGATGCATGGCGAGGAATCTCCCGTATAATTATCTGCCTCGAAAGGATACGAAAGCTACCAACATTGGCTCAAAAAGCAGGAATACGCCACGAAGTCGGTCACTCTGTTCTCCATGGAAGCCCACTCTACTATATCTTAACAATTCCACCTGCACTGCAAGACCTGGCCAGACGTTTCAAACTATTTCGCCAATATGTCATCAACATGCTTTATCTAATATCAATAGCAGTCAAAGACTATGAGGTTTCACGTCTATTACATGAGCACGGTTACGCTAAAGACCAAATAGCCTTTGCGAAACACGTGCTGGCTCCAATGGAAAACGACAGGACAGCCTGGGAAATATCCGAGGGAAAACGAGACGCTGAAGCTCTATGTTTAACATCTTACCTGAAGCTCATAGGCTACGCAACACCCTTCCTAACCAATGAAGATTCAAGAAAGGAGATAAACCACTACATCAAAGCAAGCTTGTCGTTTCTGCCCAAGAAATACTCCACAAAACTTCTAGAAGAAACACCCAAAATCTTTCAACAATTAGAACTAGACACCATGAATAACATAAACAAATTCACACAGCTAATTGTCGAGAAAATCATTCAACCTATCTTCGAAGATGAAACAAAAAACAAGGTTCTTGGTGATCATTTACCTGAAGCTAAATAACTCCAACTACAGATTTTTGTCTCTTTTTAGCCTTCTTCCTAAGCCAAGCCAAAATAAACTCTTCTATCTCGCTTCTATTATACGGGTCTCGCCATGCCGCTTCCAAAGCCTCGCAAATATTCAAACCACCAACTAAGCCGAAATAGTAGAGAAGCTCCGGGTAAAGCTGCTCCTTATCGCTGTCATTCAGACCCACACCAAAACCGACCCCGCTCAAAACCTCACTCAAAATCGTCATGAAAACAAGCCTGCTCAATTCAACCTCCCCCTAAAGCTTTAAATCCCATGTTTACACTCAGCTCTTCGCACACGGCTTGTATCTTCCAGCGCAAACAATCTTGTCGCCACAGCTGGGACAAAACTTCCAGTCAGACCTTATCTCAAACCCACATTTTTTACACACAACCACAGACGCAACCTTCGGCATTACACCAACCACCACTCACACCAAACTATAAACCAACAACATTTTTAGCTTTACTCTCAAGGAAGCCCTCAAATACCATTAAACACCAAACACAACCAAAAACAGAAAAAAGAGGCAGTATGCGGGGGAAATCTCCACGTTAATGGTCTTATGTCTTTAAGAGTACATTAGAAGAGAGGTAGATTGTGCTGAAAAGAGCGCGCATCTCTAGGTTGATGGTTAAACAATGGGAAAAGCTGTCAAAAAGCTATCAAACCCCAAAAACCGGAAAAACTGGAAATTTCAGCACTCAACTACGGAAAAAAAGGTTTGCTCAACCTAGTGGTTTTGGAGGTTCAGAGAGATGAACATGGACAGCCTAAAATGGGCTTCTTTCTCTGAACACCTATGAACACTGCCTGCAAATCAAAGATCAACCGAAAATCAACGGTTGACCAACATGAAAAAGACCATAGTTTCATAAGAACAGATGTGAACTTGTTCAGAACAGAGAAGTAAACAGATGGAAAAAAACTCAGAAAAAGATAAGCTTGTAAGTCTAGAAACTGTTTTGAAAAATCTGTGTTCCTGAAGCTCGACGCTTGTACACAAAGAAAATTCTCAGAGAACAAATCTAAACCACGCAATAACCATTAGTTAGCACTTTGGCCATGCATGCTATCGGGGGGTGACTCTAGCTTTCACTTGAGTTAGCGCTATTAATGCTAATTATGCTCCTCTATTCTGTGCTCCGCAACGATGTACGCGCGCATGTGCAAGGAAAGCCTTCACCCAGAATAGTGGATCGCTAGGGTAAACAAGATGGGGAAATCCGAAACTTCCTGCAATACGCAAGCTAATCAAGAATATGATAAGAAGAATACAATTGCATAGTCTTATATAATTCACAATCAATTCTTGCTTGAAAGAGTATGATACTCGAAATCTCAATTTCTAACTTCAAGAGTATAGAAAAC
>JAUWZP010000067.1 GCA_030615265.1 Candidatus Bathyarchaeota archaeon
TCCATGTCAACATTTCACCTTCGAAAACACGTGGAACACGCCTTACATGAACATGGAGCCCACATTCCAGTCGTCTATGCGGATCAGCTTGGAGGAACCGACGTTTTCAACGAGGGAGTAGTCCTCAAAATAAAAGAGGAACTAGATGGATTGCCAAAAGCAGCTAAGGTCGCCGTGTTTCTTTCCAACCATGGCTTTCCCACAACCAAAATCGGGAAATACAACGCCGCAAAGGACTGTTATCATCAGAATGTGAAGAAAGTTTTTGAGAGTGCCAGAGAAGCGATCTTGCGGGAGATTGATTGGGATGGCGAGTTTGCTGTGCTTCAAGTCTTCGGTCAATTTTTGGAGAAGAAGTACAATCCCGATTATAAGATGATGAGTCCGCTTCAAGCTCTTGAACTTGTCTCTTCTCAAGGGTTTGAATATGTCATTGACATTCCTTACGAGTTTCCCGGAGACTCCGTTGACGTGCTAGTGAAACTTAGAAGGGCATATGGACTGGAGAAACTGCCAGATTGGAACGAAAAATACGAGACACACTTGAAATACAAGGGCATCAACGTGAAGATTGCCAGTGCATCTTTTCACCCGGAACATTGGGTAGACTCGTACTATCAACGGACAGTCGTCGCTATTGAAGGGGCAGTCAACGAGAAAACATGATGCGCGCGCTATTGTCTCAGAAAAAAATTAATAACGATCGTTTAAACTCAAATTGGTGGAATGAAATGATGAAAAAGGTTGATTTTAAGAAAGAACTAAACCGCTTATACAAATCTTCATCAAAAGAAGTTGTGTTTGTCGATGTTTCTAAAATGAGTTTTCTGATGGTGGATGGTGCAGGTAATCCAAATACAGCTCAAGAATATAAAGATGCAATAGAAGCGTTATACGCCGTATCTTATGCTCTCAAGTTTATGATCAAAAAAGAAAAAGCAATTGACTATGTAGTAATGCCTCTTGAAGGTCTTTGGTGGACTGATGATATGAGTAAATTCAGTGTGGAAAACAAAGACATATGGAAATGGACATCGATGATTATGCAACCAGAGTATGTAACAAAAGATCTGTATGATAAAGCTCTTGAACAAGCCGAAAAGAAGAAAAATCCACCTGGTCTTTCCAAAATAAGATTTGAAAGTTTTCACGAAGGCTTATCAGCTCAGATAATGCACATTGGCCCATTTTCTGCTGAAGGCCCAACTATCAAGAAACTTCATAACTTTATAAAAGAGAATGGATATGAACTCAGAGGAAAACACCACGAGATATACTTAAGCGATCCTCGTAGAGCTAAGCCGGAAAAAATGAAAACTGTGATAAGACAGCCAATAAAATGAGCTACGAAGTTCTTCTTTCTTTTGCTTGTAGCACACACATAAATCGTTTTTCAAATCAACAGCGAAACATAGCTTGTTTGTGCTAATACAGAAAAACAGGGGAGTATCAGTGAAAGTTGTGGTCGAATTTAGTCAATTGGGCAAAATTCAATTATCAGAACTTGTATTCTACATGATTGTGAACGTCAAAACTGTAATCGGGTCAATAGCCATCGCGGTTCTCTTCTTCTTCGGCATAGTATTTGCTCTAGCCTCAGTTTACGAGTTCACAAGACTAATCGTTGCCGCCCTGTTGTTTGTTGTCGGCTTCGGAATCGCTTACTACATAACCAAAAAGCCAAAGACGATAGTCCAAAAGTTGGAATTGTCAGGACAGATGAAGGCCGTTGCGCTCAAATGTCCCAACTGTTCGGCTTCTGTAGACGCTAGCGAGATTAAAATTGTGTCTGGTGTGCCATACGCAACATGCCCCTATTGCGGACAAACATTTGAGATAGCCGAGGAACCAAAATGGTGAAGACCCATCCTTTTCTGGTCACATTATCAGCAATATTCATTTTAATGACATTCGCAGGCACTGCAGCAGCACAAAGACAGTATCATCTGGAACACGAATGGGTGAAGATATGGATAAACCAGGATAGAACAATCGATCTATTTTACAATGTAACTATAGCGCTCGATTCTGGCGACTCAATTAACTACGTAGAGATAGGTCAGCCTAAAAGCGACTTTACAACAGGCTCGGCTATTGACCAGAACGGACGCTCATTGGAGACCTATGACATACGTTCAGGAGGCGATTATAAAGTACGCGTCAAGCTTTACTCTCCCTTAACGGCTGGGCAAACTGTTTGGTTCACCCTCATCACAAATGTTGCCGACATGATATTGGAAGACACACAAAACCCTGGCAACGTGGGCATGCAGTTCACTCCGACCTGGTGGCAAGAAGCAAGCGTGCTCGACCTTCGCGTGCTGATTGTTTTGCCTTCAGGAGTCACTACAGAAGAGGTAAGAACATCAGTGGATTGGGATAATGCGACGACCAAAGATGGCCAATTAGAAATTTACTGGAAAAAGCAAAACCTTTTGCCAAATGAGCAATTTCCTGTCGGAGTTTCCTTTCCTAAGGAGTATGTGCAGAGTTACGAGACACAGCCGACAGGCGTAGTTGCCCGTTTGCGGCAATACGGACCTGCGCTCTTGATACTTGGAGTCTCAGTCGGTGTAATAGGCGCCGTTGTTTATGCGGTTCGTAAGAGACCATATCTGAAGCCCACGATTAGCATGGAAACTCTCGGAATAAGGCATGGGTTAACAGCCGTAGAGGCTTCTTACCTCCTCGACGTAAAGCCAACAGAAGTAGTCACGGAAATCCTCTACAGTCTCTTACGGAAGAGAGCCATATGGGTTGAGTCCACAACTCCCGCGGTTAAACTGAAAATTATGCAATCATTTCAGGACAAGACAGGGACGCCGGAAACGCCTCTCCGATACTATGAAATCGACTTTCTCAACGCGGTCAAAGAAGATGGAACCCTTGACGAAGAGAAACTGGCGCACACAGTAGTGTTTCTCAGAGACACCATCGAAGAAAAACTGCGTGGATACTGCAGACGCGACACAATCGACTACTACAGAAAAATTGTGGCGAAAGCGTGGAAACAAGTGGAACAAGCAGACACACCAGAATTAGCCTCAAAAGCATACGACGAACAACTGTTATGGCTTTTCCTCGACCCAAAATATCAATCGCGCACCCAAACAGCGTTCCGCGACAAAGCCTTCGAACCGAGCCCACTCTGGCTGTGGTACTGGTACGGCTACCAACACTATCATCCCCAACCTACCTACAAACCAAACATAGAAGCGCCAACCAAAGCGGCAAAGCCGCCCACAATTCCTGGCGCAGATTTCGCCAACAACATTGCAACGGCTGTAGAAGGCACCTCAAACAAGATTGTCACCAACCTCGAAAAATTCGCCAACGCAATCGTTCCAATGCCAGCTGCAAAATCTTCTACACAACCGGCTCACCAAAAGTCCAGTTGCGTATGCGCTTGTGCAGCCTGCGCGTGCGCATGCGCTTGCGTATCTTGTGCCTGCGCCTGTGCAGGTGGAGGAGTGGGCTAAAAAAGGGGGCAATTAGAGACTGTGAGCTTTGTGCGTAAGATGCTTCGTTCATCTAAGATTCCTCAAGGCCGCTACACTTACAGAGGAAGCGGCAATTTCACAGGTTTGGCTCTTCAGCTTCGTGTGGAGCCAGATGGTCACGGAATGTTGGTCATCAACGCTAACACGGTTCTGTATCTAAACGAGACAGCTACGGCACAAGCCTTCTTCTTCCTGAAGGGCATGACGACGGATGAAGCTGTTAAAAAAATCAGGCGCATGTATCGAGTGAACAAGAAAACGGCAAAGGATGACCATGAGAAGCTGATTTACACCGTGAGCACATTGGCACAGACCGAGGAAGTCTGTCCCATATCTTTTCTCGACGTAAAGAGCGTGGAACCTTTCACCCAAGAACTTTCAGCACCCTTACGCGTGGATTTGGCGCTTACTTTTAGGTGCCAGAACAACTGTGTTCACTGCTACGCTGGAGGACCACATGAGACTTCTGAGCTTACTACAGAGCAATGGAAAGAAGTGATTGACCACCTTCATCAGATTGGCGTGTTCATCTTGACCTTCACTGGAGGCGAACCAACTCTGCGTGAAGACTTGCCAGAACTGTTGCTTTACGCGCAAAACAAGGGAATAGTCACAGGGCTTATCACCAATGGCAGAAAACTGAAAGACAAAACCTACGTTGAAACCCTCGAGAAAACTGGACTAGACTTCGTTCAAGTGACCCTTGAATCTCACAAGCCTAGAATCCATGATTTAATGACAGCAACTAAGGGAAGCTGGAAAGAAACTGTCGCTGGAATCAAAAACGTCATTCCAACACAGATCTACGCGACGACAAACACTACTCTAAGCAAACACAACGCCTCGGATTTTCTGGAAACCGTAGACTTCCTAAAAAAGCTCGGAGTTGCTGCTTTTGGGTGCAACAGCCTGATCCATTCGGGAAGAGCCAATGCGATAAGCGAAGAATTCGTCTTGCCCCTTGAAACATTGAAAAAACTCTTACCCAAGGTCCATGACAAAGCAGGTAAGCTCGGACTGAAGTTTCTATGGTACACTCCCACTCAATACTGCCATTTTGACCCCGTTAAACTAGGCTTAGGCATTAAATCATGCACAGCGGCAAAGATCAACATGTGCGTTGGGCCAAATGGCGACGTTTATCCGTGTCAAAGCTACTTCGAGAGCTTGGGCAACATCCTCAAAGATAATTGGCAAAAAATCTGGAATCATCCGCTTGCAGTGCGAATAAGAAATAGAGAATACGCGGAGCTAAAGTGCAAGGACTGCCCGCAACTGCAAATCTGTGGAGGAGGATGCCCATTGGAACTGCAAGAAAAGAACTACATTTGCGCCGAAACTCAGTAAACTTTTGCATATTGTAAACGATGGTTTGAGCCTGCGCGCGCAAAAAGGTGAGTTTTACTTCTCTAGGTTTTAGCCTCCGCCTACTGGTGGCAGTATGGCTAGTATGTCGTTTTCTTTGAGTTTTGTTTTGAGTCCCTGCTGGGTTGTTATGCTTTTGCCGTTGATGAGAAAGTGTAAGTGTCCTTGCACTGTGCCTTTTTCGTTGTACACGTAGCGAGTGAATTTTGTGCCATATCTTTCTCCCAGCTGTTGAAGCAGTTCGTTAACTGTAGTAGCTTCGGACAGTTCAATTTGCTCTTGTGGTTTGCCAACTATCTCTCTTAGAGTGGTGAAAAACTTCACGGTCACCTTCATTTGGCGGGTTCCTCTTTGTTTGCCATTTGATTAATTGTCTGTTCCATGGTGTGCCCATATACGTGAACTACTGTTTTCTTGACGCCATTCACTTTTTTGGCGACGTTTTTGATGTCCATTGAAAACTTGAAGGCAATAGGACAGAAAGGGCTGGTTGGCACATACTCGATTTTAACAACGCCCTGCGATACTTCTTTGACTTCGGTTATCATCTTCATCTGGCCAAAGGTCAATCCAGTTTCAGGGTCGATAATCTTCTCCACTTCGATACGCACCTTGTTTTCCAAGTCTGTCATAGGTCTGACCTCTTCCAGAATTGTTACCACTTAAATTTCGGGCTTAATAAAGTTGCGGATTACTGTTCATGCTTACCTGCAGACTTCTCTTGGTGCATTCTCCAACTCAAAGCCATGGTTTTAGGATGAGACGCTTTAACCTCGTTCAATCTGCTTAAAGCTGTGTTCTGCGGAGCTTTCAAAACCGTTTCGGGTTGTGAATAGGCTTCCTCAGATATCTTCCTCACTATGTCTGCAAATCGGTCTAACTCTTCCTTTTCAAAAGACTCCGTGGGTTCAATCATAAACGCTTCTTCGACGATTTGAGGAAAATACGTAGTAGGCGCATGCACACCGTAGTCCAGCAGTCTTTTAGCGAAATTTAAAGCCCGCACACCAGTTTCTCGATAAAGCTTCTTCAAACTGAAAACACATTCATGTTTTCTCGGCCTGCCTTCAGCAAAGGGAAGCTCGAAACCACGAATGGAACCCAGCTTCTTAAGCAGATAGTTGGCGTTTAAAACAGAAACTTCAGCCGCCTCTTCAAGTCCCTCCGCACCCAAGCTTAGGATGTAAGCGTAAGCTCTCAGCAAAACAGCCACGTTTCCATAGAAACCTCTAATCTTGCCGATACTTCGAGGCTTGTCGTAGTCAAGAAAGTATCGTTTTCCATCAAAGGCGATTCTAGGCACAGGAAGATACTTCTCCAATTCCTTTGAGACGCCAACGGGTCCAGCACCTGGTCCTCCACCACCATGAGGCGTGCCAAACGTCTTATGAATGTTAATGTGAACAATGTCGAAGCCCATGTCGCCCGGTCTAACCTTGCCTAAAATGGCGTTCAGGTTTGCGCCGTCGTAGTAGAGCAGGCCCCCAGCCTCATGCACGACGCTGGCTATTTCTTCGATGTCTTTCTCAAAAACCCCGAGAGTATTCGGATTTGTCAGCATTAATCCTGCTGTGTGTTCTGAAACCGCTGATTTTAAGGCTTCTAAATCTACGCAGCCTTCTTGGTTAGATGGAACAACCACAATTTTGAATCCAGCCATGGTTCCGCTCGCCGGGTTGGTTCCATGAGCTGAGTCGGGCACAATTAGTTCTGTTTTCTCTTGTATGTTTCCGTTTAATTTGTGATGAGATCTCATAATCAGAGCGCCTAGGAATTCTCCTTGCGCTCCAGCTGCCGGCTGTAGGCAAACTTCGTGGGTTCCAGTGATTTCTGCGAGCCATTTCGCTAATGTGTATAGGATTTCGAGTATGCCTTGAACAGTGCTTTCGTCTTGATTTGGGTGAAGCGCAGTTAGAGACGACAGGTTGGCTAGGAATTCGTTGAGTTTCGGGTTGTATTTCATTGTGCAACTGCCCAGCGGGTAGAAGCCCAAGTCTACTCCGTAGTTCATCTGTGAAAGACGCATGTAGTGGCGCACAACTTCCACTTCAGACAATTCTGGCAGTTCTGGAAGGGTCTGTCTTAACATCTCTTTCGGCAAATCAGCCAGCGCATTGCCCACTGTTTGCCGGATCTCCTCTTCAACTTCTGGCACAATGTATCCTTTTCTTCCTTTGCGTCCCAGCTGAAAAATAACTGGTTCGTTCCAGTAGGCTTGCTTGAACATGTTTAACTCTCTCCTCCCAAGACGTTTTTCAACGCCTGAGCCAGACGGTCGATTTCCTCTTTAGAATGAATTTCAGTGAAGCAGTAAAGAGCGGTTTTACCCAACTCAGGAAACTCTTCAGTTAGATCTTTGCCTCCCTGAATCCCATGTTTCAGCAGGTTTTCATTGATTTCCCGCATCGTCATGTCAGCAGAGTTGAACTTCACTGCAAACTCTTTGAAATGAGGCGACTTGAAAATGGGAACTTCAACGGCCTCTATCTTTGCCAAAAGTTGCATGGCATAGCTTGTCTTAAACATGATGACCTCGCCTAACTCTTTTAATCCTCGAGGTCCAAGCAGAGCCAAGTAAACGGCTGAGGCGAGAGCGCACAAGGCTTCGTTGGTGCATATGTTAGATGTTGCCTTCTCTCTGCGAATATGTTGCTCACGAGCCTGCAACGCCATGCAGAACCCTGTTTTGCTATCGTCCATAGTTGTGGTCATGCCTATTACGCGTCCAGGCATTTGTCGTATCAGCTGTCTTTCGTTTCGGCAAGCAAGGATGCCTAGCGATGGTCCGCCGTAATTCATGTGATTTCCTAGCGGTTGTCCTTCGCCTACAACGATATCAGCGTCGTATTTGCCTGGAGGCTTCAAGATTCCAAGCGAAATCGGGTCGACTCCAACGATGAAGAGGGCTTTTTGATCGTGGGTTTCCTCGGCGATCTCCTTGACTTTAGTTTCGATTAAGCCAAGGTAGGTTGGGTTTTCAATGTATACGGCTGCGGTTTCGTTTGAAATCTTGTTCTTCAAGTCTTCGATGTCTAGCTGTCCAGTCTCGGAATCGTAGAGTACTGGTGTGATTTTTAATCCAGCTGGCTCAGCGTACGTACGTAGCGTGGCGAATCTTTCAAAATGAATTATTCTTGGAATCAAAATTTCTGTTCGCTGGGTTAGTCGGGCGGCCATGCGGGCGGCTTCTCCTAACGCTGAAGCCCAGTCATACATTGACGAGTTGGCCACTTCCATTGCTGTAAGTTCACAGATCATGCTTTGATACTCGAATAGAGCCTGAAGAATTCCCTGTGAGATCTCTGGCTGGTAAGGCGTGTAGGAAGTTAGAAACTCGGTTCGCTGAACAATGGCATCTACTACTGCTGGCACATAGTGAGGCCAGCAACCAGCGCCCAGAAAAATTGGCATGTCTCTGCGGGTTTTGTTTTTAGCTAAGAGCTTCTCCACGTGTCTTTTAACTTCATGTTCGGAAGCTAGAGCAGGAAGATTCAGTTTCTTTTTTAAACGGAATTTTTGAGGCACATCAACGTAAAGTTCTTCGATGCTTTTGATTCCTATCTCTTCCATCATTTGCTTTTTAGTGTCGGGTACAGAGTTTGGAATGTAGGAGTGTATGACATCTTTCTTTGCCACGTTTCCACCGCCGGGAATAAGCATAATCTAACGTTCTTTTGCTTAAGCTTTTTTGGACAACTTTCAAAATTCAACGCCAGACATCATATTGAAGCATGTTCTTCGAGGGACAACGACATGTTTTTTCTTTCCTCAAGAACAAGAGTTGTATAAGTGTCTAGGATTTCCTTTGATTGGTAAAGCTTCAGCAAGAAGGAATTATATTCAGAAACATCGCGCACTCTCAGAAATGCTAGTAATCCGTAGTCTTCGCCTGTTCTGTAAAGGTCTGTAATTTCGTCCATAGAAGCAAAAAAACTTCGGACAACATTATCATAGGCATTAGGATTTACTTTCATACGAACAATAAACTTGGCATTGAAACCAAGCTTGAACCAGTTAACCGTCAATGTATGTCCCAAAATAACGCCTTTTTCTTCAAGCCGTGCCAGCCGTTTAAACACCGTCGGTTGCGAAATCTGCAAACCCAAACGGCGCAGCAACCTGGTGAGTTCCATAGTGGAGAGCGAACGCGAAGCTCTTACATATTTTGCCTGATGTAACAGTACATCTAGGATTTTGAGGTCAACCTCGTCCAAGTTTGGACGCATCTCGCCTTCTCTTTTGAAGGTGAAAGGCACACCTGCCTCTTTGTAAATACGAATAGCATCTAC
>JAUWZP010000107.1 GCA_030615265.1 Candidatus Bathyarchaeota archaeon
TAAGAACCATACTTAGATTATGGAATCCGCGCGCGCATTCAACAATGTAAGAATCCAAGAATCTCTGTTGCTGTGTTAGTGTAGAAGTTAATTATAGAAATATGCGCGTCCATTTCCATAAATCTTATCACGATGTCTTTAGTACGTAAGATTTAGTTATTGGTTAAATAAATGTGAGCTTTCAAACTGAAGGTTACATGGGAAAGAGTTTGTTGCAAGACATTCTAATTGGAAGAGGCATGCATACATGCATATGGGAACTAAACTAGCGAAGCAAGTCCATTCTCCCCAGAAAACGGTCTTGCTTAGGTATTTCCAGCGGAACGTTTCAAGAATCATGAATCGCGACAAAGATTCAAATGTCACCGTATACAACATCCATCAATCAGCGAGTAATGGAATTAGTTCACCCGATCAATCATATTTGCTTGAATTAATCTTGAAAAGGGCTGACGGGTCATTGGAATTCAAAAAAATCGTTGCAAAACCCCTAAGTTCAAATCATGAACTATATGTAAATCTTAAACTACATGAAAAGCATTTTTTGAAGATTCGGTCAGTCAGAATTCCCAGAATTATTCATGTTGATCTTGAGTCTGGCTATGTGTTCAAAGAATTCATAACGGGAACGAACGTTGAGAATATACTTCATCAAATCATCTTGCAAAAACGTATCAAAAATTGGCAAAAGAGGCTTTTCGAGGAAATTGGTCAAGGACTTTCAGAAATCAACCTCAAATTGAAGATAGTACACGGTGACCCCAGAACTGCTAATTGGATTTACGAAGAGGGAAAGGAAAAACTGTCCCTAATTGACTGGGAGTGCGCAGGAAAGAGTGATCCTGCGTGGGATCTTTCGAGTTTAATCTATGATGTAGGTCGGAGGGTCTCTTATTTAATCTATGATTTAGGTTTAGAAAGACAAGATGGAATAACTGATCTCTTTGATGCCATTTGTTTGGCTATAATTACGGGATATGCAAAGGTTGATGGAGACAAGGAAATCATTAGGCAATCCGCAGGTTATTGGGTGCACCATGCCTTCTCGGTAATTCCGGAAATTCACGAAAAAATATTTCACCATTGTCGTATTCCTTTACCTAGCGGATTCCGAGTTCTCAGATGGCTACCCGCTCCTATCCTCTCAACCACAATAATGAAAAAACAATCTGTTGCTAAAAGGCTTATGAAAATATGCACTAGAATTTGCAGTATCATTTTGTTGATCCTGGTGAAAAGAAACCTTGAACTCGCAAAGAGGCGCATGCATGCTGCAATTATGCATGATATACTATTTAACGAATAGAAACGTGTGGGTAACCACACAAAGAGACGTCATAGAGTCATTTTTAGAATGTACCTAAACAGGTTAAAAGAACTGGAGTGTGTTAAAGGTGGCCGAGATGAAAACTGATAACATTGAAGCAGTGTCTGTTGTAATTCCTGCTTACAATGAGGAGCAGAGTTTACCCATTTTAGTAGAGCGGTTAATCCAAACGTTTAAAGAAAATGAAATCAAAGGCGAAATCATAATAGTTGACGATGGTAGCACTGACAAAACCGGGAAAATAGCCGAAGAGTTATGCAAAAAAAACGGAAATGTCAAGGTTTTTCACCACAAAAGGAGAATGGAAAAGACCGAAGCTCTTCACACCGGATTTAAGAATGCCTCAGGAAGTATTCTCGTGATGTTTGATGCAGATCTCCAATATATTCCTGAAGATTTACCCAAGCTCTTGGCAAAGATCCAGCAAGGATATGACGTCGTGAATGGTTGGAGGAAACACAGAAAGGACTCTCTCCTCAAGAAGATTCCTTCATCGATCTACAACTTCGTTTCACGGGTTGCTTTTGGGATGACAATACATGATTTTAATAGTGGTCTCAAAGCATTCAAACGGGAAGTAATCGAAGACCTTAATCTCAGGAAGGGCCAACACAGATTCCTTCTTAATCTAGCTCACCATAGAGGCTACAGAGTAGGTGAAGTAGCAATTCAACATTTTCCTAGAAAACACGGAAAGACAAAATTCGGATCTTCCAGAATGTTCTGGGGTTTCTTCGACCTCATCTCCTTAAGACTTCAACTAGCCTTCACCGAGCGCCCAATGGCCTTATTTGGCCTTTCAGGCGTAATCCTTTCCTCCTTAGGGTTTATAGCCGGAATGTATGTTGTCGCTCTAAGAATACTCTTCAATGAACCATTCGACCGACACTTCGCACTGCTTCTCCTCTCTGCTCTACTTATAACCGCAGGAATCCAATCCTTTCTCTTCGGTTTCATCGCTGACATGATAGCCAACCTGAGATCTGAACAAAAAAACAACAACAAAAAGTGACAAAAAGCAACCAAAAGTAACTAAAAGTGACTAATTTTAATCCTAAACAAAACACGCCATAAACTACATCAACTCACAAAAAACCTTAAACAACTTACAAGGTCGATTAGAAACATGCATGCAACAAAAAGTGACAAGAAATAACAGAAAGTCACCAAGTTTAAGCCCAAACAGAACAACGCCCCAATATACACACAAACTCTTAAAAAGCTTTAAACAACCTACAAAGTTGCGTGAGAAACCCTTGAAAGCCAAACGCATAGAAAAAATACTGGTAACAGGCGGAGCCGGTTGCCTAGGAGGATCCCACACAGTAGATCTCCTCATAGACCATGGATGCCCAGCAATCATTCTAGACAACCTAGAATCGCGCGCGCGGATCAATCCTTCTACTCAAAATATGTACTGTCCATTCACACATGTTAAATATTTGGGCGTTCATACTCGGCGAGCATAGGAGAAATCGAGCATGAAGAAAATGCAATGGGCGCGGATGAAAAAAGAACCCGTCGTTTCTATGTTGCTGGTTTTAGCTTTCTTATCTTTCGTTAATCTGTTCGTGTTCACTCCTACTATCAAAGCTCAACCCTCCGAACCAACGGTTATCGGGAGCACGGACGTTTTTGGACATAGTTATCAAAGATACACGTTCTATGCCAACGGAAGGTTTTGGGCCTTTAATAGTGACAACGCGAACCTCGTCTATACGACTTCTAATGATGGCGCGACGTGGAGTGTACCTACGACAGTGAGAGCCGCAAGCATGAGTCCAGAGTTCTCAGTTTGGTTTGATGGAACATACATCCATTATGCAAAGGGTCAAAGGGACCAGATCCCGAATACTCCACTCTACTATAGAATGGGCGTTCCTAATGCAAATGGCACTATCACATGGAACGCCGCTGAGCAAATAGTTGCACCTGCCGTGGAAAACCGATCCTATCGAGGACCACAAATCATCACGGATAGTGACGGCTATCCCGTGATAACCTACCTAAACAAAACGAGCCCCGGGCCTATAGCTGTATCTGTCTCAAAAAGCTCTACAAAAAACGGGACATGGACTAACGCCACCGGATTTCCAGTAGTTGTATCGACTGACCAAGCGTGGCCTTTTTCTGTTCCCTTAGCCAACGGCAAACTTTACACGATGTGGTCTGGGGACAACGGAAAGATAAAGGGTGCTATATATAACGGGGCTTTTTGGGGTAGTGCCTCAAATTGTACGTCTAATTTCATTGGCGAAGATCAGCGGGGACTCTCTGCAGTTGCTTATGGGGACGATGTGCATTTGGTGTATATCGAAAACGAAACAGCAACAAAAATCTATCGTTATGTCAAGCGGACTTATGGAAGCGGTTGGGGCTCTGAAATCGTTGTGAAGAATGTTACTGGGGCATCGGGAAACGTAAGATCAATCAGCCTAACCGTTGACCCGAGCAATGGCGACCTCTGGATGTGGTTCAACACTACAGACGACAAAATAGCTTACCGCAAATACGTCGCTTCGGCAAGCAGTTGGGACACCAACGATACGTATCCTTTTGGAGACTCATTTACGTCTCCATACTACATAACCACGTCCTATCAGGTGCACAACAACAAAATTCCAACGTATTGGCAGGAAGGCACGTCAACTCCATACAACTTACTCTTCGACTTTCTAACCGTTGACACTGTGCCCCCCAACATTGAGGTTCTCTCACCGGAGAACAAGACGTATGTTTCGACTGATGTTTCCTTGACCTTTACTGTGGATGAATCAACCTCCTGGATGGGCTACAGTCTGGACGGATCAGCAAATGTGACCGTTACTGGAAACACAACTCTCACAAGTCTATCTGACGGAATGCATTATGTGGTTGTCTA
>JAUWZP010000016.1 GCA_030615265.1 Candidatus Bathyarchaeota archaeon
TGCTTTAGTATCGGGTTACACTTTCATCGCCAGAGGTTACGCTTACGATGTGCGCCATCTGAAAGAGATGATGAAGAGAGGCATGCAGCATCGAGGACTCGCATTAGTGGTCATACTTCAACCATGTCCAACCTACAACGACATCAACACAAAAGAATGGTACAGAGGCGAAGACCGCGTAGACCCAGCTACTGGAAAGCCAAGGTCTAGACTTTACAAGCTGGAAGAAACAGGTTACGACCCGGTGGTGCATGGTCCAAAAGAGGAGTTCTCAAAAATTGCATCTGCTTTGGAAAAGGCTAGAGAATGGGGAGATAAAATCCCGATAGGTGTGTTCTACCAAAACGAAACATCGTCAACCTACGAAGACCGCATTTCCAAACGGATACCGCACTACAGAGAAAAACCGCCGGCAAAACAGAAAATCTGCAACGACGCTGGAGCTCCAACCACAGACTTGACAGCGCTATTCAAAGAGTTAAGAGTAACGTAGTCATAATCAATCCCAAACTCTCAAAGCCAACCTGTAACAAGCCTCAATGGCTACAATGAAAGCTTCCATTTGCAATACACAAGCGCGCGTTTATTAGTTCAAGGTCTTCAAATTATGGATTGCACAGAAGGAGGGCGAAAGATGCCACGTGAACTTGTCTTTGTGGGTTTAGGGTTATACAATGAGAAAGACCTTTCTCTCCGAGCGTTGGAAACAATAAGAAAGGCAAACACGGTCTTTGCTGAGTTATATACAAGTCTGATGCCTGCGTTTCACATTTCAAAACTGGAAAAGTTAAGCAAGAAAAACATCATCTTAGTTTCTAGGCGTGATTTAGAGGAAGAGGCTGGACAAAAAATATTAGACTCGGCAAAGAACGGCATAACTGTTCTGTTAGTTCCCGGCGACCCGTTAATAGCTACTACCCATGTGGATTTGCGAATCCGCGCTGAAAAACAGGGAATTAAAACGAGAATTATCCATGGAGCCTCCATTATTTCTGCAGTTATCGGTTTGTCAGGACTGCAAAATTATAAGTATGGAAGAAGCGTCACCGTTCCCTTCACTGATGAAAGCTCTACGGTTGAAACTCCTTACCGGGTGATTAAGGAAAATAAGAGACTGGGGCTTCACACTCTCTGCTTTCTGGACATTAAAGCTGAAGAAAAACGTTACATGACAATACGACACGGCTTAAAAGCTCTTCTGTCAATGGAGAAAACCAAGCGGAAACGTGTCGTTACTCTAGGCACTCTCGCAGTTGGCGTCGCACGAGCTGGTTCAGACAACTCAACGGTTAAAGCGGATTATGTGGCAGGCTTAATGAACTATGATTTTGGTCCTCCGCCTCATTCCCTTGTTTTTCCCGGTAGGCTTCATTTTGTTGAGGCAGAAGCGCTTGTCACGTTGGCAGAGGCACCTGAAAGCGTGAAGGAGATGGTTAAGTGAAACTGCAAGAACTGCTCGATAAATACGTGAAGAGCACTGAGGCGGTTTTGGCAGAAATCGAAATTGTCCAATCTGTGCAAGTTGACAATGAAAAAGTGAGCAGTGTGGTAAAAACGGCTAAACGTTATTTGGAAGATGCAAAGTATTATCGGGATAGAAAAAGATTTGAGACAGCATTAGCGTCTATTGCATACTCTGAAGGATTGCTGGACGCTTTAAAACTGCTTGAGGTGGCAGAGTTCTCATGGCCGAAAAAGAAGCGGTGAAAAAGAAGAGAAAGGTTGTCTTGGCATCTGGAACCTTCGACCTACTTCACATGGGGCACGTTAGGTATCTGGAAGAAGCCAGAAAAGCTGGAGGAAAAGATGCAGAATTAATCGTAATTGTAGCCAGAGACAAAACTGTTGAAAAACGCAAAGGAGCCAAACCAGTTGTGTCGGAAGACCACAGAAGGGCGCTAGTAGAAGCGCTTAAAGTTGTGGGTGAAGCCATCTTGGGGTTTGAAGACTTTAGCATGGACAAAGTAATTGAAAGAATCAAACCCGACATCATTGCTGTGGGACACGACCAAAGCAAAATCGCAGAACAGGTGCGAAGAGCTATAGCACGCAAAGGACTTAACATTAAAGTTGTTAAAATAGGAAAGTTCGGCAAAGATGAGTTGACCAGTTCTCTAAAAATCAAAAGAAAAATCAGCGAACTTTATACGAGGTAAGCCCATGGAAAGCGCAGACTTACAGAAACGTATCGACAAACTACCAAGAATCAAAATAGCTAAACTGCCAACACCACTGGAGGAAATGCCGCGCCTTTCAAAGCTATTGGGCGGTCCCAAACTCTGGATTAAACGAGACGACCTCACAGGAATGGCTTTCGGGGGCAACAAAGAGAGAAAAACAGAATTCGTCATGGCCGACGCCATCCAAAAAGGTGCCGATGTACTCATAACAACTGGCGCTGTTCAATCTAACCACGCAAGGGTTACAGCAGCTGCGGCAAGAAAGTTGGGCTTAAACCTTGTTCTCGTTCTACGCGGAAAAGAGCCTAGAGAATACAATGGAAACCTGCTTTTAGACAGCCTCTTAGGAGCAGACATAAGATTCGTTCAAATGGACGCGCAACAAGCTCTTCCAGCAATGGAAAAAGTAGCAGAGGAACTAAAAAACGAGGGGCACAAGCCTTACATTGTGCCTGGAGGCGCTTCCTACCCAACTGGGGCAGTGGGATATGTTAACGCCATGCTAGAGCTGGTTAGTCAAGCAGAAGAGGCAAAACTAAACATCAACTACATTGTTCATGCATCAGGTTCAGGCGGCACCCAAGCTGGACTTGTCAGTGCAAACAAGGCTTTGAAAACTGAAATTGAAGTTCTCGGAATGTTCATAAAGGCAAGAGCCAACCAGTTGTTAACCGAAAAGATCGTGCAAATTGCAAATGGAATTGCCAGACTTTTAGACTTGAAGGAAAATGTTAACCAAAAAGACGTGGTTCTCATAGGCGATTATGCCGGAGAAGGCTACGGAGTGCTTACTTCAGAGGCGGCAGAAGCCATTAAATTAGTTGCTCAAACCGAAGGGATACTGTTGGACCCTGTTTACACAGGCAAAGCCATGGCTGGGCTCATCGACCTCATAAAGCAAGGACATTTCAAAAAAGACGACAACGTGGTATTTGTTCACACCGGCGGAACTCCAGCGCTCTTTGTTTATAAAAACCAGTTGATAACTTGAGCAGTAAGGCTACGGCAGAGTTAGAATCTCAATTTTCACTTTATGCCCGTCTTTCAGCTTGAGTTTGTCTCGAAGAAAGTAGGGAGCAATTACCTCGATCACTGAAGAATCATAGTGACTGCGTATGGCGGCTACAACAGCGCCTTTCACCTTGTTATTAATAATAACCGGATAACATCTCACTGGACCGAACGTTCTTGTTTCGCCTTTAAAGCCTTGAACTTCGATGGCTGGGTAGGATTCGAGTTCAGCTCGGGTTTTTACGTCGTAGTCAGCTGTGAGTTTAAGGTTAAGTGTTCCAGGATATGGGTCGAAGCCGAGTTTTTCAATGAATTGTTTGCGGTAGCCGTCTCTTGTTATATAATAGGCTCCCTCTCCTAGTCCAGTGAATAAAACTCCTTCGAGGGTAACCGAAAGCGGGTAAGCTGCTTCAAAAACCGCCTGTAAACTGGAGTAAAGCTTCTTTAACTCGCCAACTCCCGATTCAGTGATTCTGATGAGGCATCCTTCAGGTGTGATAGTTCGCTTAATCCAGTCTTTTTTCTCCAGTTGTATCAAATGGCGAGAGGCAGTCTGCTGAGACAAAGCCATCCTTTCAGCTAGGTACTCGGTTGAAACCTTTACTGTTCTGCGACTTGCCCCCATCTCGGCTAATTTGAACAGTGTAAAGAAGACTTTCCAAGACTGTGCATCAACGCCTACAGATTTCATTGAGACCCGCCTTCTGTAGGGAAAAGATTATACTGCCTATATAAACAACTCGAATCAAGCGTTCCCCAGAAGGGACGAACCATATAAAAGGATTTAAGTCACTACTGTTTCAAAATGCTAAGTGGCGGGGATAAACCGTAGCGAGAGAGCAACACTCAAAGCCAAACTCTCCTACAAGGGTGGGGTAGCCAGGTTAACCCGCTGGGCTCATAAGAGCTTAGATGCTCCGAGAGACCCAGAGATCGGTTGTTCAAATCAACCCCCCGCTACCATCTGTGAAGAAAAAAGCACACATGCAAGTTTTCTAAGCACTCTCTTGATTATGATCTAAACAGAAGTTTTTTCTCTCCTTGTCTCAGCAGGTACCTTAAGCCAATAGGGGACAGAATACCCTAGATCATACTTGAATGGACCCCAGCATGAAAAATGGTGAATGGGCGCTTATCTGCTCATAACTTTTTTCGCTGCGATTTCGATGTCTCTAGCTTGTATTGTTTTTCTTCCAGCATGCATGGCGTAGTCGTAGGCTTCTCTAGCAATCTTTACACCGAGTTCATCCAGAACCTTCGCCAGCTCTTTGGATGCTGCCTCGCTTACTCTATGGGCTCCCGCTTTCTTGCAGATTCTATGCATCGGCGCCACAGCTAATTCTATTCCAACCATTTAAACATCCCCAAACCTTCTTTTCTCATTTGAGCCCATATTTAACCTTAACGGAAAGATTAACAAGTTTTCATCGTCTATTTCTGCGTTTGACGAAGAAAACAGTGAAATTAGAGTTGCGAACAGATGAGAAAGGTTGGCGGTCTGGATGAAGTTTGTTGACGCACATATCCATCTTTCAGACAAGGAATACAATGGCAAAGTTGAAACCATAATTGAGGATACGCGGAAGTCAGATGTAATCGCGTTGGTCTCTAATTCCATGAACTACGAGTCAAGCATACTTAGCCTTCAATTAGCCCAGCAAAACCCTGGTTTGGTCTATGCCGCTTTAGGCATTCATCCATGGAACATTCAGTTTCTGTCTTCCAACGAATTAGAGCAGACTTTAGACTTGATAAGTAAACACGGACGCTGCCGAGAAAAAGTGATAGCCATAGGTGAAATTGGCTTAGATTTTTCCTACGGCAAGAAACAGATCACAGAGCTGCAAGTCAAAGTTTTCAAAGAAATGCTTCAAGCAGCCGAGAAGCAGTGTTTACCCGTGATCGTTCATTGCAGGCGAACAGTATCCAAAATAATGAGTATTTTGCCTTCGTTTAATGTAGAGAAAGTTCTCTTTCACTGGTTCAGTGGCCCAGCTGAGTTGCTGCCTAAGATTGTTGAAAACGGATATTATGTTTCTGAGGGCCCACCTTCAGTGTATTCCAGCGAAACCCGGGAAATCATCAAGCTAGTTCCCTTGGGCAGTTTGCTCACCGAGACTGATGGACCCGTGCGTTTCGGAGGTCCGTTCTATGGGAAAATGACCACTCCTTCTTTTATTCCACAAGTTGTCAAAGCTATAGCGGAGACAAAAAGGATGAAAGAAACCGATGTGGCGGCTCAGATTCTTCGAAACTTCACTGATTTCTTCGCTTTAAATCTGTTTTGAGCGTAAGCATTAAAAGGGGCGAGTTAACCCACATGAATACCCACGACTCGTAAAGAAGAGGGACCCAAAAGAGACATTAAACTTGGAGGCAGAAAGAACGCTTGGGTAAAGTAAGACCAGAACATGTCAAAAGAGTAGCGAAAGAACTTGTTAAACGCTTTCCAGAAAGGTTCACCATCAATTTTGAAGACAACAAAGAACTAGTTAAGGAACTCACAAACCTCTCCTCAACCAAAGTTAGAAACCGAATTGCTGGCTACATAACTCACCTAGTAACAATCATGCAGCGATCAGAAACCACAGGAAATATCGTTGCTGAAAGCGAAGCAGAATGATCGCTTCTGGTTCCACCATGATTTTCGCCAATTTTGGAAGTTTTGCAGTATGCTTTATAATCAGCTTTCGCTTATTTTGACTTTGAATGCAAGACAGTGATTTCTACTTGAAAAAGGAGACGATTAAGTGTCGTCAATTGATGGTTATAGAAAGGGCTGGGCGATACGTTATCTCAGAGAAGCCAGAGCTGAACTAGTTGCCGCTCAAAAAACGCCCTATATGGCTTCAAGCCTAGTTTTAGAATCCATGCGAAAGGCTCAAGCTGCCATTTACTATAGTCTTGGCGATCCATCTTCGCTGGAGAGTATTGTTCGTCAAACAGTCATGAAGAAGCAGTCTGTTAAAGACCCTGTTCTGCGTTGTTTGGTGGAGATTGAACGAACAGTTCAGAAAGTTGCTCAAACACCTGACGCGGATAAAGAAAAGGCTTTCAAACAGGCAGATGACCTCATCCAGATAGCCTCAGACATCGTAGGGCTTTTCATCGGCGAAGAGGCTGATTAATTCTCTTCCGTTTGGTGGCAACTTATCCTTCCCGTATGTCATCTCCCATGAAAAAATGAACCTTTACATCACTATGCTTGCCATAAGCTCCAGCAACTTTATAGAACTACTATGACAGAAACATCGTTAACGTTCGTGCCGGTTGGTCCCGTGAAAAGGAGGTCGCCAAGTTTTGAAAAGAAGTTGTAAGAATTGTTTTCAGCTAGGAATTCCTCGGGATTTAACTCCATCTCCGCTGCTCTGGTTAAGGTTTTTCCATCAGCGATGGCTCCAGCAACATCTGTCGGTCCATCTACGCCGTCTGTGCTTAACGAAGCCACGACAACACCGTCCATGCTGCCCAGTTTTAATGCGGCTGCGAGGGCTATCTCCTGGTTTCTTCCACCCAAACCTTTTCCCATTACTGTAACTGTTGTTTCTCCACCTGCGATTATGCCCGCTGGTTTTAGAACGGGATTTCCAGACATGAAAACTTCACGGGCTATTGAGGCTAGTATAACTCCTACGTGTCTGGCTTCTCCCTCCATGGTTGAAGTCAGCAAAAGCGTGTTCAACCCAGCAGACTTTAGGTGTTCGCATGCTGCCAAGCTTGCAGATCTGTTGTTTCCAACGACAACATTGTAAACCTTCTTAAAGGCTTCATCGCCTGCCTTAGGAGTTTCTGGAATCATGGCTTTTTCTCCACTTGACAAAACCTTTCTGATGGATATCGGAGCCTTGTCCCATAAGCCATATTTTTTTAGGACTTTTACGGCGTCGCTGAAGGTTGTCGAGTCTGGAACAGTGGGGCCTGAGGCGATGGAATCCAGCGGGTCGCCAACAACATCTGAAAGTATGAGGTTTAAAATTGTGGCTGGATAGGCTTTCTTGGCAAGCCATCCTCCCTTGAAATCTGAAATGTGTTTTCTAACGGTGTTAATCTCGTTTATTGTTGCACCGCATTTAAGCAAATCCTCTGTGATTTTTCTCTTGTCAGCAATTGAAATTTCACCGCGGGGCAAAGGCATGAGGCTTGAGCCTCCGCCTGAAATCAAGCATATGATGAGCTCGTCTTTTTTTGCTTGCTCCGCTATCTTTAGCATGCGGAGTGTTCCTTTCACTCCTGCCTCGTCTGGAATCGGATGGCTTGCTTCATGAAGCTCTATAGTTTCGGTTCTCTGTTTGCTACCATATGGGACGTTTACATGTCCATTTGTCACGAGTTTGCCTAGAATCTGTTCTAAGGCTTCAGCCATTGAGCCGCTTGCCTTTCCACCACCTACAACGTAGATGTTCTGGAATTTCTTCAAATCAAATGAGTATCCGTTCACTTTGAGTATTGAGTTTTTTAGCGAAAGTTTCGATTCTACAATTTGTTTGGGGTCGACGGCGTTTAATGCGGATTCGAGGCTTTTTAGGGCTAATGCCCTGGCTTTTTGATCGAGTTGGGTTCCGCCATTTTTAACGAGTTGTTCTTTGCTGTTTATTGTTATCATTCAGCTAGCCCATCATTAATTTCTAAAGGTCATGCGTAAATGTAATAAGTTAATGGTAATAAAGAATTCCGCAAACTTCCAGTTGGTGAATTGTATGTCGAAACCAAAAGTTTATGTTACCCGAGAGATTCCGGAAAGGGGTCTAAAAATAATAAAGGAGCGTTTTGACGCTGAGGTTTGGCCTGAGTATGCTCCACCACCGAAAGACGTGATAATACAGAAGGCTAGGGACGTTGACGCCCTTGCTTCCCTCTTATCCGACAAGATAGACGCAGAGGTCTTTGATGCAGCGCCTAAACTGAAAATCGTTTCTCAGATAGCAGTTGGCTTCGACAACATAGATGTGAAAGAAGCAACAAAAAGAGGCATATACGTAACGAACACGCCTGGCGTGTTAACTGAAACCACAGCAGATTTCGCATGGACTTTGCTCATGGCTGTTGCGAGACGTGTTGTTGAAGCAGACAAATATGTGCATACTGGACAATGGAGGGTTGGCTGGCACCCCAGCATGCTATCGGGCAGAGACGTTTATGGCGCAACAATAGGCATTGTTGGCGCTGGAAGGATAGGTTCCGCTGTTGCGAAGAGAGCGAAAGGCTTCAACATGAAAATCCTCTACTATGATGTTATTCCCAGACCAGAGCTGGAGAAGAAATTGGGTGCAAAACGTGCAGATTTAGATACGCTTTTTAGGGAATCAGATTTCGTCAGCGTTCACGTTCCATTATTGAAGCAAACTTACCACTTGATAAATGAGGAGAGGCTTAAGCTGATGAAGAAGACAGCCTACCTAATAAATAATTCAAGGGGACCAGTTGTAGATGAAAAAGCTCTATACAAAGCGTTAAAGGAAGGATGGATTGCGGGCGCCGCCCTCGACGTTTTCGAGCAAGAACCAACACCAGTGGATAATCCGTTACTTACGCTTGACAATATAGTTGTTGCTCCACACGTATCAAGTGCAAGCCATGAGACACGTTCAAAAATGGCTGAAATGGTTGCAGAAAACCTCATAGCATTCTTCGAAGGGAGAACACCACCGAATCTGGTTAACCCGAAAGTTTTGGAAGTGCGACCACTGTCCAAACAATTCTAACATTATTTTTTGGCAAAACAACTGTAACTGTTAAATACTCCATCTATTTTGAATCATATTACTTTCCTTGAATTGGTGATTTGATGGACTCTATATTTGCGAAAAGGATGGAAGCTTTGGGAACAGAAACAGCCTTTGAAGTGCTTGCAAAGGCAAAGGCTCTTGAAAAGCAGGGAAAAGACGTAGTGCATCTGGAAATCGGTGAACCGGATTTTGACACACCTACAAACATTAAGGAAGCTGCGGTAAAAGCTCTCCATGCTGGTTATACCCATTATGTTCCAGCCGCGGGAATTCCAGAACTGAGGAAAACAATTGCAGAGCATATTTCAAAAACTAGGAATATAGATGTTGATCCGGAAGAGGTTGTTGTAACGCCCGGTGCCAAACCGATAATGTTCTTCGGTATATTAGCATTGGTTAATCCCGGCGATGAGGTTCTGAATCCAAATCCGGGCTTTCCAATATATGAATCGGTGATAAATTTTGTTGGAGCAAAACAGGTGTCTATACCACTTAGGGAAGAGAGCGGTTTTAGGTTTGATCAGGAGTACGTTAAAGAAAAGATAACAAAAAAGACTAAGATGATTGTTCTGAATTCGCCGGAAAACCCGACTGGTGGCGTTTTAACAAAAGAAGACTTGAAAGCTGTAGCCGACTGCATAGCAGACAGAGATGACGTTTTTGTGATATCAGACGAGGTTTACAGCAAAATACTCTACGAGGGCGAACACGAAAGCATAGCTTCACTTCCCAGAATGAAAGAAAAGACAATTTTGCTGGATGGTTTTTCGAAGACATATGCCATGACTGGCTGGAGACTTGGATATGGTGTGATGCGAAAGGATTTGGCACAGAAAGTCACCCAGCTAATGATCAACTCGAACTCTTGCACTTGCGCCTTCGTTCAGAGGGCTGGCATCGAAGCTTTAAGAGGTCCTCAAGACGAAGCAGAAAGAATGGTTGCTGAATTCAAAAAGAGGAGAGAAGTCATAGTTTCAGGCTTAAACAACATTAAAGGCATAACATGCAGAAAACCCCGTGGAGCCTTCTACGTGTTTCCAAACATAACTGGAACAGGAATGGACTGCAATAAGCTTTCAGACTATCTGCTTAACAATGCTGGCGTAGCAGTTTTGTCAGGAACATCCTTTGGACAGTACGGTGAAGGCTATCTGCGCTTGTCCTTTGCCAACTCCATAGAAAATATTAAGAAGGCTTTAGACCGCATCTCTGAAGCGCTTGAAAAACTATAATTTTCTTAACTTCTAACATTTTATAGAGACCGGAACGTCGAAAATAAAGCACAGAAGACATCTACATATCGAGGAATAAGAATGGCTGTCAACGTAAACGTTAAGCTAATGGGAGTTTTCAGAGTTTTCTCTGGAAAAGACAGTGTTTCTCTGAGACTGGAAAAACCCGTTGTGCGTGAAGCGGTAGTGAAAATCGCCGAGTTTCTTTCATCCGAGTTCAGACGAATGCTGATTGACCCTGAACTCAACGACCCACGTCCAAATGCGCTTATTCTAGTAAATGGAAAAGAG
This sequence comes from Candidatus Bathyarchaeota archaeon, assembly GCA_030615265.1. Lineage (GTDB taxonomy): Archaea > Thermoproteota > Bathyarchaeia > Bathyarchaeales > Bathyarchaeaceae. The sequence goes on from JAUWZP010000016.1 coordinate 10,441, forward strand.
ATAGGCGTTCTAAAGGGACTGGAAACCACAGTTAGAGAAGGCGACCAGATAATTCTGATTCCAATATCACATGGCGGTTAAAGGCCTAAAATTGCAAAGGAGAACTATTTAGTTTCATTATGAAACGAGCGCGAAGCCTTATTCTCTTCTTTCAACAACTATCCTGCAATTCGCGGCTAAAGCAACTATCGCGCCTAATGCAGCAAACCAAGGAGCAAGCACGACGCCAATAACTCCAACGGTAGCGGGTATTTCAAGCAGTGTTTTTCCCTTTTCATCCTTAACGATTATCCTAGTCACATTTCCTTCACGAAGCAGCTCCTTGACTCTTTCAATGAGGTTGTCCGAAGAAACGGAAAATTCCTCTTTAGCCACTTTGGCAACTGGAGTTCCACAGGCAGAGCAGAATTTATCGTTTTCTTTCAACTTTGCTCCGCATTTCCAGCAATGAGACAAACCTTTTCACCTTCTGGAACAGAATTTCTGGTGACGCCTAAAAACTTTATGAATCGCGCGTTGGATTTCAATTGTTTTGAAGATAAAAAGGAGGGTTTTAGCGGGCTCTTGATCGAACTTTTGGTCCAATGAAAGTCCAAAGCCATTCCACGAACTCTCTTAGATTTTTTGTTTGTATGTAAACGTCTCCAGGGCCTGTGATTCGCGTCACTAATCCTTCTCCGCCTAGTAGGGTTTCTTTTAATCCTCCGAACTTTGTGACTTTGTAGTTGCATGTGTCGCTGAAAGCTACCAGATGGAAGTTGTCAACTATCATTGTTTGTCCAGGCTTTAGGGTGTGTTTATCTATTGCTCCGAAAGTGTTTATGAAGAGAGTGCCGTCGCCGGTGACTTTTAGCATGAATAAGCCTTGACCGAACAGCCCCTTGGTGAAGCCTTCCCATTTGACGTCTAAATCCATGTTTTCCGTTGATGCTATATAGGCGGCTTTTTGTATTATGTAGCCTTGGTTTGGTTTAACTTCTAAAGTTTCGATGTCGCCGACTGGAGCAGAGACGAAGGCAACTTCACCCGTCTTTTGTTCTGCTTTGTAATCGTTAACCCAGAATGATTGGCGTCCGAGCAGTTTTAAGCCAATGCTTCCCAAGAGGCTTTTTTCACGCTTCCTTGTGTGAACATCAATGTTTGGGTCCATGTAGGTCATGGCGCCAGATTCCGCAGTTATAGTTTCATCGGGGTCTAGCTTGACAACCAGCATCGAATAAGACGGTTTATACTTAATCTCATATTCCATGTTCATCCCACTCCAAATTCTTGTTGTTAACTTATTAAAAAAAGTTGCTGTACGCACGCTTAAAGCTTGCTTCCCAACTTGAGTATATACAGCAATATAGACTTTATAGGGACAAGTTTTAAAAAGGCAACACTCGATAACAATTCCAATAATTATAAGAATAATATAGAAAAAACCACGCAATAAAGTCAAAAGGGGGGATTTGCATGGCAATTAATTTGGACATACTGGTTATTAGAATCATAGTAGGCACAATTTTAATATCGCCAGTTCTGTGGCTGTCGGGAAGAGCAATTGTTGGAAAAGAAAAAGCAAAGTTCACAGACGCCATCTGGATAGTCATCATTGGAACCGTGGTGGGTGCAATCTTCGGCGCCATCTTCACAGGTGCGATCGCTGCAATCATCCAATTAATACTTTGGCTAGCGATAGTGAAATACTTCTTCGACACCGGATGGCTAAAAGCATTCGTCATTTCCTTAGTAGCAGTAGTCATCTTCGCCGTTGTAGCTTTGATATTGGCGGTCATTGGGTTTGGAATTTGGGCATTTACCTAATGCTGGCTCCCGAGAAACCCAAACTTCTCTCTTTTTCTCTTTTTTCGACCACGCTTTAGACCATGGACAAACTCGAGGAAACTATGACTTATTCTATCAGAAGGCGTGACCAGGCTAAATCAACATTGACAGGGACATAATCCGCTCGCGGTTAGCAGGAAAAAACGGTTTTCCTTAAGTGAAGAGTTATGTGCGCCGCTCTTTTCATCCAGAAGTGTAGTTTATCGACGGCCCGCTCCGAAATTTTTAGCAAGCTTCTCACACAAAATTCATTAATAATGCTTAATACAGAATAGCCTCCATGAAGCTCGAAAAGGTTTACAGTTACATTGACGCAAACAAGCAAGAGTTTGTTAATGACCTTGTTCGACTTGTGAGGCAGCCAAGCGTCTCTGCTAGAGGAGAGGGAATTCAAGAGTGTGCGAAGATCGTGGAGGAGATGATGAAAAACGCAGGACTCTCCACTTTAATAATTCCTGAAGCGCAAGGCAATCCAGTCGTGTATGGAGAAGTCAAATCAAAGTCTTCGCAAAAGACGCTTTTGTTCTATGACCATTACGATGTTCAGCCCCCGGAACCCCTAGAGGAATGGATGTGCGATCCATACAGCGGCGAAATACGCGATGGAAAGATCTATGGCAGAGGGGTTTCTGACAACAAGGGAAACATTGTTTCCAGGTTAAAGGCAGTTCAAGCTTTCCAGGAAACTACGGGCGATGTTCCCGTTAACGTGAAATTTGTGGTTGAAGGAGAAGAAGAGGTCGGCAGTCCCCATTTGGCACCGGTCATTCAGAAGCATAAAGACCTCTTTTCGGCAGATGCAGCGATTTGGGAGTTTGGGGGAACCGACCGTAAAGGGCGTCCAATAATATACTTGGGGCTGAAAGGGGTTCTCTCTGTTGAGCTAAGAGCTAAAGGGGCCTCTAGAGACGTTCATTCCGCGAATGCTCCTTTAATCCCTAATCCTGCATGGCGTCTGGTGTGGGCGCTGAACTGCTTGAAAAATGAGAAGGATGAGATTATCATCCACGGCTTTCATGACGATGTTGAGCCTCCCTCCGCTGATGAGATGAAGTACATCGAGAAGATTCCTTTCGAGGAGGAAGAGGAAAAGAAAGACTTGGGGCTAACAGAGTTCCTTCAAAACGTGTCTGGATTAGAAGCTGTAAAAGCGTTGCTCTACCATCCCACATGCACGATCAACGGCTTTCTAACAGGATACACTGACACTGGGTCAAAAACCGTTCTGCCCAACAAGGCGATGGCGAAGCTTGACTTCCGTCTCGTTCCCCGTCAGAAGCCTGAAGACATACTCAAGAAACTCAGGGAGCATCTGAAAAATCTTGGTTTCGACGACATTGAGATAATTAGCCACGGCTCCACAGAGCCTGTAAAAACCCCGATTAACGACAGCTTTGTTCAAACTGTGATAAAGACGGCTGAGAGAGTTTATGCCAAACCTGCGGTCGTGTATCCCACTAGCGCTGGGTCTGGACCCATGCATCTGTTTCGAAACTGGCTTGGCTATCCTGTGATTTCAGTTGGCTGTGCGCATGCTGAATCTCGTGGCCATGCACCTAACGAGAACATAACATTGGAAGGGTTCATTAAGGGGACAAAGTTCATAGCGGCCATTCTACAGGACTTCAGCGCTTCCTAATGCTTCTTTCCAAAACGATTAACTCAATGTAGGTACAATTTATGCGTGTGCAGCTTCACCACAAGTTTGAGCCAAAAAAAGGGTTCACGCAAATTAAAGAGAATAGGCTATTCAAGCCTCTTTATTATGTGATATCCGTACTTGGTTCTTACAGTGGGCGAAATTTGTCCTTTCTGAAGGGCGAAAGCGGCTTTCTCGAACTCTTTCACCATTTTTCCTCTGCCGAAGGTTCCGAGGTCTCCGCCGCGTTTTCCTGAGGGACATAGCGAAACGTCCTTAGCAATGTTTGCAAACTTTTCTCCTTTCTTCAGCCGTTCCAAAACCGTGTTTGCCTGTTTCTCGGTCTTTACAAGGATGTGGGCGCAATGAACTTTGTTTGGCATAAAAAGAGTAATTAAGTCAATTCGTTTATAACAGTTGTTTGAGCACAAAAACTGCCCATTATTGCAGCAATGAGCGCTATCTATAAAAGGAAGCTTTTTAATTCTAACCTTCATACGAGCTTGGAATACTATGACCGAAGAACCTAACAGCAAAGAATCAGCTCCGCCTGAAAAGCTCTTAATCGACAACCCATCTGACTTTCAATTCCACGCCGCATATCTCGCTTATTCCGATATCTATGACAAAACAGCCAGCCCTGAGATTAAAAAACAGCTAAACCAAAACATCACAGATCTCCAAAAGAGTCAGATCGACTATTCAACCTTTTACAGCAGTATAAGTCAATACCGGGAAGAAGCCAGCCATCACCACCGCTTCCATAGAGCTTCCATAAGAACTCAGAGAAAACGGGAATGGCGCCGAAAAGCGCAAAAAAGAGAGAGAAACAAGCGACACAAGAAATAAGTAAACTAGTTCTATCAAGTTCTCCTCAGCCGCTGTGCACCATAAATTTAAATAAGGCAACTCGTCAACTGATTGAACACGCAAAAATTAGAATTCCTGAAGAATACTAGTTCTTCATTGACTATTATAGGGAGGTGCAATTCGCGTGTCGTATAGAGAACCTCGAGAGATGCATAAGGCAGTCTGCGCCGATTGCGGTCAAGAATGCGAAGTTCCGTTCAAACCTGACTCTAGCAGGCCAGTCTACTGTCGAGATTGTTGGTCAAAGAGAAGACGATCAAGAAGACCTAGATATTAGGTTTCATCGCCGATTCACCCAGTCGCTAAGCCATCGCAGATGCGCAAGGATGCATTATGATCTCTAACATCATTGCCAAGGAAAAACTTTCTGAGAAGCTAATCAAAAACCCTGAGTCATGGACCAACTATGCTACTGAAGTAAGTTTCTAATTTTTGTTTCTGCATTTTTTTCTATTCAGCTACGCACTCTATAGTGCGTTCCGATCCATGTGGCTGGTTGTCTTCAACCACTTTTAGTATGCCGTTTCTTCCCAGTCTTAGCTGCTTTTCACCTCGGAAAACGATTACATGAGCGTTTTCAACTTGAACCATGTCGTCGATGGAAACCATGTTGATGCGTCCGTTCCATAGAGTCAGCTTGATTGTACTGGTTTTGTCAGAAAGCGTTGCGTTAGCGAAGACGACGTAATCGTTGAATCTTGTTAAGACTAGTCTTGGCTTTGAAATTTCGGTGACTCGAGCTTTCAAGCGGATTCTCTTCATTCCAGCCTTCAAATCTTTGATGCTTAGATGGCTAAGGTCAAGATTTTTACTTTCTTTCATTTTGGCTGCGTGTTTAACGCGTTCATGCACATAGTCGAATCCCTTGAGCGGGTTAGTTTCCCTGAGGATGTATTCAGGTATTGGAAATTGAGCGACCACCGTGTAGCCTTTTGTTATGAGAAAGATGGCGCGACCCTTTTTCTTTATGCGACATTGAATATTTAATCCTCTACACCTAGCTTTTCCATTTTCCCATGCGCTTACAATTGCGTTAAAAAACTCGGTTGTGTTGATTCCGCGCTTCGCAGAGAGTTCTACAAGATATTCAAGAATTCTTGTGTCAAAGCGTGGGTGATGACTATTTTTGGGGCGTCCTCTTCCAGACCATATTCTGTTTCTCATTCACACCTTCACCTTTTTACATTGTAAGGTAACCTTTTCTCCTCAGCCATTCAGCTTGGTTTCTTCGGTATCTCCAGTAGATGTCGCCTCGTTTGTCGGATTGAAAGTCCCATGGGGAAACTAAGACGATGTCGCCTACTCTTATCCAGACACGTCGCTTCATTTTGCCTCGGATTCTGCAGAGTCTTGTGAGACCGTCTTGACACTTCACTCTAACTCTGTCGTTGCCCAGCATCTGGATGGCTATCCCTAACACGTCGTTTGCAACTGGAAGCACCATATTTCCGAAATCTTCGCTGATAACTTTTCGTTTACCCATCTTCTCGTTTCACCAACATGCCAAAACTGCAAGGAAGTCATTGTGGAAACCCAAACTGTCCACACTACATTCATGAACCCTCTATATTAAACTAGCGCCAGAATGATCACACCAAACGCCATTCAAATTTTGTTTCTTAGGCAAATTATCGAAACTGAAGAGCCAGCTATAGTTACCATTTACACGTCAAGATTCGGCTGTCCGGACGCATAAACGTTGAAAAAGCTAATATTGTGAAGTCATTCTTTTAGTGGGGAAGGTTAGATAAGAATTGGACATGGAAGTTGCGATTGAAGTCAAGTCGCTCGTGAAGAAATACGGTAACCTTACTGCTGTAGACGGCATATCTTTCACAGTTCATAAGGGAGAAGTTTTCGCTTTTGTCGGGCCAAATGGAGCCGGAAAAACCACAACAGTAGAGATTCTAGTTTGCCTTCGAAATCTAACCTCAGGAGAAGCTAGGGTCAATGGCTTTAACGTTCAAGACAGGAAGGGACAGCAGGAGATCAGGAAAAGAATAGGTGTCTTGCCGCAAGATTTCAACACGTTCGACTTGTTGACCGTGAAGGAGAACCTGATCTACTACAAGAAAATGTATGGCCATGGCATTGACATAGACAAGCTCATAGAACTAGTTGACTTGAAGGACAAGACGAACGCCTTGTATAAGAACCTGTCAGGAGGGCTAAAGAAGAGGCTGGCGATTGCCACAGCTTTGGTGAATGATCCCGAGGTTGTGTTTCTTGATGAGCCAACAACAGGATTAGACCCTAGAGCTAGAAGGGACATGTGGAACCTTGTCAAGGGACTCAAAGAACAAGGAACAACCGTTTTCTTGACAACTCATTACATGGATGAGGCGGAAACACTTGCAGACACAGTAGCCATAATCAACTCTGGAAAAATCATTGCCATGGGAACCCCCCCACGAGTTAATATCAAAACATGGAGGAACGAAGACTTTGATCGTCAAAAAGGGAGGAAAGCCATCATACGATCTGCTTCACCCAATTCTTTCAGAAGTAAAGCTGGAAAGCGACGGAGATGTTGTCGCAGCTCTTAAGAATGAATCAGACTTGGCAGATGCAGCTCTGGCCCTGAACAGCCGAAAAACCGAATTTGAGGAACTCATAATCAAGAGACCTAATTTAGAAGACGTGTTTCTAAACTTAACTGGGAAGAAAATGGTGGAGGGAGAGCTGCATTGAGAAGGGTTCTTGCCATTTTGAACGGCGCTCTTCGAACGTGGTACAGAAGCAAACCCACTTTGTTTTGGACATTAGCATTTCCAGTCTTGCTTATGCTTCTCTTCGGTGCAATATTCAGTGTGAGCCAAGACCCCACCTTCGATCTGCATCTGCAAAACCAGGACATCGTAGACGGTCAACCCACTGTCTTGTCAAAAACGTTTAGCGACATGCTCAATAAGACAGAAATATTCAACCTGCATATCGTTGATTCAACAGAAAATGCCACACTTTTGATTGAGGAACAGGGCATTCAGAGAATGCTCATCATTCCTTCTGGCTTCCAAGCAGATTGCATTAGTCGAAATGCATCGATAATTCTTAAAATGGCCCCTCCAGAAGTCGAAACAGCCTCTGCCACGGTTCGGAGTGTGGTCGACAATGTCGTCGAAATATTCAACGCTGTTGTATCGGGACAGAGTCCTCCAAAAGTAGTCACAATCGAGTTTGAAAGCATAGTGTCTGAGAGTTTTCAGTTCATCGACTGGTTTGTACCAGGCCTCATAGCGATGAGCTTGATGACAACAGGCATATTTGGAGCTATTGGGTGGAACACCCGAAACAGAGAACTGGGAATACTGAAAAAGCTGGCGACGACGCCCCTGAGCAAGTTAGAGTGGATCATCGGTGTGGTATTATACGAGTTGGTAATGGCAGCGATCTCAACGGTGGTTATCTTAACCATAGGAATCCTTGTGTTTGACGTGAAAGTTCTGCCAAGCATCTATTCGATATTTCTCATTGTTTCTGGAGCTATAGCCTTTCCGGGAATAGGAATGGTAGTTGCAAGATTCGTTAAGGAGTCAGATGCTGCTGACGCTGCAGCGAACGCTATCACGTTTCCGATGATGTTCCTCTCTGGCACCTTCTTCCCATTGGAGATGATGCCCGATTTTCTGCAGCAAATTGCCAAAGTTCTTCCTTTAACCTACCTGAACAATGGGTTGAGGGATTCCATGATCTACGGCAACGTGACAAGTGCTTTAACAAACACTGCGATTATGTTGGGAATAGGTGCGTTCTTCATTATCCTCGGAGCCCTGATTACAAGCTGGAGAGAGGAATAAAGATACCGCATTTCACGATTCTGTGAGCGCATTTTTTGTTCGCGCCCTTTATGATTTTCTTTGGATGCAGATTGCAAATGAAAACTAATGTTGAATGAATAGTATGGACGTAATTCTTACAACATACTCTTGGATTTTTTTGGGAAGTCGTTAGCAGAAGGTAATCTTTTATATATGCAAAGACTTCAGTGCTTCTCTCATCGCCTCATAGGCAGAAGAATCGGTAATGTCCATCATACTTTGATTCACTAAACTTCTCCTGACAATCTCCTGGTCTGTAGGAATAAATCCAATTATTTCCAGACCATACTTTGTCTTGGCCACTTCCTTGATTAACTGCTGAGTTTTCGAATCGTCCACACGGTTGCAAATCCCGTAGACTTTCCCAAAGTTTGAATGTTTCTTGTTTATTTCGTTCACAATGTCCTGAGCAGTGTCTAGGCTCATCCTTGAACCGTCAAGAACCGTGAAAACGTAGTCTATACCCCTATCATCTGCGATTCTATCAAGTATTTTTCTGGGAAAAATTTCGGTTCCAGGGTCACAGTCTACAACAATGTGCATGTATGGCATTTTGTAGCTCTTAAGAATTTTAGTAACTGCGTGTTCAGCCCAGTAGAAGACGGGACAGTAGCAGTCAATGTCGCTGGAAGGCTTTCCTAAGGTTAGCAGATCTGTTTTGTCGCCTTCAATCAAGACGTTGCTCATCACTCGAGAATAGAAGTACTCAACGTCTGACACGTCAACTGGTTTTTGGGGCTCCAACTCCAGCTTTTTCTCTTTATGAATATGGTCTACGACGTGGCCTATTGTCTTCGTTAACGGCAGCCCTAACAGTTTGGAGAGGTGCGCATCTGGGTCCATGTCAAAGGCTAAAGTTACTTCATCCTTTTCAGCGAAGTATTTCACGCTTAAAGCCGCAAGGGTTGTCTTGCCGGTGCCGCCTTTTCCTGAAAACGCTATAATTGCCATACTTGCAGAGATAACAGACGAAACTAAAAGCATTACGGTGATTCATAGTTCAAGGTAAACTTCAGAGCTGCACTTTTTAACTAAACCTTTAACTATGCAATAGCATACTTTTGGATTCATTATTCATCGCCTGAATGTTCATGCCTTACGTCGCTGGTGTCCAGAATTGGAGACTAAATACGATAGTTATCGATGGAAAATATTGGCAATGTCATATTTTTGTATGCTCGCTTTCGCCTTGGTTTTCCAGTCGATTCCACCCATCCTCACATTGATTATTTCGGAGCTGAACATTACACACGCTCAAGCAGGCTTACTTATGAGCCTATTCGCCTTGCCAGGCATATTCATAGCTATACCTAGCGGAATAATTTCAGACCGGTTCGGCATGAGGAAAGTGGGCATAGCCTCGTTAATTCTCATGATCATCGGAACGTTTGCATTGGGAATAAGCAGCAACTTTCTTTCAATAGTTGTGGGTAGATTAATCTCAGGTGTTGGCGCTCTAACTTTAGCCATCGTTTTGCCTCAACTGTTGTCTCGCTGGTTTATGGGCAAAGAACTTGGAATTGGAATGGGCGTATTTAACACTGCTATGCCTTTAGGCACTATAGCTAGTTTTAACGTCTTTGGCCTTATAGGCAGTAACCTCGGATGGCAGTCACCTATCTTGTTGACCACTCTTGTCAGCGTCTTCGCGCTTCTGATGTTTCTTTGGCTTTTCAAGGAGCCAACATTGGAGGTTAAGCGAAATGGAAACAGTTTGTCTTCAAATATTGCCAACGTAGGAGCCCCAATGTGGATTATAGGTTTCACTTGGATGTGGTTTAACGCGGCACTCATCTCTTTTCTAACGTTTGCACCAGATTTCTTTGTATCTAAAGGTTATGAAACGGTTTTCGCTGGCTTTATGTCGAGCATAGTGATGATGGGTTCTTTGTTTCTCAGCCCTCTGATAGGCTATTTCGTTTATAGATTCGGAAAGGAAAAAATGTTCATAGTAGTCGCAGGCATAGCTTTAACTTTTCTGATATTTCTTGTCCCTACAACATCCTTGCATCTTCCACTGCTTGTTTTGATGGGAATATTCACGGCATTTGTGCCTGCACCAGTCTTTTCGTTGCCTTCAAAAATTGTGAAGCCTCAAAATCTTGGTCTAGGCTTTGGAATTCTTACAGCATGTTTGAATGTCGGCGTGTTAGCAGGACCTTACTTGACGGGACTAGCAAAGGATTTTGCAGGCGAATATACCACAAGTTTTTATCTCATGTCAGTTTTCACCATAATGCAAACTGTCACCATTCTACTTTTACATCAATTTAAATCTAAGAAAACGAACGCTTGAAACTCAAAATTTACAAAGGAAGCATTTAGTGCCCTAGTATGTATTAGGAATTCATACGAATTAAATACGTCCTACTGAATAGTTTTCTGCAAACCAAATTACCGTTAAGTTAGTGAGATTATGGAAGAAGAGAATGAAGCCATAATTATCGCAATGATGATAGGAGCAATAATTCTCGGAATCGGACTTGCAATGTTCTTTAATCGCCCCTACACAGGCTATGGTGCAGTAGTGTTAGCTATAGGACTGATGACACTGTCATTGATCATCACAATGCGCGCAGAAGAAATTATTCATCTCAAAATAATTCCCACAGCATCTCGTTCTAAAAACATCGCTAAGGTTTCGGTTGAAACCCCGTCCCCAACAGAACCTACCCTTCCACCTTCTGCTGAAACAGCATCTCAAGAAAGCTTGGAGACTAGAGAGCCTTATGAGGTTCAGATTGAGCAAGCTCCAGAAGCGCAGGAAACACAGCAAGTTCAGGAGGCGCCAGAAACAGAGCAGCAACAAGAAACTCATGAGCCTTGGCAAACGCAGGAAACTCAACAGGTTCAAGAGGTGGAGGAAACCGAACAACCCTACACGCCGAGCATGTACGAGCCTTCGCCACCCTATGAAGCAGACACAACTACTGCTCAAGAGCCTGAAGAACATCAAGAAACAAGCTTTGAGGAACCTAAGCAAGAACAAGAACCCGAGGCAGAGCCAAGTATCGAAGCCGCTCCGCCATCTTCAGGGCAAAATCAAGAGACAGAAGAATATCAAGAAAGCACAACCAAGGCAGTGACGACCAACTAAAAGTACGGGGTTCAGTAACAAGTCTGGATTCTGCAGCTCCAATTGTTAGTGTCTCAACTGATGAAACCTCTCTTGAAAAAAACTTGACAACTGGTAACAAAGTAACAACGAATGCTACAAAAGACTAGGTTTAACAGTTATTCCTAGTTTCCGTAAGAATCTTTCAAATTCTTAACAAAAAGAAAATCATGTTTCGACAAGCTCTTGCTTTATCCACCAGGCTTTTCGTTTCCCCATTTTTTCGCCAGCGTAGTACTCAACTACAGGTTTTCCAAGCTGCTTCCTTGAACGCTTCTGTATTTTTCGAAGTCTATTGAGCACGTGCCACCTGTTGGTCTTAAGGAGTTCAGCCAGCTCGGGCGTTGTGGCTCCTTCATGGCTAAGGAGGTAATCTACAATTTTGTGGTCCATTTCGTCGATGCAAAACACATGGGGGTTGACTTTGCCTTCCTCGTGCGTAAGGACTTCCAGCTCTGCAAGGTACTTTTTAATTCCAGAAATATCCGCTTCAAGCTTGCTAATTCTCTTCTCTAACTCCAAGATCTTGTCTGGACGAGGAATTTGCTGCAGTTTTTCAAGAATAGCAGCTCGAAGGAACTCGCTTCTTTCACCTTCAGGAACTCGTAAAGTCAGCTCCCTGTAAACTTCTTCTGGAATCTTAGCGGAAATCATCCTGAACTTGCTCATTTTGCTGCATCCCATATTTACTCTCGGCTATAGGGTAAAAACGTTAGCTTTCCAGCAAGTCAGATAATGTTTAGGTGAACTCTGAGAAGTAGAGAAGTCTTTTAAGAGGAACACACGTATCTACCCCTCGAAATTTGCAGACTTGCGAGGTGAATTAATTGCCTAAGAAGACTACGATATCCGTGATTAAATGTGATGTAGGCTCATTAGCTGGGCATCATATAGTGCCCAAACCCTTGCTGGAGATTGCTGAAAAACGCCTAGAAAAGGCGCAAAAACAAGGAATAATAAACAGTCATTATGTCTTCCACGCTGGAGACGATCTTGAATTACTTATAGTTCATGAAAAGGGTGAAGGAGACCCAAAAATACATAAGATTGCATGGGACACTTTCCAAGAAGCAGCCAACAAAGCAATGAGCCTCAAACTTTACGGCGCTGGACAAGACCTACTTAAAACAGCTTTCAGCGGAAACATACGCGGCATGGGACCCGGCGTGGCTGAAATGGAAATCGAAGAGAGACGCTCAGACCCCATAGTCGTCTTCGCCGCTGACAAGACTTCGGGAAGCGCCTTCAATTTTCCTATGTTCCGCATATTTGCCGACCCCATGAACACGGCTGGACTGGTGATTGACCCCAACATGGCGGGAGGCTTCAAATTCGAAGTTTTAGATGTCATGAAAAACGAGAAAGTTGTGCTTAAATGTCCCGAAGAAACGTACGAGTTGATTGCACTAATCGGAACAACCGAGCGATACTTGATTTCGCGAATAATGAGAGCAAAAGACAACATCATCTGCGCTGCAAACAGCACAACAAAGCTAACACTAATTGCTGGGAAGTACGTGGGTAAAGACGACCCGGTCAGCATCGTTAGAGCTCAACATGGATTGCCCGCAGTCGGCGAGATTTTAGCACCTTTCATGCACAGCTACTTCGTTGAAGGATGGATGCGAGGCAGCCACTGGGGACCTCTCATGCCAGTTGGACTCAAAGACAGCAAGTGCACAGTATTTGATGGACCACCAAGAATGGTAGCGTTAGGTTTCCAAATCTGCAATGGAGGAATCACCAGCGACGATGAAGGCACTCCGTTGATAAGCGACTTATTCGATGACCCTGCGTTTGACATGGCTCGCCGTGAAGCCATGGAGTCCGCTGCAACGTTGCGTCGGATGGGCGAGTTTGAACCTGCCCGATTAAGCGCTGAAACAATGGAATATACAACTTTACCGCAGGTCCTCAAGAAGCTGCAACGAAGGTTTAAACCAGCCTGACCCCTTTTTTCTGCTGTATGCTTTCTCGGTGTGTTTAGATATTGTTAAAGAAAGCCTAGCTCACTGGCTAAACTCTTTAACTTTTCGCAACGAGACCTGGCAACCTCATAAACTCTTTTGCGGAGGTCCTCTCCCAGCAGACTAGACTTCTTTACAACACTCATGTTCCTGGCAAGTTCATAGTCGCCCAAACCCAGAAACCACAATACAAAATCTTTCCGCGGCAGATGAAACTCGATAGACTTGATGTCTACAACCTGAATTCTGTCGCAGAACTCGCTAAGATTAGTTGCGTAAGTTCCCAAATACTGGTCAGTGTCACGGTAAAAATGGAAAGACTTTTCTCTGGGCACACTACCCAAAATCTGCAACGCTTGTTTTCGGTCAATCTTCGGCAAAACAAGAACCTCTTTTCCCTTTTCCGTTATGGCGTAAAGCCCTTTCTCAGGTGAGAAAACGTAACCTTTCCTCTTGAGCCAGATGAGATGCAGATTCGTTGGAGCCACACTTAAGCCTAGTTGTTGAGCTAACTCCCGCGACTTCACTGGGTTTCCACCTTTCCACAGCAACTCAAGAGCTCTAGTTTTCACTTCATTTAAACTCATAGTCTAGTTCACCCTACAAGAACACTAGATACTAGTGGTTATATAGCCTTTTCAGATTTATGCCTCCGCCAAAGGAAAACGCTTGAATAGAAGTTGGTTTAATAGAGTTTATACCTTCGACTTTGCGTTGAAAGAAACATGGGTTGCTTTGAGGTGCATGAAGATTGAAGATGGCTGTACTAGTCTACGAGTACCCTCCCAAAATCGTAGGGGGGCTAGGCACATACGCAGCGGAGATAACGAGAAAGTTCGTTCTCCTGGACAATGACGTAACAGTTTTCACAATGAACGACGACACTGGAAGCCTTCCAACAAGGGAACTCTGGAGAGGCATTGAGATTCATCGTCCTGTTCACATAGACATCTCGGATTCCTTGCCAGATGTGGTTGCGGAAGACGTGAAGAAATGGGGGAGAGGCCTTCGTTTTTTCGCGAAGCTTCTCATGTATAATTACTTAACCGCCTCCAAACTGGTTAACGACCTTGTTAGAGGCGAGGATTTCAAGTATAACATTGTTATTGCACATGACTGGCTTTCTGTCATTAGCGGTACTGCAATCAAACGGGAGCTGGGGTTACCCCTTGCTCTCCATATTCATTCTACTGAGAAGGGACGAACGTTAGGCCACGGTTCAGATGTGATCTACAACATTGAACTTCGAGGTGGACAACTGGCAGACATAATTGTCACAGTGTCAAACGCCATGCGAGATGAGTTAATAACCCTCGGCTTTCCAGCTGAAAAGATAAGGGTAATCTACAACGGAGTTGACCCACAGAAATACTCGATGCAGCAAGTTAGCAAAGAAAAGATTTCTGAATTGAGACAAAGCTATGGACTAAATGACGACGACCTCATGATTCTTTTTGTGGGAAGACTCGTGTGGGTTAAGGGCGTAGACAAATTGATTGGTGCCATGCCCCATGTTCTGCAGAAGATTCCGAACGCCAAACTGTTAATTGTAGGCCTAGGTGAAATGCGTGACTACCTGGAGAAGATGGTTAAAAATCTAAATCTTCAAGATGTGGTTAAGTTCCGCTTTGAGTTCATACCCGAAGAAGAGCGGATTGCCCATTACGCTGCATGTGACATGGCGGTTTTCCCCAGCATTTACGAGCCGTTTGGAATAGTTGCCATCGAAGCTATGAGTATGGAAAAACCTGTTGTAGTCGGAGCTAGCGGCGTGAGCGGAATGCGTGAAATCGTGATTCCAGCTGGTCAAGATCAATGCGGCTTTCATGTGAACCCAAATGACCCCACGGACATTGCTTGGGGTATAATCAGCGCTTTGCAGGATCCGCAAAGGAGAATTCAGTTGGGCCAAAACGGCAGAAAACGAGTGCTTCAAGAGTTTACGTGGGACATTATCGCCAAAAGAACTGTGCAGGTGTACGCCGAGCTCTTGGAAAGCCGCAAAGTCTAAAAACTTGCCTATACGATTCTAGCGTTGGAAGAGTGCAATGATGCATGCTCAACCCAACGAGATGCGAAGAGACTATTTGTTGAACAGGTGGGTTGTGATTGCGACCAAGAGAAAACGGCGTCCAACAGACTTTGTGAAAAAAGCTGAAAAAAGAAAACCTGACATGTGTCCTCTCTGTCCAGGCAACGAACACATGACTCCGCCAGCTGTTTTAGTCTATCTTCCTTCTAAGGGTGGAGTAAAAAAGGAGAAAGACCTCAATGGTTTGCGTCACAAAAACTGGCTTGTTCGCTGTGTTCCGAATCTTTATCCAGCTTTCACTCCACCGCAGGAAAAGATTAGAGAGCGAATTGCAGAGGGGTTCATTGCTGAGAAGGCTGTGGGTCACCACGAAGTCTTAATGGAGTCTCCCCGTCACGATGAGCATCCTGGAGTGGCAAGAGTCTCCCAGCTAACTCATGTTATCAACGCGTATATTGACCGAACAAACGAACTTTGCAGGAAAAAATACGTAAAGTACGTTTCAATCTTCAGAAACCACCGACTAGAAGCAGGTGCTTCTCTGTCCCATGTCCACACCCAGATAATCACAACTCCCTCGTTTCCGAGAACAGTTAGAGAAGAACTTAAAGCAAGCAAGGACGTGTGGAGGAAAGACGAAGAATGCGCCTTCTGCGAAATTTTGGTGAAAGAAAAAGAAGGCTCGCGTTTCATTTGGGAGAATCGAGACTACATAGCTTTTGCTCCTTGGGCTAGTGTTCATCCCTTCGAATTTTGGATATTCCCAAAGGAGCATCAGTGTTGCCTATTGGACTTGTCAAAAACCCAAGTTAAGCGTCTTGCTGAGGCTTTAAGAACATGCCTGGGCGGTTTGAACTCGCTTCTTGAAGATCCGCCTTACAACTTTGGTTTTCATCAGGTAACTTCAAACGCGTGCGATTATTACCATTGGCATCTGGAAGTTTATCCTAAACTGGCTATTTGGGCGGGTTTCGAAAAGAGCACAGGAACATTCATAAATGTTGTCTCACCCGAAGACGCTGCAGAAAATCTGAGAAAGGCTGTATCAAAAGAAGAAAGCAGAATGTTAACTGTATAGAGTCATGACCTTGGTTATCCCAACAGGCGTTACATAATACTTTTCAGTTCCGGCGATTTCAACGAATTCGACGTAACCTAGTTCTCGTAGCTTCTGCAGAAGATTTCTAAGCGTTTCAATGTCAACCTCGGTCCATTGGACAACTTCTTCAATTGACATGGACTTTTCCATTTTGGTTGCGCCGATATTATGTAACATGCAGAGAAGGCGAAACTCCTCAGGCAACGCGGGATGACCTGGAAGACCACCAGAAGAGGAGTTCAATTCGGCTTCACCTTGCTACTTCCCGATAAAGGTTAACAGTCCTTTTAGCGATTGCTTTCCAACTATAAGCTTTTTGGACAGTTTCCCTCGCGTTTTGAACAAGCCATCTTGCATGGTCTGGATTGGACAAGACATGTTTGATGCCCCAAGCAAGCGAGTCTGGATTTCTCGAATAAACCAAAACTCCAGTTTTATCATGCTCAATGATCTCAGCTAGACCACCGACTTGACTAGCCACCACGGGAACACCAGCTGCCATCCCCTCAAGGGCAACTATGCCAAACGGTTCATATATGGATGAAATCGCCAAAACGTCGGCGCTCATAGTAAGGGCAATCAGCTCGTGGTCGGGAATGAAACCTGTGAAGTTGATTCTCCATGACTGGCCAGTGGTTCCAGCCAGATACTGCAGATGATCTCGGTACCATCCTTCACCCACTATTACAAATTTCGCTTCTGGAAAGCGCCAAGCAACATTTGGGACAGCCTGTATGAGATATTCAATTCCCTTCTGGGGAACAAGTCGTCCCACGGAGAGAACGAGCTTCTCATGAGGTTGAACCCCGTAACGAGCTCTCACAGCCCCGCGGTCAACAGAACCATGATACTTGTCTGAGTCAACGGCATTTGGAATTATCTCCACTTTTTCCCATGGAAGCCGAAAGTGGCCGCAGACCTCGCTTTTCATTGAATCACTCGTTGTTATAACCTTGCTTGCCTCGTAAGCTGCCCACCATTCTAACCCGTCAATTGTAGAAGAATCTGGATTGTGAACGCCCGACCTGCCATGCTCGGTGCTGTGCATAGTTAACACCATCGGCTTTCCAATTGAACGCTTGAAAGCTATGCCCGAAGGTGCTGTTAGCCAATCGTGAACGTGAAGAACGGCAAACTTCACGTTTTGGCTTACGTCTGCTATTCGCTTTTCTATAAAATGATTAAACAACAGAACCCACGTGAGAAAATTTGGATGCCCGAGTTCGCTGGCTACCCGATAAATCTTAACTCCTTCTTCGGTTTCCTCGTAAGCTGGAGTACCGGGAAAATCCAAGGTGAAAATGTGTACTTCGTGTCTGAGATCGGCTAGAGCTCTAGCCAAACCGAGGCAATGGCTTGCTATTCCCCCAACTATTCTCGGCGGGTACTCCCATGTTAACATGCCAATTTTCATGGATGCACCAGATGTATTCTGCAGGTCAAGTTTTCTGCTGGAGAGTTGAAGCTTTTATCTCCTTAGAAGTCTCGATTGTTCTTTCAAGTTCTCTTATTCTTTGGCCAACTAATCTGAGAAGTCTTTCTCGAATTTCATTATCAGTTATTCTGTTTTTTGCGGCCGCTGCCAATCTGTCAGCAAGTTTGTAGTCTCCAATCACCCAGCGTATCCATTTTTCGAAGTCTCCTCGTTCCACATGGAATCTAATGGATCTGAGTTTGACAATTTCAAGAGCTGTATAGAACTCTTTTAAGCTGTAAACAGTCCATTTTGGGGGTTCTGCAAACTCGTTGGAGAAAGTGAAGCCTTTCTCGGCTGGAACTTTTCTTAAGATTCTTTTGGCTACATGTTTGGGCTTCTCCAGTTCTCTTAAAACAGCGGCTTCAAAGTTTGAGAGTATGCTGGAATATGTGGCGAAGGCTTCAATGGGATTGCCGTAAGGGTTAAAGTAGTTGTGAACGTCTCCGGGTCCTCCGCCCTTCGTGCTCATGTAATAAAGGTGGTCACTAACCTGAAGATAACGCCAAAGCCTTATCAGTTCAGCGTCGCCAGTCTGCTTAACTAAAGGCTCCAACTCTTTCAAAAGACTGTAACACGCCATCTGCATAGAGTTGCCAATCCAAGCGCTGGTGTCCCGCTCCAGATCAGCCCAAGAAATGGTGGAAAACTCGTGGACGTCGATTTCTCCAACTGGACTATGCCGACGTATAACTTCCGAGGGCGTGCAAAACTGGAGGTGCTCCCACTTAAGTATCTCACCAGGTAGCCATCTTAAGAATTCGTGGATGCCGGTTTCTGGCCAATGATGTTCGCCAAAGGTTTCGTAGTCAAGGAAGATATTGATGACTTGTCCCTGTGTCGCCGCCAGCCAACTCGCATATTTTTGGGCGGTTAGGGGCCATTCTTCCCACCAATGTGAGGAAAATCGGAAGCCTATGTCATCTGAGAGATGATAATTGCGAAGTAAAACTCTGAGGTTGCTGTTTTTGGCTTTATACACGTAATTGGGGCTTCTCCAATCGAGGATTCGCTCAACGCCTTCGGTTACCATGGCCTTGTAGCCTAGTGCCTCAACGGTTTTTGCAATCGTATTGTTGTACACGCATTCAGTGTTTGCTGCAACCTTTGGCTCATAGCTAAGTAGGTCCTTCATAAGTTGACGGTGCATCTTGAGCTGTTCAACGAATTCGGAGCGTTCTGCGTCATACAGGCTTGCGAGAGAATGATAATAGGTTTCGTCTAGAAACTCCACACAACCGGTGTCTGCAAGCTGCTTGAAAGAATCGAGAAGGCTGGGGTTCCAGCGTTCGCATTGCTCGATGAAAATTCCGGAAAGCCCGTAGGCAACTTTAAACTGTCTTTGACCACGCTTGAACCTGTCGATCTGTTCCAGTATGGCGTTGTTTGCTGGAAAGTAACATTTTCGGGCGGCTCTTTCGAAAACATGCCGGTTAAGGTCATAGTCAAAATACAAGCTGAAAAGGTCGTTCTTTCTAACGAGTGGTCGAGAGAGCACATCGGAATGAAACTTCCTATTCAAACGTAAAGGTTGATGAACCTCAAATATGAGGCAGATATCCAATTTTAGCTTCTCCCGTGAGAATTGTAGTTTGGAGGGTTCTGGCAATTTAAAGTTGTGTATGTCACGTGTACTACCCTTTTTTCACAGTTCTGAGTGAAGAACAACTATTTCAAAGATTCGCTGTTCGTAAGGTGGTCTCTTCAATGCAACGTCCTCAACGTAAGCTCTTAAAGGTTCAGCAACACTCCAAGCCTGCGCAACACAACCTTTAGGCTCATGAGGTGGGTCTCCGTCAAAAATCTCACTAATGGTTCCAAGCCCAGCTCTGAAAGTCTCTTCTTGAAAGAGAGGCTCCAGAAAGTTTTCAAAGGCAAAGCTTCGCCACTTCTGCGTGTATTTTTTGGTTTTCAAGAAAGCCGTGACGAAGGGACCTGTAAGCCATGCCCAAACAGTTCCGTTATGATAGGCTCGGTCGCGCTGTAATCTGTCTCCTTGGTATCTTCCCACATAGCGAGGGTCTGAACGCGCCAAAGTTCGAAGTCCAAATCTGCCCCAAAGCCTTTTCCTCACGGTCTCAACCATCTGCTCCGCTTTCGCAGGGTCTAGCATGGTGAAATCTAAGGCTGCTGCAATTACCTGATTTGGTCGTATTGAAGAGTCTGTGTGTTCGTTTTGTGTCACATCATGAAGGCAGCTTTCGTTTGGATTCCAAAACTTCTCTAGGAAACTTTTCTCTGCCTTTTCCGCCATTGCCAAGTATTTTTCTGCTTCTCCTTTCTGGTTGAAATGTGTGGCCAGAAGTTGCATAGTTTTAAGGGCATTATACCAGAGGGCTTGTATCTCCACTGCTTTGCCGTCTCTAGGCGTAACCGGTTGACCGTCTATTGCCACGTCCATCCATGTTAGTTGAGGACCATGCATGACCAAGCCGTCTTCGTCCACATGAATGTTGTTTAAGGTTCCTTCCACATAGTAATCTACAATGGACTTTAACGTGCTCCATAATTCTCGGCGCACAAACTCGAAATCACCGGTATATTTAAGAAACTGAAGAACCGTGTTGAAATACCATAACGTAGCGTCCACTGTGTTGTATTCCGGCTTTTCTCCAGCGTAGTCGGGAAACCTGTTCGGAATTACGCCTTTATGGCAGTAATGTTTAAACGTTAACAGAATTCCCTTGGCGTCGTCAAATCTTTCAGTTACCAGAGTTAAGCCCGGCAAAGAAATAAGCGAGTCGCGCCCCCAGTCTTCAAACCAGTGATAGCCCGCGATAACACTTCTCATCATGGTGGATTCACGATTTACAATGAAGGAATCGGTTGCCAGAACAAGCCATTTGAGCCATCCCTCCATAGAAACATCTGCGTGCTGCTTCTCAAACTTCTGCATCAAGTTTCGTCGCCTTTTCAACTCTTCTCTGTACAATACGTGGATACTTTCTGGGTCCAAGCGCAAGAAGGAAAGCACAGCTTGTGCTTCGTTTTCGCTTTTTCCCGCAACCGCAATAATAGAAAATTCCTTTGTTTCGTTTAGGGCTACTTCAATACGGAAGAATCCAGGCTGAAAATTGTCGTCGTAGCAGCTTTCACCTCGAGAGGCTTCCGTTCGATAATAGGTTTTTATCCATTTGCCTTGACTTGGCGTGTAGACTCCTTGGCTTGAAGAGAAAATTAGCGTTGAAAGTGGAATTGAAGTCTGAATGGCAACGCTGTTTGCAGAAGGCTCTTGAAGAAACCTCCAGTTAATCTCATCTTTATTGGTAACTGAATGGAAATGTCTAGAATTAACTAGCGGCAATACGTGAATGAAAACATTGTTGACAGAATTGTTAGAAACTGTG
>JAUWZP010000068.1 GCA_030615265.1 Candidatus Bathyarchaeota archaeon
CGTTTATGCTTACCCAGCTGTGGCGTGTTTTGGCAGGAGGCAGGTTTTGCCCCGGATGAGTATGAAAGAGCTGAATCAGAAATTGTCGGTTATTATGCGTGTGGTTGTGCATCCGAAATATCGGACGATTGGGCTTGGACAAAGGCTTATTCGTGAGACCTTAACGCGTGCTGGAACGCCATTTGTGGAGTTGATTGCGGTCATGGCGAAGTACAATCCTTTCGCTGAACGAGCTGGAATGAGGAAGATTGCTGAGCAGCCACCGGCTAAAAAAGCCTTAGAAATTGCGGAGACTCTTCGCAAGCTGGGATTTAACGTTACTTTCCTCGGCAGCAAAAGGTATGTGCTGAAGAAACTTGGCAACCTACAACCTGAAGGCTTACAGAAGGCTCGCGAAGCCTTTAAGGAAAATGTGCATCCGCGCTTTATGAAGGAATTTTTCCACCATAAACCCTACGGCAAAACCAAACTTTTCAGAGAAAAAGTCGACAAAGCAGATTTCGACAAACTTGCTAAATTAATAAAAATTGTGGGACTTCTGTTACAGACTAAAGTCTACCTCTTATGGAAGAGTCACTGAGTTTTCGGGCGCGCGCATCATATTATTTGTTTTCCTCTTTGGCTCAATCAAAATCTTAATTTCTGGCGCGGCTCTCCTGATAGTGCCCACAAACACTTTCCTCAAATTTCTGAAACTAACCTTTCCAGAGGACAATGAAATTTCACCAGTGAATATTTTCACTTCCCTCACACATGAATTTTCACTAACCGATGAAAATTATCGTTTCCGCAGTGTACAGCATATGCTAAACTTATTGCGCACACATTCACTAGATCAAGGAACCCTTAGTCCATAAAAATGTATTCTCAATCAGTCTTACTGCTTCATAACATGTTTCTTTTCCCGTTTTTCATGTCAAAGACACGCGCACCCTTGAAGGGTCAACTACAGAACCTATGGATTGAAAAATAGAATAGTAACAGGGTTAAAGCCTTTAGCCTTATCCGAATAGGGCTCCTAACCCTTCGATTGCTTCTTCCTCTTTCTTTTTCTCCTCTTCCTTCTTCTTTTCCTTGGCTGGCTTTGCTTCAGCGCTTGGCGCCTCTGTTGGTGCAGTTGGAGCTGTTGGCATGAAGGCTGGTGCAGACTTTAATGCTTCTTCAATGTTTACTTCAGCTAAAGAAGCTATGAGAGCTTTCACTCTTACTGGATCTGCTTTGACGCCTGCGGCAGTTAACACTTTATTCAAGCTCTTTTCGTCAACGGGTTTTCCAGCTTTGTGCAAGAGTATAGCAGCGTGCAGGTATTCCATACTCATAGGTTTCACCTCTCCCTCTTTCTTCACAATCACCTTTTTAACCTTTCTGTGCAGGCTCCTCAGAAGCTGCGGTCTTTTTCTCTTCAGACCCGCCTACTTTAGCCTTCAAACCTAAGGCTTCCAAGTGAGCTTTTCTCAGAAGGTCATTAATTGTCTCGCTCGTTGGAAAAGCAGCATTCAAAGACAGACTACAAGCCTGCCGAAAAGCAGTTTGCAAAAGCAACTCAATGTTCTCCGGAACCGGATAGGCAACATTCAACGACAAAACGAACGCATCTGAACTGGCTTCCTGAATATTCCGTTGAACCTCATCCAAGTCTATGCGTAACTGCTCCTCAGTAATTATCATTCCATCATCGTACACAGCCTTCATCACGAGCCCAGCTTCCACAGGTTTAATTCCAAGCTTAGACAACACAGCGGCAAGCCGCGCATCAATGCCCTCTCCCTGTTTAACCACTAAAGTATCACGGTTAATCCAAACGCTTCCTGACTCTATCCTAGTCGGCAAACCCACACCGCTCAACTGACTAATAATAGGCCCCGGCGGCAACCCCGTGTTCCCAGAAGGAACCACAACATCAAAAGAGGCAATGTCTCCCGACTTCGCCGTTATTAACACTCTGCTCTTCTGAAGAAGAATAACCAGCTTGAAAGGATTAAGATCAGTAAACAAAAGAATATTTGAACCAGTTATTTGACCTTCCAAGTCTCCGATTCCCCTCTTACTCTTACATTTCGCCACAGCCCTCTTCATCAACGTATTCTTAATAACACGCAAAAAGGCAACGTCTTGAAGCCTCTTCTTCAACTCCTGAAGCTGAACCGATCTAACTTTTTGCAGTCCAGCAACTCCTATTGTCTTGTGCTTGTTAAGGAGGCCCACTATCTCCTCAACTTCCCGGGCTTTCTCCACTACCACTTGCCTCGACATCGCCACAGACCTTCCTATCGAACTTTAATCCTAACTGACGGACCCATAGTAGTCTTCACATAAATCGACTCAACGTTCCTAAATCCCCTCTTAAGCCTCCCCTCAAGCCTGCTCAACACCGCTCTAATGTTCTCAACCACCTGCTCCTCAGGCATCTCATCAGTACCCACACGGCATTGAAGAACCGGCTGACCCCTCAACCTCACCATAACAGTCTTCCGATACTTCTTAATATGCTCCGCAATATTAGCACTCAGAGGCACCGGAGCCGGCATCCTCCCCTTCGGACCCAAAGCTGAACCCAAAATCTTCCCAATAAGAGGCATAAACGGAGCTTCAGCAATAAAGAAATCGTAAGCTTGAGACAAAGCCTTCCGCCTTTTCTTGTCACCCGCCAAGGACTGAAGCTCTCCTCTATCCATAACCAAATCGGCGCCCGCCCTCTTAGCTTTCAAGGCAAGCTCCCCCGAAGCAAAAACACATATCTTAATCTGCTTTCCAACAGCATGAGGCAGTTCTATCCGCTCTTGAATCTTGCTCTCAGGCTTTTTCATGTCAATATCACGCAAGTTCACGATCAACTCAATAGACTGCGAAAACTTTCTCTTCTTAGACTTCTCTTTCGCTTGCTTAATGGATTCCAAGAAAGCCTTTGTGTCCAGTGACATCGATAAGCCTCGTGCCTTCAATCTTACTAAAGCCAATGATAAAAATCTTGTTGTGTTGTCTCAACGCTCCCGACAAGCAAACCGCATACTTTCAGCACGCTATTCTAACTCAGCTATTGGGTTTATGGCTTATTTTCAGTCGCTTTCTTGTCTTCTAACAGCTCATCGAATTTTCCTTGGTCAACTTCCCCTTGGACATCCTTCGGGTCCTTTCCCTCCACCGTAACGCCTAGGCTGACGCAGCTGCCCAGAATCTCCTTAACTGCAGCCTTCAGATCTCTAGCCAAAACTTCGGTGCGCTTAACCTTTGCAATACGTATAAGCTGCTCCATGGTAAGGTCTCCAACTTTTTCAGTGTTAGGCGTTCCAGAACCCTTTTTAATCTTCAACTCGCTGACGATGAGGGCTGAAGTTGTCGGCGTGCCCACAACAACATCGAATTCTTTAGTTTCAGTGTCCACCGTGATCTTCACAGGCACCTTCATGCCAGCGAAATCCTTGGTGATCTCATTAATCTTGTTAACAATAGCGAGAACATTAACTCCAAGCGGTCCAAGCGCCGGTCCAAGAGGCGGCCCAGCAGTTGCCTGTCCTCCGCTGACAAGAGCATCAACTACCTTTTTCTCACTCATTCAGCTTCTCCCTTCTTCGCTTTTTCAACCAATCTCACGTAGTCGGCGTGAACTGTGATTGGCAACGTGAAAGTGGCTTCCAGCAGTTCCAAGGTCACGTCCTCTTTCGCTTTGTCGATTCGCGTAATCTTGGCTCTCATTCCCTTGAACGGCCCGCCCACAATTTCAACAAGGTCTTCTTCATCGAGTTCATCAATCACCGGTTTCATGACAACATATTGCTCGACTTCCTTGAAGCTGACAATGCCTTGGATTCTCGACCTCACATGCTTGATTCCCGCGATGGCTTTCTCCACGAAATGGGGGCCTTCAGCCTCGATAAGAACATAGCCTTTCAGGGCTTCAGGGACAAGAATGGCCTTGATGGGCAATTCCGTGGTTGCAACTCTCGCGGCGATGAGGTCCGCTACGTTTTTCTCTTGTCCCGCTGTGGTTCGAACCGCAAAAACCGATGTTATAAATCTTTTCTCCTCTTCGGTCATTTATGCCTCTCCTTCGTTACGCTCCGAGCATTATGCTGGACAAGAATTTGATGATGAACCCTATTGCACCGACAACTAGAATTCCCAGAAGGCAGATTT
The DNA here is from genome assembly GCA_030615265.1 of Candidatus Bathyarchaeota archaeon. Taxonomy (GTDB): domain Archaea; phylum Thermoproteota; class Bathyarchaeia; order Bathyarchaeales; family Bathyarchaeaceae. The sequence goes on from JAUWZP010000068.1 coordinate 4,135, forward strand.
TGACAGAGAGCCACAGCTCGTTCCACGCTGGTTTCTTAGCCTGCTTTAACAGTCTACCGGCCGCTTGAAGGAATGTTCGCAATCCCAATTCTGCTCAAACTCAACAAACATTCAGTACTGATATAAAAACATATTCGGAAAAATCTTGCTTCCTTTCTCAGAGATTTTACCTGAACTGGAAAACGTCTAAACGCGATCCAAGATGCGGTTTGTTGCGCTTGTATTCGGTTTGTACTACTGGAAAAAATTGTCGAACAAAAAAGGGAGAAAGTTTGCAGGCTAGACTTTTATGCCTGCTGCTTCCATGGCTTCTTTGAATAGTTTCTTTGTCACTGTTATTCGCGCTTTTTGAGCCATAAGGTCTCTGGTAATGAAGTCCAATGCTTCTTCTGGGCACCATTTGACGCATTCTGGGTCGCCGTCGCAGAGGTCACATATGCGTACAACTTTCTTTTCCGGATGCAAAGTTATGGCGCCGTAGTCGCAGGCTTCAATACACCAACTGCATCCGTCGCATTTGTCGTCGTCTATCATGATAACGCCTGTTTCCTCTGACTGTGTCAATGAGTCTCGGGGGCACGCTGTTACGCAGGGTGCTGGGCTGCAGAGTCGACATGTAATCGATATGTTAACTAGCGGATGCAAACGGGTTGTGCGTATTCGTGATTTATGAGCGTTGAAAACATCCTCTTTGGTCAGGGAGCATATGTACTCGCAGATTGTGCATCCGGTGCATTTATCTGGGTCGCAATCGACAAGTTTCCATTTCGCTGGTCTTGCTGCTGGAACAGATGCCATTGCTAGTCCTCCTTTTTAGACGGTTTTTTAGGTGGTGACGGTGCCGGTGCAAGTTTTCCTTTCACAATGTGAACTAGGTCTTTCATTCCAAGCTCGTTGAGCTTCTCAATTGTTGGCACTCCGTCTTTTGTCCATCCTCTAACCTCGTAGTAGTCGTCTAGGAGCAGGTCGAGTTCTTTTTGGCTTACAAAGCTTCCTTTAGCTACACCTTCGTCTGGTATGGGAACGTGCATTACCTTGTAGGGCAATGTGTCATCTTTTCGGGTCAAGCCTTCTCTTATGTTTATCAATCGTCCAAGATTGTTGATTCGCTCGCCTGCAAGCCGCAGTTCTTCTGGGGTCATTTCAATGCCTGTGACCGCGCTGAATATCCCTGCTAGGTCTTTGAATCCATCGTAGTATGTGCCTCTTGAGAATTTACAGACGATGAGCGAGTCGATTATCGTGTAAAGGTCTTCTGTTTCATAAACTAGCTTGCCCCTGCCCTTTTCAGCCTTGAAACGGTCGACTTTCCCTTTCACGTCGGGTCCATATGCACCATGCCTATTGTGATCAGCTCCTCTGAATGAAACAGCATATCCTAAAGCAGCGGTTTTCAGCCCTCGGATGTCGTAGCCTGTCATTTCCACTCCTTTGATGTGATTGGCGTAACGGTATGCACCTTTGCCTATCTTCTCAGCAGCTATCTTAACGCCTTCTGCCAGTACGTCGCCAACGCCTTCTCTAAGGCTAATTCGCTTCACCATTTCAACCATGGCTTCACCATTTCCAAACTTGAGCTCCAGCCCCACATCTTCCTTGGATAGGATGCCGTGCTCGTAGAGGTCCATGGCAAAACCCACAATATCTCCTATAGATATGGCGTCAACTCCATAGAAGTTGCTAAGTTCCATTCCTTTGAGAATAGCGTCGAGATTGCCCACGCCACAGTTGGGCCCCATAGCCCAAAGGGGTTCATACTCGATTCTGGTCGTGGTGCCTTTATAAGGTCCTTCTGGAACTACTGCAATATGCTCACAGCGCATGGCGCAAGAATTGCATCCGATGATTTTGGCGACAAAACGTTGGTTTAAGTATTCTCCACTTATTTTTTCGGCGTGTTCAAAGGTTGCCTGCGTGAAGTTTCTTGTTGGCATGGCTGCTATCGAATTCATAACTAGAACGTTTTCGGGCGTACCTAGCGTTCTGTACTTTCTTGTGGCAGGTCCTTTCATGCGTTCGTGTTGTCTCTTGATAATTTCCAGCAGTTTGTCTTTGTCAGGAACTGCGATGTCTTTTGAGCCTCGCACGGCTATTGCCTTGAGGTTTTTGGAGCCCATTACAGCGCCGAGGCCGCATCTTCCGGCAGCTCTTGTCTTATCATTCATTATACAAGCAATTCGAACAAGTTTCTCTCCAGCCACACCTATTGTAGCCACTCGTATGTAGTGATCCTTTAACTCAGCTCTAATGGCGTCTTCGGTTTCTCCAGTGGACTTACCCCAAAGATGTTTGGCATCCATTAATTGCACTGCGTCGTCGTCAATCCACAGATACACGGGCTTTTCAGCTTTGCCTTTGAAGACAACGCCGTCATATCCAGCTCTTTTCAGTGCCGTGCCAAAATGTCCATGAGACTTGGCTTCGCCCACTCCGAAGCTTTGGGGAGATTTACTTACAAATGCGTGTCCGTTGCCGCCAGTGGGCACCATCGTACCCGACAGGGGTCCTGTTGTCAGTACAAGGGGGTTTTCTGGGTCAAAGGGGTCTACGCCTGGCTTGGAGTTGTCGAGATACAGGCGCATTCCAAGCCCGATGCCTCCTATGTATTTTTTGGCAAGCTCTTCTTTCAATGTGGCGGTTTCTACTTTTCCAGTGGTCAAATCTACGTGTAAGATTCGTCCAGCGTAACCTAACACTTTCTTTTCCTCCAATGTTTATCAGTTTTTATTGGGAGAGAATACAAATAGGAAGAGTCAAATATTTAACTTTTCTTAAAATGTTAGTGAAGACCAAAGCCTAACTACGCAGTCACAAAACAGAAGTTGGAAAAAAAGAAAATGAGGGTCAAAGTTCAATATTTGGGCTTCATTAAGAACCTTATCCAAAGAGGGGAAGACGAGTTTGAACTCCAAGACAACGCTTCGTTGTCACAACTATTAAGCAAAATAGCTGGAATTTATGGTAAACCGTTCCAAAGAGAAGTTTACGAAACAGGGCTTAAAGATGTGAAGATGGGCTTTGTCGTAACAGTAAACGGCGTTTTAACTGGACAACTAAAAGGGGTGGACACACAACTCAACAACGGAGACAATGTCATCTTAATGTCCCTGATGAGCGGAGGCTAACCCAACTCAGTTTCAAATTTTCTACGCAAAAGTTATAGTTTCATACGCATACTCTTTCTGAAAAGCTGGGAACTTGTTGACTAACCGAATTCAAAAATTAAAAGATTCCCTTCAAAGTGAAAACTTAGACGGCTACATTGTTGCCAATGAAACAAACATGCTATACTTCACAGGCTTTCTGGGCGGAGCAAAACTGCTTGTTCCAGCCAAAAACGAATCGGTTCTCTACGTCTACGGAGTCAACTATGAGGCAGCAAAGGAAATAGCTAAAGATTGCCGCGTAGAACTCGTAAAAAGAGCTGCTGGCGACGGTGCCGACCGCAAAGTTGCGGCTCAGATAAAGAAACTTGAACTTAAACAAGTAGGCTTCGACGCTCTCGATTCCTCCATCTTCCTTAAATTCCAAAATAGTCTAAAAAGCGTGAAACTAAGAACACAGAGTCAACTTGTTTGGAGTCTTCGAAAAGTAAAAGACAAAATCGAATTAAACTACATGAGAAAGGCAGCAGAAATCACAAACGAAGGCATCAAAAGAGCAGCTGAAGTCATTAAACCAGGAATGCGGGAATACGAAGTTGCCGCCGAAATCGAATACGCCATGCGAAAGCTCGGCTCAGACGGTGTAGGCTTCGAAACCATAGTGGCCTCTGGATCATGCTCAGCGTTTCCACACGGCGGATGCACAGACAAAAAGATCAAAAAAGGAGAATTCATCGTGATTGACTTAGGCGCAAAGTACCAACATTATTGCGCTGATTTAACAAGAACTTTCTTAGTTGGAGAACCTTCGCAGAAACAAGCGAAAATCTATGAAACTGTTAGGAAGGCTCAGCAAAGAGCCTTTGAAAGTCTCCGCGAGGGAGTCAAGGCCAAAGACGCCGATGCTGCTGCAAGAAAAATCATTAAGCAGGCTGGTTATGGCAAATATTTTGTTCACAGCCTAGGACACGGCATCGGACTCGATGTGCATGAACTGCCAACCTTGACTTCAGAAGGCAAAGATTTGCTGAAGGCTGGAAACGTTGTAACGGATGAGCCTGGGATCTATATTGTCGGGTTTGGCGGAGTCCGCATCGAAGACACCGTGCTCATACGTAAAGAAAAAGCTGAGAGACTCACCAACGCCACTTATAATTTGAATGTTTAAGTCATGAACAGGAGTTCACAAAGCCTTTAATCTTTCAATTCTATAGTCTTCAACACGTCTTTTCTTGAAACCGTTCAATGTCTTGCCTATGAGTTTCTTTCCAGTGAACGGGAGCACGCGCATATTCTGTTTTAGAAACAGCACGGTCAACCCGAAAGTTTACTAAAGCAGCCCACCGCATACAATTGTAACGCTACTAACAGAGTTGGAGCTGCATTCATGGTTGAGATTGTTGTCGCCGCCCCGAGAAACTAATTATCTTGGAATGCACCCGCTATCCGTCCTTAGATGACCTAGCTAACACCATTGCCGTGCTCATCAGAACGGGAAACATGACCGTGCTCAAATAGGCTGAAGGCGTTGCTTTCACCTACACAGACATACCGCCATCAACCGAAAGCCTAACCGAAGACTTCCTTCAAGGACGAATGTACTGGTCAGACGTAATCTTCGCGGCTATGCCAGAATACAAACCAGTAATAAGAGTAGG
>JAUWZP010000054.1 GCA_030615265.1 Candidatus Bathyarchaeota archaeon
AACCTCAGAACTAACCTCATCGGAAAAACTATTCACTGGTTTTCTGAAGTTACTTCCACAAATGATTTGGCAAAGGAAATAGCTGCCATAGGAGCCAGAGAAGGAACGGTAATTCTTGCTGAGACCCAAACCCGCGGCAAAGGAAGACTCAGCAGAGAATGGACATCTCCAAAAGGTGGAATATGGTTTTCAACAATTCTGCGACCAAAACTCAGCGCCAAAGACGTTCCAAAGCTAACGGTGATGACATCTCTGGCTGTAGCTAAAACCATCAATCAACTTTTCAGCTTGAAGACTGAGGTCAAGTGGCCCAACGATGTTCTAATCAACACCAAAAAAGTGTGCGGCATCCTAACCGAAGCCAACACGAGAGGCAGCATAACCAACTTTGTCGTGGTTGGTATTGGAATCAACGCTAACATCGAATTGAATTCTTTACCTAAACAAGTAAGGGAGAACGCCACATCTTTGAAGCACGAGTTGAAACGAGAGATTGACCGCGAACAATTTTTGCGTACTTTGCTGGAGAAAATGGAACATTGCTATGGTAAGCTCATCGACGGAAAGTTTAGTCTCGTCTTGAAGGAGTGGAAAAGTCTCTGTGGGTTCTTAGGCTCCTATGTGGAAGTGACCAGTTGGAAAGAGACAATTGAAGGCTGGGCAATTGACGTGGATGAAAACGGAGCGTTAATAATAAGGCTTCAAGATGGGACTTTAAGAAGAGTTTTATCGGGTGACGTAAGCCTGAAACGTAGTGAAGGTTAAAACATAGAACGAACGGTGAGCCCCCGCACATAAAGCATTGTGAGTCATAACCGTTTGCTATTCTAAAAGCTAGGAGAGTATACCTCGATTAAATTAAATATCCCTCTGATCAATAAAGGTAGAAGCAAATGGAGGTAGAGCTATAATGGCAGAACGCGAGCCAACAGTTAAGGATAAGATTCAGAGGTTGAGAGAATTACGTGAACAGTCAAAACTGGGCGGTGGAAAACGGAGAATTGAGGCTCAACATAAGAGGGGAAAATTAACCGCCAGAGAACGCTTAGACTTGCTACTAGACCCCGGCAGCTTTGTAGAATTTGACACTTTTATTGTGCACCGATGCAGAGACTTCGACATGGCTAAGCGTAAACCGTTAGGAGACGGCGTAGTAACTGGCTACGGAACAATTGACGGACGTCCAGTCTTTGTTTTCTCCCAAGACTTCACAGTTTTCGGCGGCTCGCTGGGTGAAATGTTCGCCAAGAAAGTCTGCAAAATAATGGATTTAGCCATGAAGACTGGAGCACCCGTTATTGGACTGAACGATTCTGGCGGAGCTCGTATTCAAGAGGGTGTTGCCAGCTTGGCTGGGTATGGCGACATTTTCTTTAGAAATGTTATGGCTTCAGGAGTGATTCCGCAGATATCTGCGATTTTGGGACCCTGCGCGGGTGGCGCTGTTTACTCGCCTGCTCTAACCGACTTCACTGTGATGGTGAAAGAAACAAGTCACATGTTTATCACTGGACCAGACGTGATTAGGGCTGTGCTTGGACAAGAGGTCAGCTTTGAAGATTTGGGAGGCGCCTTGGTTCACAGTCAAACCAGCGGGGTGGCGCATTTCATCGCCGACGACGAAGAAGAATGCATGACGATTATTAAGAAACTGTTGAGTTTTCTGCCGTCTAACAATATGGAAGACCCACCTGTCGTGGAGACCGGCGACGATCCTAATCGGACTGATGAGCATTTGGCGGAGATCTTGCCCGACGACCCCGACAAGCCCTATGATGTTAAAGATATCATTTTAACTGTAGTGGACAACGGCGATTTTTTAGAAGTTCAACCCTTATGGGCGCCTAATATTGTCGTAGGTTTTGCAAGGCTTAATGGACGCACAGTTGGAATAGTGGCAAACCAGCCCAAGTTTTTCGCTGGTGCTTTAGACGTCAACTCTTCAGTTAAGGCTGGAAGGTTTGTGCGGTTTTGCGACGCGTTCAACATTCCTATCGTGACCTTTGTGGATGTTCCCGGTTTCTTGCCGGGGATCGACCAGGAACATGGTGGCATTATCAGACATGGCAGTAAGCTGCTCTATGCATATTGTGAGGCTACCGCGCCTAAGATTACGTTGATTCTGCGGAAGGCTTACGGTGGCGCATATGATGTTATGGGAAGTAAACATTCCCGAGGAGACGTTAACCTAGCTTGGCCGACCGCTGAGATTGCAGTTATGGGACCTCAAGGCGCTATCAACATAGTCTTCAGAAAAGAAATAGCTAAAGAAGAAGACCCTGAGCAGATGAGTAAAAAGTTAACCATGGAGTATCGAGAGAAGTTTTCAAACCCTTACATCGCAGCTGAGAAAGGCTATATTGACGATGTTATTGAACCAGCAGAAACTCGACCGAAACTGATAACAGCCTTAGAAATGCTTGTCACAAAGCGAGAGTCGAGACCACCTAAAAAACATGCGAATATTCCATTATGATTAGGCTAGAGAAGCCAGGCAATACGAGTGTTAAAAGTCTTAGTTCGTCACTTTAGAAGGGACCTTTGCTACATATCACTTGCGATCCGCGTTTAATCAAATAAAGCGAGTTAGCTTCTTTCCCAGTGTTTCCTTTTCCATTTTCCCTTTTCAACAATTCTCTAATTTCTCTGTAACTCTCAAGGTATCGTAAGCCCTTTTCAGTTGTCTTATAGATGTTTTTATCAGCTGCTTTAACGGTTTCAAGGAGATTTAGCTTCAAAAGGAGGGATAAGTATTCGTTTAACTGTGCGAAACTCAAATTCGCCCTATACATGATCTGCGTCTTAAGTGTGCCTTCTTTAGCTACCCCTAAGATTTCAGCCATTATATACAAGCGGTCTCGACGTTTACGGGAACCCCCAAGCGGATCATCATTCAACACAAAATCCTCGCTAAAGTTTTTCTATAACATTCATCTATAACACAACACACCAAACCCTAAAAGGAGTGCTCCCAACCGAAAAATATTCCAAAACAAGGAATATTGCTTCACAATCTAGAAAGTCTTTAACCAACTAAACAGATAGAAATCTAAACGAGCAGATGCACATGCCGAAGAGCTACTCAAAAATCCTTGTCACAGGCGGAGCTGGCTTCATAGGCAGCCACATAGTTGACAGACTCCTAAAAGAAGGATTTGAAGTCACAGTCATTGATAATCTCACAACAGGACTAAGAAAAAACATTGCCCACCATCAAGACAGAAAGGACTTCCACTTCATCAAAGGCGACATCCGAAACGCAGCTTTGGTGACGAGGATCGTCGAAGACGTAGACGCCGTTTTTCATGAAGCCGCACTAGTAAGCGTACCTCGTTCAATAGAAAATCCATTGCTGACAAATGAAATAAACGTTACAGGAACACTGAATCTTCTAGAAGCATGTACACACGCGGACGTAAAACGATTTATTTACGCTTCTTCAACTGCAATCTATGGCGAAACCGAGACTTTGCCCCAACACGAGATGCTAATGCCACAACCCATCTCGCCTTATGCAGTTTCAAAATTGGCAGCTGAAAACTACGTTAAAAACTACCGTAAAGTATATGGTCTCAACACCGTTTGTTTACGTTACTTCAATGTGTACGGTCCACGACAAACATGGGGCCCATACAGCGGCGTAATCACGATATTCATTAACAGACTGCTGAAAAATGATGCTCCAATTATTTACGGAGACGGTGAACAAACAAGAGACTTTATTAACATACAAGACGTGGTTGCCGCGAACATGCTCGGTTTAGCCAAGAAAACTGCAATTGGAGAAGTCCTCAATGTAGCCACTGGAACGCCAACAGCGATAAATCAGCTACTAGAGATGCTTCAACAGATCGTGAAGACAAATCTGAAGCCAATCTATGAAAAATCGAGATCAGGGGACATAAAACATAGCTACGCTGATATGACAAGGGTAAGAGGGCTTCTGCAATTCGATCCTAAAATATCTCTCAAAAACGGGTTAGCTGAACTTGTCAAATGGTACGTTGATCTCTCGCAAGCTTAGTCTACGATGCCAGATTAAGAATTAAAGAGGCAAACGGCTTTGATAGTAATGGTCCGTAGAGTCTTCTCAGAACAAGTCTTACCACTCTTCTGAATGAGAAAAAACGAGAATTCGCTATAATAGAGTCGGAAAACCTCAAAAACAATTTTATATCTTCAATCTCAACTACATACCCATAAAGTTTAGAATGGCAGAGACGATCGATGCTTGACCTGTTGTGGATTCTCCCGCTGAGCTTTTTCATCTCTTTCGCTATTTGTATCTTTCTTCTGCCATACTATATCAAAAAAGCTCGCGCAGTAGACATGGTCGGCATTGATGTCCACAAGCTTAACAAGCCAAAGATTGCGGAATCCGGAGGAATAATCTTAATGTTAGCCTACCTCCTGGGACTATTCATTTTCATTCCGTTTTTATACGAGCCGTCAACGAACATCTACACCGAAGAAATGATCAAAATTATTGGAACAGCTGCTACCGTGCTTTTCTCCACTTTCATCGGGTTGATAGATGACATCTACGAAATAAGATGGAGAATAAAAGCGCTAACTCCTATGCTTGGCGGCGTCCCTTTGGCTGTTTTGAGCCTCAGTGTACCAATATTTTCCACGCCATTCGGCGACTTTAATTTTGAGGCAGTGCTCGGTGTGTTCGGGCTAGTTCTATTCTTTGCATTCGTGGTTCCTTTTATTGTTACTGCGTGTGCTAATGCTGTGAACATGTTAGCTGGCTTGAACGGATTGGAAGCTGGCTCCACGCTGATAATTGCTTCAGCTTTAACCTTATTATCCATACTTCGAAATAAGAATGAAGGGCTCATCATTTTAATTCCATTCATAGGAGCACTTATCGCCTTTCTGTACTATAACAAATATCCCTCCCGCGTGTTTCCTGGAGATGTTGGAACCTTCGGAATGGGCGCAGTAATCGCATGTGTTGCCATGCTTGCAGATTTTGAGCGAGCTGTCTTTGTTATGTTCCTTCCCTACACGATAAACGCTATGTTGTTCTTTATTGGAAAACTTAGGGGAAAAGCCCCACCAAGAGTAGCTCCTATGAATCCAGACGGCACAATTCCTTGTCCTACCAAATGGAGCCTCAGATGCTTAATCTTACAGATCCATCCAATGAAAGAGAAAACGTTGACTTATGTGATGTGGGCGATAGTAGCTGTGTTCGCCATCATTGGACTGTTTGTGTATGGGTAGTAGTATAGGATTTTGTTGTGCATGTGGCAACTCTTGATTGTTTTTGGTGTTTTTTGTTGTTGAAGGTTGTTTTTGGTTGACATGCATGTGCGCAGGCAAAAGTCTATTAGAGAAAAGTTTGGAAATGGTATTGCTCGTTTAGTAAAGGAGAATGGAAAAAATTGAGGTTAAAAGTTGCGATTGTTTATATCTGTATGATAGTTGGGCTTTCAGCACTTGGTTTAGCTCAGTTAAACCTTGGGTTTGCAGTGGATATGCCCTCTCCTTCATGGAGAGCCAAAACAGGTATGCCAACCGCAAGGGGACAGGCAGCCATTATAGCAGGTGACAATGGATTAATCTACGTTATGGGCGGATACAATGGAACCGATATCTTCTCAACGGTTGAAGCCTATAATCCTTTGACAGATACGTGGACGGCAAGAGCGTTAATGTCTCAAGCTACGGGAGGTGCCGCTGTTGCTAAAGGAGTAGATGGAACAATCTACGTAATTGGTGGTCTTGATGTGGGCTATTTGGCGACAGTGCAAGCTTACGACACCACCTCTGACACATGGTCTTCAAAGACTGCAATTCCAACTGGTGCATGGATGGCGAGCGCTGCTACTGGTAATGATGGCAAGGTTTACGTTTTTGGTGGAGAGTCATCTGGAGGTTTCCCCTTCAGCAATAAGACGCAAATCTACAACCCAGAAACAGATACGTGGACTAATGGGACGGACATGCCTACGGGAAGAAGCTTGCTGAGTGTAGCCAAAGGTCCAGACGGCATAATCTATGCTATGGGCGGGTACAATGGCTCTGCGCTTTCGGTGGTAGAAGCTTACGATCCTTCAACTGATACGTGGACTGAAAAAGCTTCCATGCCATCGCCTAAATTAGATTTCGGTCTAGTGTTAGGACCTGACAAGAAGATTTACGTGATAGGCGGAGGAACAAACTACACCAAAAATGCGGGACCCTTCTTTGACACTGTTGAAATATACGACCCCAAGACAGACACTTGGGCGGTGCCAGGTTGGTCAGAGTCGATTATGCCAACTGCAAGGAAGGAGTTGGGTGCGGCTCTGGGCAATAATGGCAGAATTTATGTTATAGGCGGCGCCAACGGTACATATATCGGCACTAATGAAGAAGCTTTTATCGTGATACCCGAGAATATTCCTCCAACCGCTTACATTGACTCAGTAACCCCAAATCCAACAACTCGTGGAGAAACAATTTCCTTTGTGGGTCATGGCACCGACGCTGACGGTTCTGTTTCTGCATATAAATGGAGATCATCTATCAACGGAACCATAGGCACCGCGGCAACTTTTAGCTTGTCAACGTTGGCAGATGGAACGCACACAATTTACTTCAGTGTGAAAGACAACTCGGGTGCATGGTCAGAAGAAGTTACGGCAATTGTAATGGTGAATAAACCAGTAGCTGAGGATCCCCTTTACCAAGAGCTCCTTAGCTTGAACGAAACCTTGAATGATAGGATTGATGAGTTATCTCAGCAGAACACTGATTTATCGCAGCAGAACGATGACCTAAAGGACAAGGTAGACATTTTATCGCAGGAGAACGTAAACTTAACGAACAAGATTGATGGCTTAACGCAGAAGATTGACCTAATGTCACTAGGGCTCTTGGGCGCAAGTGCGGTTATCGTTGTGCTTGTGGCCGTTGCTAATGCTCGTGTGCGGGGTATCATTTCGCGTGCAATAGCATTCATACGTAAACGTCTACCATCGCGTGCACGCATGCGTTACCGTGGACTGACGAATGAAATGGTTATCGCGAGTGAATGGTTTAAGGAATATTGGCTCGCGTTTGTTGTCATTCTTATAGTTGTGGTTTCTGTGATAGCTTATTATTTCTGGTTTATCGGCACTTTGCTGCCGTAATCTTGATCGTCTTTGCATGCAAGATTCACTTTCAGCGTGTCACGCGCGCGGAGTCTTGCAGTATAGCTTTTTGCAGTACTCCATGACAAATAATGTTAAGTATTTCTCGCGTGCGATTTGGTCTAGTGTAGTCAATTGGGAAGTCTAACGACCATGGGCTACAACTAGGAGAGGCATCTTTGGTCATACATTTTATGCACTGGGGCATAGTTTCAAGCTATGAACTGGGAAATACTTATATAATTTTGTTTCACAAAATGTCGAGTATAATCTGTAGAGAAAATGTGGATTTACGTCCACCAGAAAAGAGTTTGGATGAACAAGTAATGAGAAGGAGTGTTTTGTTTCCTAAACTCGTAGTAAGCATCATGTTAGTTGCGATAGTTTTCCTCGCATTTTTCAGCATCGATACACCATTGACCCAAGCAACTTTGGGGGCAGAAGACATTTTCTTTGAATACGGAGCAGAATCAGGAACATTACGGCCACCTTGGGATTTTGCTGGAGCAACTGGAAGCGGGTCAACAGCAGGAAGTGCAATTGAAGTTAGTACAACTCATGCAAGGACTGGGACGTATTCAGTGAGAATCTATCAAGGAAATCCTCCTAAAAGCGACGCACAACGTAGAGTTGGCTTGAAATATTGGAGCCACACGTCAAACGAGTTTTACGCAAGCTGGTGGACATACTTTCCAACTGGATTTGACGATGTTGTTGATGCTGTAAGCTGGTTTACAATGGGTGGATTGAAACTATATTGGGGAAATCCAAGTGACGATGGTGGAAAATGGAGCAAAGGATTGAGACTTGCTTTCGCTCTAAACAAAGACGGAACTGGTTTCTATGCCCGACCTAATTGGAGTGGAAATGACAGAACGGGTCAATGGAATGAACCCAATTGGGTTAATGGCGATAAGGAATACATTGCACTGAACACATGGCATCATTTCCAACTGTATATCAAATATGGGCAATCTGATGGAATTGTTAGAGGTTGGGTAAACAATAATTTAAAGCTGGAATTGACAGATATTCCTACCGACCCTGCATACTGGGGAGAACCAGAGGTTGGAGACTTCTGGGGAAGAGGTTCTCCATACTATCCCCTTATCATTGAGGTGTACAGCACTCGAGATATAGCGTCATTTGAAATGTGGGTTGATGATGTTGTTTTGGCTACGGAAAAAGTTTCAGAATATTATGGAGTAGATTATTCTCTAGTTGACTTCGAAAATTGGGAAAACGGATTTGAGGAAGGTGACTTCTCTGCATGGAACGGAACGCAATATGCAAACGGAGGCGTACAGCCAAGTGTAACATCGACCTACGCTTGGAAAAGTACATACAGTGGGAACTTCGCAACTGACGGTTCGTTGAACTCTTACGCGAGAGCAACGCGCATAATCCAAAATACAACCGAGATTTACCAGAGGTCTTACATTAGATTTGAGGATTTGCCAGACACGGATGGCACAACAATCTGGGTTCTACGGGTAGCTCAGGAGGATGGAACGTGGATGGCATCTGCAGGGGTAAACCGTGCAACAGGAAACTATTACTGGCGTATGGCAGAAACAGGCGGGGCAACAAATAATACCTTAGATGGAATAAACGCGGATGAATGGTACGAAGTGGAGTTTTATTTCAACGCTACAACAAATGGGCAGGCTAGGCTATGGGTTAACGGAACTTTGATGTGCGAGATGACAGGAGATTTTAGCGGCGTGGGGAATATTGAGCGTGTTTACCCGTACATATATATTTCTGGCGGGGCGCAGGCATCAGCCAAAACCGTTTACCATGACAACTATCGAGTTGACAATGTTAAGATGGATGATCGAACAGATCCACGAATTGCATCCAGAATAGACCTAACGGCGGAACCTAACGTTGTGTTAGGAAGTTATGGTCTTTCACAAATCACAGTTCAACTCAAAGACCAAGATAACCAAACCGTTGCGGCGTCAGGTGTTGCCGTAACGGTTGAAATATCTTTTTGGTCAGGTTCTTCAACGATGAAGCCTGTCTTATTCCTTGCGGGTCAGTTTGGACATCTCGTGACAGTGACTACGGATTCGGATGGACTGGCAACTATCTACATTATGGCCCAAGGTGGGGCTGGTACTGCCACATTAACGGCGTCAGCAGACGGACTGTCCAGTGGCAACACAGTGTTACACGTCAAAACGATCCTGCTCGAAGACGTCCATTAGAATCCTGTAATTAACTGGCAACCCTGCAGTTATACGCGGGCACACACCATTTTTCTCTATTTTTTTTTGTTACACATGCAGATCGTTCTCCATATTGTTTATCATGTAAGTGAACCAAATTGAAACGCGCGCATAGTTGTCGCATGCATGCATGCAGAACCTTTTGAGATTAACAGGGTTAGAGCCTGGTAGACGAAAAGGGGAACCTTACCATCGGCAGAAAAAACCACTCTGCCAAACCCCTTTTTTTGAGGGAGAGCCATGAGTCCAGCTAGTCGCCTATCACCTCCTCAACGATTCTCTCTTACTTTGTCGGAAACAAAAGGGAGAGTGCGCCAACCTGTAACTACTAGATTGAAGGGCTAGGGGGCAGGGGGATTGGTGGGCGGGAGTCTTCAGAAGTTAGCCATGTCCAAGACCTAGATGTAATGCAGATGGTTCTCTTGCATTGTAGGGGGATTAAACCAGATATAAACCTACATAGCCATCTAAATAGAAGTTTGATTTAGGTACGAATTTAGGCGAAATTAGACACCTAAGCGTGCGCAAATGCGCACACGCTGAAAACCCAACCTTACCTAAATTTAGGTCACACGTATGACAGAATTTTTACGCTTCGCAGAGAAAAGTGTCGCACGTGTAACAAGGATTTAGATGGGGCCTTCGCAGCTAGCGAAATGTTTACTCTCAATGTCTCACGTGAGACCATTTCATGTAATTCTATTCGTCGTCGCACTTACGAAAACCCGTGTAGAGATTAGCTGTTCCATACTTCTTCGCCAAGTCGTATATCTGCGTGGCTAGCGCCCGGTCTGGGGTGACTAGGACGCTCATCGTGCTTATTTTTCCGAGTAAACCCATTTTATGCTTTATTTTCGATAATTGCCTGTAGAATGCTCGTCTTTTGGATTGGGGTTTTCGTGGAATGTCGTAGTCGATGATGTAGAGATTTTGGTTGGTTTTCCTCAGCGGTTCCGTTTCCATCTTTCCCACCTATCATATGGGAGGCGGTTTTGCTCAGCGAGTTGTCTTTCCTCTTCGCTTACGTTTGCGTGTCTTTTTCCGTCCTGTTTCTTTGAGTAGCGCTGGCACTCCATATTTAGCGAATTTTCGGAGGCTTTGTTTCAGATCATTTTCGACAATGGCGTGGGCTAACCCGTCTAGAAAAATCAGATCAGGGTTCCTGCGGAAATGTCGGTGAAGAAGGATGTCTACTATCTGGTTGAGTTGATGCATGCATGCATGCATGAGACTAGATATCTGCTTGTAAAGTTCTGTAAAAAGATAATGTATGTTATAGAACATGAAGTATATATGTTATAGAATTGTCAGCTAGAAGCTCGCTTCATGTATTCTTAAATACTCGTAATAATGATCTACTTACTAGTTTATTGGTTTGGCATAAGTGTTTCCAACAGACAATCTGATATGAGGGAGAATAACTGGTTGACCGAATGCACAGAAACATGCGTAAGAATCTTTTTGAAAGCATTTAGAGGTGGAAAAAGATAGGCTGATATTGGAGGCAAACATGTGAAAATTCAGGTTCTCATCCACTCCGGTCACGGAGGGACTAAATAGTGAACACCTTCGAAGAGAGAAAGGAACTCGTAGAGAATCTTAAAAGGCAGTGGAAAGTCATGTGGAGGCAGCGCATCGACGACAGAGTACGTGCTGAAGGAATTGCAGAAAAAGATTACTCTCCGCTGTTTGTGGAACGCGGAACAATCATAATGGCAACAAGAAGATTCAAGGCTCCTAACTTTTTAGAAATCCTGCAACAACATGGACTGCTGAGTTATGATAGCCCGGTTCCTCCTAGCCCTTTTGTAGGTGGGTGGGGGAAGTTCATTCGCACTTTTTTGAAGAAAGGACGACGAACAAGAAGTTTAATGCATCGTCCACCGAAGCCTAAGCGGAAAAAGGGTCAACCGTTAAAGAAGGGTGGTAGAGGCTGGCTTCATAGAGAAGTCTAGTTAAGTTTCACGTATTTGCAAATCACTTCGCTGTTAATTCGTCATGTTTCATCTTGTCTGTAGTCGAGGCTAGTCTTTTTTAGTGGGGATGCATGTTTGGCGAGGATTTGTGTTGAAGAATTCTTGCCCTTCGCTATTGTTGGAGTTGGCTTTAGGAACGTTTGGTTGAGTTTGATGGGGTTTTGTTTTGGGTAAGTACCGGAGTAGATTGCGGATCATAGCAGATATTCTGCGTATTGCTAGTGATGGTGCAAATAAGACTCGGATTATGTACCAAGCGAATCTGAGTTACAAGCTTCTCTGCCACTACTTAGAGGAGGTAGTTAATGCTCGATTAGTGACCTCTGAGAGAGGCAAAAGTTACGTGCTTACAAGTAGAGGAGAGCAGTTCCTTGAGAGACTTGACGAGTATCACAAGCGATGCAAGCAGCTTGAGGAACAAACTAGTTGTGTTCATAGTGAAAGGGCTGAGTTAGAAAAGATGCTTTTCAAAGTGGGAATTGGTTTAGGTAATCCTCGTAGTAAGCCCAAGGGCAAAAGCTTAGAGAAGAGAATGGTGTAACGTGAGATGATGCTATGTCGGTTCCAAAGTTTTGTGTTCTTTTTCTAGTTTTAGTTCAATTGTCAACCACGTTATCACAAGCGGTAGCCTTAGATAGTGAAGGTGAAGCCGTTTTGGCTATTGATGCTGCTGAGGATGTGATGTTTTCTGCGTATCAAGCTGTTAGGGACGCTGAGATGGCTGGAGCTGACATTTCAGGTTTTTCTGAGTTGCTCAGAGATGCTTTACAGCTTTTAGCTCAGGCGCATACTTCGTTTAGGGTTGGGGATTTTGGCAGTGCGGTGCAGTTTGCGAACCTTACCGGTGTGATTGGGAAAGAGGTGAAGGTGAAGGCTTTTCGGCTCGGCGATTTACAGCGTGGTGTACCTGTATGGCAGATGTGGTGGGCTATGGTTCAATCATTGTTTGCTGTTCTGATAGTTGTCCTGTTGAGTTTTTGGAGTTGGCGTGTTTTCAAGCGGTTATATCTTCGACGGGTGAGTGCTATGAAACCTGAGGTGGCTTCTGATGGATCTTAAGGATTATCGCAACTTGTTTGCTGTGTGTAGTCTGGTTTTGTCGTTTTTTGCCATTACTCCTGCCTTCAATCTGTTTGTTTCGTTTAGTGTTGAAGAGCGGTTTTCTGAGCTTTCGATTTTAGGTCCGACACATATGGCCAAAGACTATCCTTTTGATGTTCGTGTGAATAGTGAAGAAAGCCTTTTTGTTACTGTTGGCAATCATATGGGCGAGTCTATTTATTACATGGTTTATGTGAAGTTTCGAAACCAAACTCAGTCTTTTCCGAGCGATGCTATGCCGAGTTCGTTGGCGCCTCTCTATGAGTTTCGTGTTTTTCTTCTTGATGGTGAAAAATGGGATGGAATAATACGTTTCAAGTTTCTGGAAGTCCTACAAGGCGGCGATGTGGTT
>JAUWZP010000117.1 GCA_030615265.1 Candidatus Bathyarchaeota archaeon
TTTTATGTGTCCAGAGCTCTAAAGAGAGTTTTACCCTCGCGCGCAAGGAATGAGCAATGAAGGACAGTAATCACCATGAGCCTCTTCGTAAAAATCTAACCGGTAAGGATCCAGTTAGGAAAGAGGGCGTAACCAAGAGAATCAAAGATTACTTCTGGAATCACCCCAAATCTAACGCAAAAGCATGCTGCAGATCCTTAAAAATTGACTACAACAAGTACAAACAGATGTGCTACAACTGGAAATCAAAGACTAACGCAATACTAGCTGGTAAGGTTCAAGGGCGAGTCCATAAAGTCCCTTCTCATAGGTTAGAATGGCGTACTGAGAAGCCTTTGGGGGTTGGGTATGTTCAGAGTTTGTTGATTGAGGCTCTTCGGCGCACGCCTGGGCGGGATGATCCGAAACCCTTTGATGAATGGTATATGATTCCAAATAGGAATCGACAGCTGCAGTTTACGAATGATTTTGTTTCTATCCGGGTGTTTATCCGGAGTGGCACATGCCGGATTATACCTCGTGCGCCTATGGATTTTAATGCTCTTAAAATTCATGTGGAGAATGCGTTCTTTAAAGCAGGGTTGGATTTACGGAAGTGTGAGGAAGTTAGCAAGGGGTTAGAGCCTCATGATAGACATCGAATTTTTAGAATAGGACCTGTTACACCGTTCAAGATTGACTTTTACAAGAAGTCCTTAGGTCTCACTTTGAAAGCTGATGGCAGCCATCCACTTCATATTGAGGGAATAGAGGGTTGGCCGTCTTGGATTAAGCCGATCATAAAAGCTAATATCGACCTAGCTACTGCTGTTGGCAAACTTGGACCCGTGATCGCGGATTTCAAAGTCAGCCTTAAAGAGCACCTTCAACTAGTGAGAACGTTAAGTCAAGAGTCTGAACAGAGAAACGAGGCCACATTGAAGCTGATAAACACTCTTACCAAAGCTGTAGAACGCCTTCCGGGTCCCGGGTTCAAATCCCGGCCAAGAAAACGTAGACAAAAACGTGGTAAAAGGCATAGAAGTAAACGGAGAAAAAGACACTAGCGCCACAAGAGCTAACTCCTGTCGTTGTCTATGCCCGTTACGGGCATCCTTATTTTGGGCTTCTTTTTACTGTTCAAACGGTTTCCAACCGTCCAATCATTGGCGTCAAGTACTTGACGTCTCTATGTTAAAACAACATTGTAGGGAAAAGTAACGTTTAACTACTGCTTTCGACAAATTGTCGATTAATGGTGAGTTTATGCTTCGACCCAGAGTAATGGTGAAAAAGGAAGGAAGGATAACAATCCCTGTGAAAGTACGGAAAGAGCTCGGTATCAAGGAAGGAACAGTCTTGGAACTCGAGATCATCCATGGTAAGATCTTGTTGGTGGTGTTAAAATGAAAGCCAAAAGATTGACGTTTAGTGAAGAAGCACTAGAAATGATTAAAGAGTTCAAAAAGGCAGGCTCTTTTAGAAGCATTTCACAAACAGTCGAGGAAATAGTAAGACGGCTCGACATCATCAAACGATGTGGAACGCTTGCTGCGGTGAACATTCAATTAAAACGGCTTGGGATCGTCGTTAAGGAGGAAGGAGGAAAGAAATTTTGAAGTCATTAGTTAGAATGGGGAAACGTAGTCAACAACGAATGACAGAGTTGACGCATGAGCAACGAGTGAACCTGGCGGAGAAAGTTAGTGGACAACGGGGTAGAGCTAGATGTTGGCGCGATCTACGCTACCTCTGTCATCGTACTGGAATTTTCTTTCATCGAAACGTAGCTGTCAAATGTAAGCGTAGGAGTGGCATCTGTGCAGAGGTGCGTCGAAAAGAGAAAAAGGAAGAGAAGTAAAATGGTTGATACCCTGTGGGAAATACATCTGAAGGCTGCTTTATTCTTAGTTATGGATCTACGTATGCAAGCGATAGTGCGGGGAATAGATCCCCGGGCTCTTCGTGTGGCCTTAAAATATGCCCTAATGGTTGACACCCACTGTATGCAGGAAAGTGGCTTAACCCTAGAGGAAGAACAAAAATTGACGGAGATAGCGAAAGGCCTGTTCAGACAGACGCCTCAAATACAAAGAGGCTGAAACAACGTGAGTGGACGTTTTAACGCCAATTAGGGTAGGTAGAGGGACCTCGAAATACACGGTCTTCAACATTACGCCTGGAAGCAGAGTTAAGGTTAACCATTAAAAAAGAACATTAAAACGAACAATTAACAAACTATATTAACATCTTATGAAGTTTCATTAAAGGGCTTAAGTGATGTGGAACCTATCCCCACGCGAGCGACAGGTATTAGACCAAATGAAAGATTTTGAGAACGACGTCGTAGCTACAGCTCGCAAACTGAAAATTTCAGAGAACCAAGTCAGGGTCCACCGTACGAACGCGCGCAGGAAAGAGGCGGCAGCGGAGAAGTTTTTAGCAAATCTCAGACGGAATTACAAGAAGGTTCTGCATCCACGCCGAACCTACAAGTTTTGAGGTCAAAACAAATATACGCTAAAAGCACTAATCTACTATTTTAGTGATTAAACCATGGGTCAGAAAACCTATGTAGTATTCGATTCTGATCTTTCGGACGCTGAGGCTGCAGTGCTTATCGCAGAAAAAAAGGGTTTTGAACTCCTCCAAACAGATGAAAAGAAAAACCCGGCCATGTACGACCCTCTCTACGACGAGAACAATCTGATCTGTATCGGTGGATGGCACGCAAATGCTTATAGTAGC
>JAUWZP010000110.1 GCA_030615265.1 Candidatus Bathyarchaeota archaeon
AAGAAACGGAAATTGAGCAACCAATGGAAGTACAAGCAGAAGAAGCATCTACAGAAGAGACATTAGCTGAAGAGACACCTAATGAAGGATTCGAAGGGATCGAAGAGAACGCATCTGAAACGCCAACAGAAGAACAGTCCGCATCATCCGAGGAAGTTGATGAAGAACCGGTAGTTTCCCCAGAAGTTGCCACCGAAACAATTGTAGAAGAGACTCCAATCGAAGGAGAAACTGAAGTGGAAGTTGAAGCAGAGGCAGAAGATACCTCTTCTTCTCAAGACGAAGAAGAGGAGGCAACAGCTGAAGAGCAAGAGGAAGAAGAATAGGTACCAAAATGTCTTCCACGAATTTCTTCCTTTTTTTGTTTCAATCCGCACTAGTGCAGCTTTCTTCGTGGTTCTTTTCATTTTTATGATGAGAACGAACGTTCGACCTTTAAGAATTTATAAGCTTTTACTGAACAAGAGTGCTCTATGTGAACATTTTTGATCAACGAGCTTGGAGAGAACCCGTTTGAAGGTGGGTATAGCCTATCATGAAAAATATTGCCAGTATGATTTAGGACCAGGCCACCCTTTTAGAGGTGATCGATTTGTCAATACCATGCGTCTTTTTGAGGAGCAAGGACTGTTTCGTTTGCCTAACGTGACCATGCTAGAACCCAAGCCGGTCACTAAACAAGACTTGCTCAAAGTTCATGACAAAGATTATGTAGACCTAATCTTCCGTTTGGCGGAAAAAAGCAAACCATACGACGTGGAAACGCCGATCTCTCCACAGATCCTTGAGGCTGCTCGATTGATAATAGGTGGAGCCCTAGAAGCGGGGAAAGCGGTGTATGAGGGAAGAGTTGAACGTGCGGTGGCGTTGGGTTGTGGCTATCACCATGCAGGTAGAAATTATGGTGGAGGCTTCTGCTTGTTCAACGACATAGCTGTTCTGGTGGAACATCTCCGCGACAAGTATGGGCTTAAGCGCGCGTTGATCATAGATTACGATGTGCACTTTGGAAACGGAACTAGTGACATCTATTATTCAGATTCAAGTGTTCTTTACATTTCGTTACATCAGGATCCGAGAACTATTTATCCAGGCACAGGATTCATCGAACAAATCGGAAAAGGTGTAGGAGAGGGATACAACGTCAATGTGCCTCTGCCGCCTGGAACAGGTGATCAAACCTACCTCTACGCGCTGAGAGAGATTTTTGTTCCTCTTGCAGAAGAGTTTAAGCCAGACCTTATCGTGGCTAACGGAGGAAGTGATCCTCATTTTGCCGACACGCTTGGAAGCCTTAGACTCACGGTGAACGGTTTCTTCAACTTATCCCAGACCATAGCTCATGTAGCAGAAAAAGTGTGCCAAAACAAACTAGTCCTCATGCCTGGCAGCGGATACAACCCAACGGTTCTACCGCCCTGTTGGTACGCTCTCACGGCAGGAGTAGTTGGCTTAGAAACTATCGATGTAAGCGATCCATACACTCCGCCGGTTGAGTCCGACCTGGCCCGTAGAACAGTTAAAAACACGCTTGCAAACCTAAAGCGAATTCTAAAGAAATACTGGAAGTGTTTTAAGTGAAGGTTATATTTTTTGGAATAACGTTCTGGTGTGCCGCTTTTTGACTTCTTATGGGATTTCTCGGAGGGAGGTTGATGATTTTGTGGAGAAGAATAGGGTGGTTGCGTTTTGGTTGGCATATTATGATGGACATAGCAGAAGTGGGAGATCCTCGAGGAACTTTCAAAGGGTACACCTATGATCCCATGGTTCAAAAACGTTGAAAAAGTTACAGTCGTCGAAGATACATGAAAGTCTTGTATTATATGAAGAGATTACTTATAAAGTCTAACATTTTATCCTTAAGCTCCAAAAAGGCGTTAACCGTTTTCTTGCCTTCCTCGGTCAGCCTATAAACCCTTTTCTTCTTATTATTCATTCCCTTTATCTTCATTCCCTCTATCTCCATTCCCTCTGTCAACTTATTCCTTTCAAGATGGTATAAACGAGCATAGATAGTTCCCGAACTAAGCATCACAGACAATTTACGATGTAATAACCTCAGGATGTCGTAGCCGCTGAGGTAGTCTTTCCTCAACTCCATCAAGATCAGCGTGTCCAAGAAATTTTTAACAATCTTCCTCTGCGTCTCCCTGAATAGTTCCGATTCCAAAACTGGCACCTAACAATCTTCTAGAACTTAACTCCATATAGCTTTTTTCCTTTCCATCCCTATCTAGAGTATTCTGGGATGAAAAAACAAAAAAGGAGGTGAGAAATTGAACCTAAAAGCTGCATTATTGTTATTCATGATATTCTTCGCTTCAGCAATCACCACCGTAGCAATGGCCATTAAGTTACCTACACCAGGCGGTTTCAGGGCAACGAAAACCGCGTTCGGAATCCACAACATAGAGCCTAGCAAGGTTGAGCCGACAGGCGACCCAATCGACGATGCTTTGATTGGCAGTTGAGAATTAAAAATTAAAGCACTAATAACGCCTATAAAGTAGTGTAACAAGCCCAAGGTGGTCAACTGAAATGCCCCCAAAATTTGAGTATTCAGATTTGAGAATCCTAGAAGGATTGGGGAAATATGGACCTCGGAATGTGACAGAGGTTGCTAGGAAATTAGACATGCCTGCGGAAACTTTGCGGAAAAGGTTGAAACACCTTACCTCCCAATTTTTTTTAAGATTTCACGTGAATATTTACCATACCTACCTTGGCTTAAAGAAAGCTTTGGTCTTTGCCGAAGCAGCTCCTGGATACGAAGATTTGCTCTTCAACTGCCTAAGACAAAATGATTTCTGGATTAGTTTAGTCAGATGTTATGGCATGTTTGAGGGTTGCGTCGGAGTTTTTACCGTTCCTAACGATCATTGCGTCGAGTTTGAGCAATTTCTTGAGGAAGTGGTAAAACTGGGAGTGGCTAGGAAGAGTCAGGTTTTCTGGTGTACTTGTTTTCACGCTGTCCATTCAAGATGTAAGTGGTTTGATCGAAAGTCTCAAACTTGGAATTTTCGGTGGGATGAATGGATTAAAAAAATTCCAGCTGAAGATACGGAATTACCCTACACGTTAGTCGACCCAAAGGATTTTCCCATTAAAGGGGATTACATTGATGTGTTCATTTTAAAAGAATTGGAGAAGGATGCAACAACCAGCTTTACTGACATAGCAAAGATGCTTGGAGTGTCTCCACAGCTAATTGGGTATCATTATCGTAACCATCTTATAAGACGAGGTATTCTTGAAAGCTTCGAGGTAAGTGATTTTCGTTTTGGCACAACTACTTCTAACTTTTTTTGCTTCTTGTTTAAGTTTGACAGCGCAGAGAAGCTTACCAAGTTCACATCATCTCTCCTAAACAAACCATTTGTAAGGACGCTAGGTAAGGTTCTCGGACAAAATGCTCTCTACGGATACATATATCTCCCAAAACCTGAGTTCAGAAGATTTATAGACCATTTGTCTAAACTGATCAGAACAGAATTCCTGCAAAGCTATAGTTACGCGATTCAAGACCTCCAAAAATCTTCGCGTCAAACGATTTCATATGAGTATTTCAGACGCGGAACATGGATATACGATCATAAAAAACATATTCATAATCTCCATGACTTAATAAAGCAAACCGCACCCGAACTATATGCAAACTAGGAAACGGTCTAGTGTGCACCGTAGTTTTAGCATATACCTAGAAGGTTTCAGAGCTCCCTACTACATATACTAAGAATATACACAAAAGCCAACTAAGCAAACCATACCACACAATTTTCACGTAATCCATGTATAAAGAAATCAGATAATCATCGGATAAACAGAACCTCCAACAAGCCCAGACCAGCAAACAACACCACAGAAACA